>CAJXKW010000011.1 GCA_913055855.1 uncultured Limimonas sp. | reverse complement strand
AACCCCGAGCATTTTCGCCCGGACGAGAACGGCGACAACCCGAACAGTGCGATCAAGCAGATCGCTTCGGGGCGCTTCGGCGTGACGGCGCAGTATCTCAACCAGTGCCGGGAAATCGAGATCAAGGTCGCCCAGGGCGCCAAGCCGGGTGAGGGCGGTCAGCTTCCGGGCTTCAAGGTGACCGAGATGGTCGCCAAGCGCCGCCACGCCACGCCCGGCGTGATGCTGATCTCGCCGCCGCCGCACCACGACATCTACTCCATCGAGGATCTAGCGCAGCTCATCTACGACCTGAAGCAGATCAACCCGGATGCCCAGGTCTGCGTGAAGCTCGTGGCGCGCAGCGGCATCGGCACCATCGCCGCGGGCGTGGCCAAGGCGAAGGCGGACGTCATTCTGATCTCGGGGCACGCGGGTGGCACCGGCGCGAGCCCGCAGACCTCGATCAAGTACGCCGGGGTGCCGTGGGAACTCGGGCTGGCCGAGGTGCATCAGACCTTGACGCTGAACCGCCTGCGCCACCGGGTGAAGCTGCGCACGGACGGCGGGCTGAAGACCGGGCGCGACATCGTCATGGCCGCCATCCTGGGTGCCGAGGAGTACGGCGTGGGCACCGCCTCGCTGGTGGCCATGGGCTGCATCATGGTGCGCCAGTGCCATTCCAATACCTGCCCCGTCGGCGTGTGCACACAGGACGAGAAGCTGCGCGCCAAGTTCACCGGCACGCCGCAGAAGGTGGTGAACCTGTTCTCCTTCATGGCGGAGGAGGTGCGCGAGATCCTCGCTTCGCTGGGCGTGCGCAGCCTGAACGAGGTAATCGGGCGCACCGACCTTCTGCATCAGGTGAGCCGTGGCGCGCCCAACCTGGACGACCTGGACCTCAATCCGCTGCTGGTGCGCGCGGATCCGGGCGGGTACCCGACGTACTGCACGCTCCGGCACCGCAACGAGGTGGACGACACCCTGGACGCCCAGATGGTGCAGGACGCTGCGCCGCTGTTCCAGGACGGGGCGAAGATGCAGCTCCAGTACACCATCCGGAACACGCAGCGCGCCATCGGCACCCGGCTGTCCTCGCACATCACGCGCCAGTTCGGCATGGACACGCTGCGTCCCGGGCACGTTACCGTGCGCCTGCGGGGCTCGGCGGGGCAGTCCCTGGGCGCGTTCGCCGTGCGCGGGCTGAAGCTGGAGGTGTTCGGCGACGCCAACGACTACGTGGGCAAGGGCCTGTCCGGCGGCACCATCGTGGTGCGGCCCATGACCGCGAGCCCGCTGGAGACCACGAAGAACAGCATCGTCGGCAACACCGTCCTGTATGGCGCCACCGGCGGCCGGCTTTTCGCCGCGGGGCAGGCGGGCGAGCGCTTCTGCGTGCGCAATTCCGATGCTGTGGCCGTCGTCGAGGGCTGCGGCGCGAACGGCTGCGAGTACATGACCGGCGGCGTCGCCGTGATTCTGGGCCCCGTTGGCGACAACTTCGCCGCGGGCATGACCGGCGGCATGGCCTTCGTCTACGACCCAGAGGGCGCGTTCCCGGCGCGGGTGAACCCGGATCAGGTGCTCTGGCAGCAGGTTGCCACAGAGCACTGGGAAGGCGTGCTGCGCGATCTCGTCGCCGAGCACGCGCACGAGACCCAGTCGCGTTTCGCCGAACGCCTTTTGATTGATTGGCATACGGAGCGCGACAACTTCTGGCAGGTGGTGCCGAAGGAGATCATCCCGCACCTCAAACACCCGATCACCATCGAGGGCCGGGACTCCCAGCGCGTGCCCGCGGAGTGAGCCGGGGGCGCCGCGGCCCGCCGCGCGTCGCGTCGATCCGTGTGCCGCACACATGAAACGGGCGGGCCCGCGGGCCCGCCCGTTGGTTTGTGGTGATGTCGTCGGCGGTGTTGACGGGCGTGCTTATTCCGCGAACCGGTCGCTTTCCTGTTCCACGTCCTGCTCCGGAACGCCCTGGATCTGGAGCTGCATGGGATAGGTGTCGCCGCTGAACACCACCTGGCGCGCAACGAGGTTGACCATGTCCACCAGGATGGGGGCGCGCAGATTGACGGAGGTGATCGGGTTGCCGTCGTTGTCCCGCCGGATCTTGGTGATCAGCAGGAACGCGGCGTTTTCGCGGGCGATGCTGTAGGACATGCACGCGGCCCGCAGGTCTTCCTCGCTGATCAGCTCGCTCGCCGGCGGCAGCGGCGTGACGACGAAGGTCACGCCCTTGTCCTCGATGGACTGGAACAGCTTGAACGGGCTGTCCGGGGAGTCCGGTGCGTCCAGCACGGCGAACTTCTGCAGGTCGGTGAAGCCCAGGGGCCCCTGGGGCATCCAGACGGTCTTGGCAAGATCGATTTCGAACGTGCCGAAGCGCGTGCCCAGGTGGATGATGTTGTCGGAGTCCGTGGTGCCGCTCTCGGCGTTTTCGGACGTCGTCGGTGCGGCCGCGGTATCCAAGGGGGTCATGGTCGCCTCCCGCTTCATGTTAACGCAGGAAATTGAGCAGGGATGTCTGCTGGAGCCGTGCCGTGATGGCGAAGGACGCCTCGAGCGAGGTCCGGTTCTGCGCCAGCAGGGTCATCGTCCGGGTGAGGTTGACGTCCTCGACGTCCGAGATGCTGTTGTTCAGCTGGGTTTGACTGGTATCGAGCTGCGATTTCGTCGTCTCCAACAGCCCGCGCGTGCTGCCGATCGCGGAGCGCGTGTCGGAGAGTTCGTCAATGGCGCCATCGACGCGTTGGTCGAGGGTTTTGCCCGCGGCAGCCGTCGAGAAGCCACCGCTTGTTTCCACGCGCGGGGTTCCACCATCCGAGAAAATCTCGAGCTTCGGGTCGCCGCCTTGATTTGCTACCCGAGCAGAGACGCCATTGGTGTTCGATGTTATCGTATTGGCAACATCGTTAAGGCTGTTTGTTGAGGTATTGACGTTAATCGTATCGATCACACTGCCCGTGCGGTCCTCAATATTCAGAGTTAAAGCACCCGAAAGATTTCCGCCATCTGCCGTGTTTAAATTCGCACTCGGATCGCTCGTATTGTAGTCCAATGAGACGTCCGCCTCGCCGCCCGAAATGTCGCGGATGGACTGTTCGACGGCCTCTTCGGAATTCGGATTCTCAATCACCCGTTGAAGGGCTGTGAAAAGCTTGTGGGTGCCGGTCTCGTTCGTCGGATCCGCCGTGACACCGTAATCGAGGGTCGTTGTCTCCTTGATCCGTGCGGAGAGGATCTCGTCGTTTCCCTGATAATATTTGCCCGCTTTTACATCCTGAAAGTTTGCTGTATTATTAAAGTCAATCGGCTTGGTATTCGTCGCGCTGCCGGAAAACAGGAACCGGCCGCCGAGTTCGGTGTTGAGCACCCCCACCGCTTCGTCGCGGAAGGTCTTGGCGATCTTGCCCAGATCGATGCTGTCCAGGTTGCCGCCGTCGTTGGCGGCGGAGAGCAGTTGGGTGCGGAAGCGCGAGGCGACGTCGGTGAGGGTGTCGACCGAGCTTTCCATGTCCTGCAGGCGCAGTTCGGTCCGATCGACGTTGCGCTGGAACGCCTCGTTCGCCGCGAAGTCGCTCTCCAGACCCTGGAGCCGGCGCACATCGTTGGAGATGCCATCGTAGGCTTGGCTCTTCTTGCCGCTCGAGGCCTGGATGCGCAGGTTCTGGACGCGCGATTCGGTTTCCAGTTGGTTCTGGAGCACGAAACGGTTGGCTGCGAAGCCCGAAATCTCGGTCATGGCTGTCGTCCCTTACCGCGCCATCTGGTTCAGCGTGGTGAACAACTCGTCGACCACGGAGATCACGCGTGCGTTGGCGTTGAAGGCCTGCTGATACGTCGTAAGGTTGGCCAGTTCCTGGTCGATGTTCACGCCGCTTTGTGCGTTGGCGCGCTTTGCGAGCTGCTCCTTCACGCCTTCTTTGGCCTGCACGGTCTGTTCAAGCTCGGCCGTCCGGCTTGCCTGGAATTGGAGCACGTCGCCGGCGAACCCGGCGAGGGTAACCTCGCGCGACCCCACGTTGCCGCCGGTGGCGTTCTTGGTGAGGTTGGTGGCGGGGTCCTGGAACTTCTTCGGCCCGGCAAAGTTGACCTTTTGATCGAACGCCTCGGCGAGCTTTTGCCCCACTTCGCCGTTGCCGATGGGCAGGGGGTCCTCGCCAGTGTCGGCTTTGGGGGCGATCCGGCCGAGCTTGCTCGGGTCGTTGGCGATGTCCTCGTTGACCTGGATGACGCTCGCTGCGCTGACGCCCGGTCCGGTTTTCGCGTCGTTGGCACTTGGACTCGAGGAGGTATCGCCCGTAACGAGGTTCGGATTGTTTTGTTCTTGAGGTAACGTATTGCCTGCAGCATCTCTTGCATTTGCGTCAGATGTTTCAAGCATGTTGTTGAAGCCGAAGAAATGCGAGACGTTACGCGTCCCCTTTCCGTCACCGTCGTCGTCGGATATCAGAGATAGGGAACCCGAACTGATCGTAGCCGGTTTTTCGGGGTTCTGCCGCAAAACAAAATCAGTACCGCCAGCATCTGGCGACTGCATCCGGACTTTACCTTCTCCTGTTACAGAAAAGATGTCCTGATTAGCAGTTTTGCCGCTGTTGGCACTGCCAAATGGTGGCGAGCCACGCGCATACTGGTTCATGCGATCGACGAGTCCTTGGACGTCCGTAGGAACGCCTGGCCCGCTTTTAATCGCATCAAGATCGATGTTTACAGCGTTCTGCACTTCTCCGTTGCTGTTCACGCGGACGATCTCAAAACTTCCATTGATATCGGTGATCGGAGTGTCGCCCTGAGTGCCGTCGCTGTTGTCCTGATCGAAGCGGTGAGTACCGGTTATGGTATCGCTGCCTAGCGTTGCCTCGTTCCCCGGCGTCGCCAGGTTGTGCGCCGCGTTTACCTCCTCGCGCATCTGCGCGGCGAGGCGGTCGAGGTCGGCCTGGAAGTTCGCCAGGTCCTGGTCGCGCATCTGGAGCAGGGCGCCCAGGCGGCCGCCGATGGAATCGGCGTCGACGTTGGTCCCGTCGGCGTATTCGACCGGTCCGCCGTTTTCGCCGGAGCCGAGGCTGCCCGAGGCGTCGAACGTGAGTTCGGCGGCCGTGCCGTCGACGAGCTGCCGGGCGTTGGAATCGTCGGTGACGACCACGAGTTCGCCGGTATTCCGCTCGAAGGTGCTCACGTCCATGTGCTGGGACAGTTCCTTGAGCGCAACGTCGCGCTTGTCGCGCAGTTCGGCGGAGGACTTGCCGGCCCCTTCGGCCTGCGCGATCTGGGTGTTCAGGTCCTTGATTTCGCGCAGGTTCTCGTTGATCGCGGTGACCGCGTTCTTGATCTGCAGGTCGGCCTCGGCGCGCAGGTCCTGCGTCTGCTGCGAGAACTGCCGGAACTGGCCGGTAACTTCTTGAGCCTTGCGCACCACATCCGCCTGCGCAGCCGCGTTCTCCGGGTTGATCGAGAGATCCTCCACGGACTGGCGCAGCTCGTCGATGGAATTGGACAGGTTGCTGTTGCTGTCCAGGGTGCCGAAGAAGTCCTGCACGCGCTTAAAGTATTCCTGCTTCGTCTTGTCGAAGCTCAGCTCCGATTCCGCATCGCGGATGCGCGTGCGCAGGAACTCGTCCACCCGGCGCTGGACTTCGTTGACCTCGACGCCGCCGTTGGTCGAGGTGCCGACGAGGTTGGTCTCCTGCGGCGCGATCTTGCGGGTATAGCCCTCCACCCCGGCGTTGGAGACGTTGCCGGAGATGACCTGCATCTGCTTCTGGTTGGCGCCAAGGCCGGAAATGGCTGCGTTGAGGGCGCCGGTTAGCGACATGGCTCGTCTCTCCTGGTCTCTCGCGGCCGGGGGCCGGGTCAGAGATTGCGGTCGATGTTCAGCGGCTCGCGCAACCGCGCGGTTTCCTCGCGGCGCGTCCCGTTCGGGGCGTAGCCGCCGTTCTCCCGACGGTGGTCCTTGACGATTTCGACCGTGCTGCGCAGCAGGTCCTCGGTTACGGCGCGTGCGGCGTTGATGGCGCGGGCGTTCGCGCGCATCGTCCGGTCGAAGGTCGTCATGCGCTCGCGCAGGGCCGTGCGCGCGGCGTCGTCGAGTTCCTGAAGCGGCGTCGGGTCGGATGTGAGGTCCTTCACGCGCGTCTCGTATGCCGCGGCGAGCTGGGCCTTGCGTTCCTGCACCTCCGCCATCGCATCGGGATCGTTTTCCGACAGGAGAGCGGTCTCGCGCGCCAGCACCTCCTCCAGGGTGTCGATGGTGGCCAGCAGCTCGGCCACCGGCCCCGTCTCGGGGAGGGGCGAGGCCGAGGCGCCCGCTTCCGCGCCGCCGCCGGAGGCCGCGGGCGCACCCGCCGAACCCGAAGCCGCGGCTGTCTGGGTGTCCGGCCCGGTCTCGGCCGGCGCGTTCGCGCGCCCGGTCTTATCGGGGCGGAGCCGGTTCAGCAGGTTCATGACTGGGCTTGCTCCTGGATGCGCAGCATTTCCGCCTGGACGTCCTCGGCGATTCCCACGCCGCCGGCCTGCGCGACGATCTTGCCGTATTCCTTGACCATCATCTCCTTGTAGACGTCCGCGCCCGGGCCGCCGCCGAAGGCGGTCTGGGCGTCGATGCCCTTGAACATCGGTTGCAAGAGCTGGGCCAGGAACATGGCCTCGAAATCCTGGGCCGTCTTGGAGACCTGCTGGTCGCCCTTGGGCGCCTGCGCCCCCGCCTTCGCCGCCGAGGTCCGGGCTTGCTGCTGGACCAGCGTGGGGTCCATGACCGCGGGCTTGCTGAACGCCGTCATCAGATGACCTCCAGCTTTGCCTTGAGCGCACCCGCCGCCTTGATCGACTGGAGGATGGTGATCAGATCGCGCGGCCCGACACCCAGCGCGTTCAGGCCGTTGACGAGCTGCTGCAGGCTCACCCCCTGCGGCACCACGGCGAGCTTGTTCTCCTTGCCCTCGTCCACCTGCACGTCCGTGCGCGGCACCGTCTCGGTCTGCCCCTGTTCAGCGAAGGGAGAGGGCTGGCTCACCTGCGGCGTCTCGGTGACCCGGATCGTGAGGTTCCCCTGCGCGATCGCCACGGTCGAGATGCGCACCTTCTGCCCCATCACGATGGTGCCGGTGTCCTCGTCGATGACCACCTTGGCCACCTGATCCGGGGAGACGGGGAGCTGCTCGATGTCCGTGATCAGCCCCACGGTGCCGCCGTCGTAGCCCTGCGGCACGCGCATCTGCACCGTGGAGGGATCGAGCGGGCGCGCGACCTCGTTGCCCAGGAACTGATTGATCGCCTTGCCGATGCGGCGCGCCGTGGTGAAGTCCGGGTTGCGCAGGGTGAGGCTGACCGTCTTGAGCGAGTTCAGCTTGAAGTCGACCTCGCGCTCGACGATGGCGCCGTTGGCGATGCGGCCGTTCGTGGGCACCCCCTTGGTGACCTCCTGGGCCTGGCCGCCGGCCTGGAAGCCGCCGGTCGCGACGGGGCCCTGCGCCACCGCATAGACCTCCCCGTCGGCGCCCAGCAGCGGGGTGACCAGCAGTTGTCCGCCGCGCAGGCTTTCCGCCGTGCCCAGTGCGGAGACATTGACGTCGATCCGCGTGCCTTGGCGCGCGAACGGCGGCAGATCCGCCGTGACCATGACAGCGGCGATGTTTTCGGTCTCCAGGTTCTCGTCGCGCGCGTTGACGCCCAGGCGCTGCAGCATCCCGATCAGGCTCTCGCGGGTGAACACGGAGCCGTCGATGTCGTCGCCCGTACCGTTCAGCCCCACGACGAGGCCATAGCCGACGAGCTGGTTTTCGCGCACGCCCTCGACGTCGGTGATGTCCTTGATGCGCACCTGGGCCGAGGCCGGATTGGCCACGGCGAGCACGCACGCCGCACAGACCGTGGCCGCGAGCACGGCGGCGAGGGTGGGTGGCCAGCTCCGGGCGATCCGACGCAACATGGCGGTCAATCGGTGCCTTGCGACTTTCGTGCGTCCCGCGGCGCGAACCGCGCGGGTTTCCGGGCGGCAGCATGCGAACTGCGTGCCAAGATTTGGTAAACGCCGCCCCGGCGGCGCGAGGCGCTTTGATGGGCCGGGGACGGCACTTCTTGCCCAGCTTACGGCGTCATTGCGTCGGGGGCCGGCCCGGCAAAGCCTTCCCCCGCGCCCCGTGTGCGGCGCGGGCCGTTGCCCGCTCTGCCGGGTTCGTGGTGGGAAAATGTTGACCCGCGCGGTCGTCCCTGATTGCTTGCGCCGCGTGTGAAAAGGAGCCTCGGGATGCGGATCGACCGAACCTCGGCGCAGAGCACGCCCGGCGTCCGGCGCAGCAAGGACGCGGGGGGTTCGGCGCCCGGCGAGTTCGACCGGTCGCTGCAGCAGGCCGAGGGCGAGAGCTCCACCGGCGTGGCCGGAGGCGGCGCGGTCGACGCCGCCGGGGCGTTGCTCGCCCTGCAGGAAGTCCCCGACGCGGTGGCGCAGCGCTCGAAGGCGCGCCAGCAGGGGCAGCGTGTGCTGGATCGGTTGGAACAACTCCGCTTCGATCTGCTCGAGGGACGCGTACCCGCCGAGACCATCGAGCGGCTCTCGCAGGAAGTGGACAACGCGCAGGCCCGCACCGACGACCCGCAACTGAACGATGTTCTCGACGAAATCCGGGTGCGGGCCCATGTCGAACTCGCGAAGCTCGGCCGATGACGCGTCCGGGGCGGGACCGGGTTTTGCCGTCGGCCGTGCCGTTGCCGATGATGGAAAGGTGGCGGCGAGGGGGCGGCGTGCCGGTTCGATGCGGGTTGCGCCCTTTGTTTGGACGGGAGAGCGGAAAATCAGCATGACGGTTGTCACCGTTCCGCCGGATTATCGTCCTTCCGAGGACGAGGAATTCATGAACGAGACGATGCGTGAGTACTTTCGGCAGATTCTGCTGCGGTGGAAGGAGGATCTGCTGAAGGAGTCGAACGAAACATTGGATGCGCTTCAGGACGGCGGCCTGGCGGAGCCCGACATCGCTGACCGCGCGACCCTCGAGACGGATCGCTCGCTGGAATTGCGCACGCGCGACCGCGAGCGCAAGCTGATCGCCAAGATCGATGAGGCGCTCCAACGCATCGAGGACGGCACCTACGGCTACTGCGAAGAAACCAGCGAGCCCATCAATCTGCGCCGGCTGGAAGCACGTCCCATCGCGACCCTGTCCCTGGAGGCGCAGGAGCGGCACGAACGGCTCGAGCGCACCCAGCGCGACGACTGATGCCGGGGGCTTGAGCCGCGCCGGCTGGGGGTCACGCGTGTGTCCGGGTTCCGGGCCCAGGGTTCCGATCCCGATCGGCGTGCAGCGCTTTAAAGGAATTTTTAGCGTTATGAGATCAAGGTGTATTCGTGGTGCGATGCTGAAGAAAAGGGTTGTGCCATGACCGAGCGTAGCGCCGATCCCGGCTCGGGTGGCGACGCCTCTCTCGAGGCGGTTCAGGCGAAACTCGAGCGCATGGAGACGTTTTTCTCGCGCCGTTTCGACGAGGTTTCCGCCGAAGTCAACGCCGCCTCCCAGCTCGTGGGCATGGCCGAGGATAGCGTCAAGCAGCGCTTCGGTGAAATCATCGAATGCCTGGAAGCGATTTCGCACCATGGCTCTGGGGAATCGCGCGCGCAGGCCGGCGTGGAACTGGACGCCGTGCTGAAGATCACCGAGGACGCGGCCAACCGGATCCTCGATGCCGCGGACCGGATCAGCGCGCGCCTTGATGACGAGACCCTTTGGCAGGACCCGGAAACCCGCGCCGAGGCGATCGCGGCGACGAAGAACGACGTTCAGGATATCCTGATGGCCTCGGCATTCCAGGACCTGACGGGGCAGCGTATCCAGAGCACCATCCAGAACCTGCAGCAGATCGAACAGCGGCTGAGCCAGACGCTGGAAAAGTTCGGCATCGAGACGGACGCCCTCAAGGTCGATATCACCGAGCACGTTGAGGCCGGGCGCAGTCAGGCCGACGTCGACCGGATGTTCGACAGCGCGGAGCAACCGGCGGAGAATGGCGCGGACGGGCAGGGTACGGTGAACGGCCGCGCCTGAGCGCGGCCGCTGATGTCCCGGCGGAAGCCGCGCCGCGCGGACGCCTCAGAACGGAAAGATGATGTCGTAGATCTGCTGGCCGTAGCGCGGCTGCTGCACGTCGGTGAGCTGCCCCTGGCCGCCGTAGATGATCCGGGCTTCGGCAATATCTTCGTCGTCGATCTCGTTTTCCGAGCTGATGTCCTCGGGGCGAACGATCCCCGTCACCTGGAGGATTCGGTTCTCGTAGTTGACGCGAATTTCCTGCCGCCCGGCGATCACGAGGTTGCCGTTGGGCAGGACCTGGGTCACCGTTGCGGCCATCCGCGTCTGGATGTCCTCTTCGCGGTCGATCTCACCGGTGCCGGTGTGTGCGCTTTCGCTGCTGGCGTCGACGAGGCTGGCCGGGTTGACCTCGTCGGGCAGGACCGCGTCCAGCTTGCTCTCCAGGCCCAGGAAATTGGACAGCCCGGCGCTTTCGCCGGCCTCGCGCTCGCGCGTGGTCTCGTTCTCCATCTCCGCCTGATCGTCGATGCTGACGATCACGCTCAGGATGTCGCCCACCTCGCTGGCGCGCTGGTCCTTGAAGAACGCGCGCGAGCCGGGGCTCCACAGCGAGTTGGGGTGGCGCGCGTCGTCCTCGGGCCGCGGCGCCGGCATGGGGATCTGCACGCGCTTGCTGTTGTGCAGCTTGGCGGGGTTCTGCATGGGGCTTTGCGGCGGCTTGCGCCCGACCTGTTCCAGCCGGTCCACCGCATCGCAGCCCGCTCCGACCGCAAGCACGAGACCGAGCGCGGCGACCCGGTGGCACCATGCGTGAACGGAACCGGACACCATCTCGTCGCGTCTCCTAGTTCGTCGGCGCGCCGTTCGGGCCGACCCGAACCACCCCGGGAGCGGTGACGACGCCGGTAACGGTCCGCTCGGACTTGATGTTCTCCACGCGCACGGTGTCGTTCATGGCGCCGTCCTCGAGCGCGCGCCCCTTGGCCGACAGGGTCATGCGCTGGGTCTGCAGCTTGATCGTCACGAGGCTCCGGTCTTCCACCAGGATGGGCTCGGTCACGGCCGTGTTGCGCAGCATTTCGTTCGGACTCAGCGGGCGCCGGGCGATGTTGCCCACGAGCTTCTGCGCATCCGTGACAGTGTTGTTACGGATGTCGCTTTGCGGGCGCTTGACCCATTTGATGTCGTCCTCGCGCACGCGTTCCTCGCGGTCGATGCGCCGGGTCAGGACGGGAACTTCGACCATCTGCAGGACTTCGCCGGTGATCGTCGTGCGCGCATGCAGGCGCCCGGTGGCGGGGGCGTGGATGCGGGCCGAAAACCGGTTCGCCCGCCGGCGGTAGGTAAAATCTTCCAGCCGGACCGTGGCGGGAACCGTGGTCGGCAGAACCAGCTCGATGTTCGGGTTGGCGAGCACGATGTTCAGGTCGTCGCTGACGTCGCGCTCGTCCAGCGCCCGCCGGACCGCGGCCTTGATCCGTTTGCGCGGCACCTCGTGGCTTTTCCGGCGGACGCGCGTGATCGCGCCGCTGTCCTCGGTGTGCCAGGCAAGCCCGTGGTTCTCGGCGATACGGTTGAGCAGGGACCCGGTGAGCCGCCGCGTACGCCCCGGATCAGGCGCGCGCAGCACTTCCTGGCCGGCTTTCGCGTCCGGGACGCCGTGAAAGATGTCACCGAGCGTGACCATCACGTGCGCCACACTGATCGGCTCGCGCACGCGGACGTTATCGGCCGCCGCGCCGCCGGCAAGCGTCAGCGCGAGGCCGCCCGCCGCGGCGGTAAGGGCGGCGCGTGCGCGCGCCGTGGCGATCGCCATGGTCATCGGCCCCGGTCCGCTCCTCTGCTCGCCGCTGCTTCGACTCACCCCCGCAGGTCTAGCGGCGCGTGGTCACCGAATTGTTAACGAAGCTGCGACGTCGTGCGCATCATCTCGTCGGACGCCTTGATGACGCGGCTGTTCATCTCGTAGGCGCGCTGGGCGTCGATCATGTTGGTGATTTCCTTCACGATCTCGACGTTGGAGTTCTCCACCGCGCCCTGCTGGATGGAGCCGAAGCCCGGGCTGTTGGGGGCGGCGTTCAGGGGCGCGCCCGAAGCCTGGGTCTCGCTGAACAGGTTGTCGCCCATCGCCTCGAGACCGGCCGGGTTGGAGAACCGCGCGAGTTCGAGCTGGCCGACGTTCTGCGGCGCGACCTGGCCGTCGATGTCGACCAGCACTTCGCCGTCCGGGTTCACCGTCACGCCCACGGCGTCCTCGGGAATGTTGATCCCCGGTTCCACGGTGAAGCCGTCGGAGGTGACGAGCTGGCCGTCGGGGGAGAGCTGGAATGAGCCGGTGCGCGTGTACGCGGTTTCGCCGTTGGGCAGCGTGATCTGGAAAAAGCCTTCGCCGTTGATCGCCAGGTCCAGCGGGTTGTCCGTGATCTCCAGGCTGCCCTGCTCGTGGATGCGGTAGGTGGCGCCGGGCTTGACGCCCAGGCCGACCTGGATGCCCGAGGGGACCACGTTGCCTTCCTGGGCCGATTGTGTGCCCACGCGGCGCTGATCCTGATAGAGCAGGTCGTTGAATTCGACGCGCTGGCGCTTGTAGCCGGTCGTGTTGACGTTGGCGATGTTGTTGGAAATCACCTCCACGTTCAGCTGCTGGGCCAGCATGCCCGTGGCGGCGGTATCGAGCGCACGCATGGTCGTCTCCTCCTCGATGGGCGGCGCGCGCGGCGCGCGCCGATCGCGGCTCCAGAGGGCTTAGCCGGTGCTCACCAGCGTCCGGATGGCGCGGAGCTGACGCTGGTGGTCGTTGTCCATCATCTCCTTCGCCGACTGATAGCTGCGGACCACGTCCATCATGTTGGTCATCTGGGAGATTCCCTGGACGTTGGAGCTTTCGAGCATGCCCTGGTGGATCTCCGGGTCCGCCACCGCCTGGGGCTCCTGCTCGCCCGGGGCGTAGAGGCTGTCCGCACGCCGGTCGAGCGCCTGGGTGTTGTCGAAGCCGGCGAGGTTGAGTTGCGCGATCTCGCCGTCGGGCGTGCTGATCGTGCCGTCCCGCGCGACCTCGATCCGGCCGGCGTTTTCCGGGATCTCGACCGGATTGCCCTCCGTATCCAGCACGGCCCGGCCCTGCTTGGTGGTGAGCTGGTTGTCGGCGTCGATCATGAAGCTGCCGTCGCGGGTGTAGCGCGCGCCGTCCTCGGTCTGAACGGTGAAATAACCGTCCCCGTTAATGGCAAGATCGAGCGGGTTGCCGGTCTTTTTCAGCGGACCGTGGTCGAGCTTGTAGAACGTCGAAACGTCCTGCGTGAAGCTGAGGTTCCCGGTCTCGCCGTCCTGGGTCTCGCGCAGCACCTCCTCGAACATCATACTCTCACGGCGGTAAGCCGTGGTGTTCATGTTGGCGATGTTATTGGAGATGACACCCATCTGACGCTTCAGTGCCGTCTGGCGCGACAGCGTGATGTGCGAAACCGATTCCATGACGCCCCATCTCTACCGTTGTTCCCGTACCGGGTGCCGCCCGGCCGGCATCTTCCGCGCTGCCGTCGCGTTCCGGCAGCTTGCGCGCCTGACCGTATGCAGGTTGCGTGCCAAGCTTCGGTGCGCCCGCGCGCGGGCGCGCGTGTTCCGTTCCTGGGGCGGTTTGGGGGAGCCGTGGTGATGGCCGGGTGCGTCCGGCGTCCCACGGGCGGGCAGGGCGGAACCGGGGCGGGCAGCCCGGAATCCGGGCGGGGTGGACGGAACATGTTGCCGGAAGACCCGGCGGGTTCTGCCGTTCAACGCGTTGTTAACTGCCAAGTCCTAGCGTGCTGACCGCGAACCTCGGGACAGGCATGTCCGTTTCGCCCGGTTCGCGCGGGCTCACCACTGGTAGATGCGTTCATGGCCGAGGATCTCAGCGAAGACGTCGAACTTGAGGCGACCCCGCGAAAGCAGGGGATGTCGGGCAAGAAAATCGTGCTGCTTATTGTGCTTCCCCTGTTGCTTCTCGTGGCGGTCGCGGGCGCGCTATTCGCCACGGGTGTTTTGGGCTCGTCCAGCAGCGGCGGTGAGCAGACCCAGGCAGAGGGCAAGGGCGGCAAGCAGGTCTATTACCACGAGCTGCCCACGATGCTGGTGAACCTGAACACCGGCGGCAACGGGAAGGGATTCCTCAAGCTGACGGTCAGCCTCGCGCTGGAGAACCAGAAGGCGCGCGAGCAGATCAAACAGGTGACCCCGCGTATCGTGGACAGCTTCCAGGTCTATCTGCGGCAGTTGCGCGTCTCCGATCTCGAGGGGTCGGCGGGTATGCAGCGTCTGCGCGAAGAGCTGCTTTTGCGTGTGAACAACACGGTTGAAAATGCCAAGGTAAAAGACGTCCTGTTCAAGGAGATGCTCGTCCAGTGACGGGCGCCGGATTGCGCGGGAACGGCCGAGCGTAGGAACGCGAGCGATGGCGGACGAAAACGAGCCCAATCAGGACGCGGAAGAGGACGAGGGCATCGACGAGGATGCCTTGATGGCCGAGTGGGAGCAGATGGCCGCCGGTGAAGAGGGCGGCAGCTCCACGCGCGTGCTCGACCAGGACGAAATCGACAGCCTGCTCGGCGTCGATTCGGACGCCAGTGGGCAGGGTGAGCAGTCGGCCATTCAGGCCATCGTCAACTCCGCGCTCGTCTCCTACGAGCGCCTTCCCATGCTCGAGGTCGTCTTCGACCGCCTCGTGCGGATGATGTCGACCTCTCTGCGCAACTTCACCTCCGACAACGTGGAGGTGAGCCTCGACAATATCAATTCCATCCGCTTCGGCGACTATCTTAACTCGATTCCGTTGCCAGCGATGCTTGCCGTCTTCAAGGCCGAGGAATGGGACAACTACGGCCTGATGACGGTGGATTCGACGTTGATTTATTCTATCGTCGACGTACTGCTGGGCGGCCGGCGCGGGACGGCGCCCATGCGCATCGAGGGGCGACCCTACACCACGATCGAGCGCAATCTGATCGAGCGCATGGTTCACGTCGTGATGGGCGATCTCTCGGCGGCGTTCGACCCGGTCTCGCCGGTCACCTTCAGCTTCGAGCGCCTGGAGACCAACCCGCGTTTCGCCACGATCGCCCGGCATGCGAACGCGGCCGTGGTGGCGCGCCTGCGCGTGGACATGGAAGACCGCGGCGGGCGCATGGAGCTGCTGATCCCCTACGCCACCCTGGAGCCCGTCCGCGAGATGCTGCTCCAGATGTTCATGGGCGAGAAATTCGGCCGCGACTCGATCTGGGAAAGCCACCTCGCGGGTGAACTCTGGCAGACCGAGATCAGCCTGCGCGCCGTGCTGGACGAGGTGGAAATGACGCTGGGCGATGTCCTGAACCTGAAAGTGGGCGATCTGCTGCAGCTCAACGTCTCCCAGGATTCCCTGGTGAGCCTGCGCTGCGGCGACGTGAAAATGTTCCACGGCCCCATGGGGCGCAAGAACGGCCACATCGCGGTGCGCATTCAGAACAAGGCGGCGCGACAGGGTGACGTCGCATGAGCTATCTCTCGCTGATCATCGATATCGTGGTTGCCGGGCTCTTGGTGGCGACCATCGTCTACGCCTCGGTGCTCAACCGGAAATTGGCGACGCTGCGCAGCTCCAAGCAGGAGATGGAGACGCTTGCCAATCGGCTCGTGGAGAGCACCCAGCACGCCGAGCGGGCGCTGGCCGACCTCAAGAGCGCGGCCAACGACACCGGCGAGCAGCTCGAACGCCGCGTGAGCGAAGCGCGCAATCTGGTGAACGACCTGCGCTTCCTGGTGGACAAGGGCAACGGCCTCGCCGACCGGCTGGCCAGCGACATCGACAAGAGCCGGCGCGGCGGCGGCGCGGCGGCGAAGAGCGGCGGCGAGCCGAAGAAGGCCGCGGACAGCGGTGCCGCGGGGCGCGGCAAGGCCGGTGCCGAGGGGCGTGAGAGCGCGAAGCCGGCGGCGTCGGAGCGGCGCTGGGACGACGACGAGGCCGCGCCCGACGCGGATCCGCAGCTCCTCCAGGCGCTCCGCCAGGTCCGATAGCCGGGAGGTCCGATCATGCGCCTTCGAATCCTGCCGGTTCTCATTCTCATGGCGACCGCCATGCTGGGCCTGCGCCTGGGCGATATCTGGCAGGGCTTCGGCAGCATTGCCGTTGCCCAGGACGAGGAGTCGGGGCCCAGCAAGCCGGTCGAGGATCCGTTCAAGGACGTCCAGCTTGCGCAGGCCCAAGGTGCCGGGCAGAACGCCGCCAACGGCGGGAAAGCCGGCGGTACCGGCGGTCCGAACGCGGGCAAGGGGCAGCAGACGGCGGCCAAATCGGACAAGGCCGGGGACCAGGGCGGGGTGACCGACCCGCTGTCGATGTCCGACGCCGAAATCGAAGTGCTGCAGCAGCTTTCCAAGCGGCGCAAGGAGCTGGACAAGCGCGCGGCGGCCCTAGACGAGCGCGAGCAGCTTCTCGAAGCGGCGAAGAAACGCCTTCAGAAGGATATCGCCCGACTGGAGAAGCTGAAGAAAAAGATCCAGGGGCTTCTGATCGACTATGACAATCAGCAGGACAAGCAGGTCAAGCGCCTGGTCAATATCTATTCGAACATGGATGCGGACGCGGCCGCGCGGATTTTTGAAGATCTTGAGATGAATGTGCTTCTCAAGGTTGTGGACCGCATGAATGAGCGCGCGACCGCGCCGATACTTGCCGAGATGAAGTCGGAAAAGGCGCAACAACTGACGCTGGAGCTTGCCAAGCGGAAAGACTTGCCGGTACCCGAAGTCAAGAACTGAGCACGTGGCCGGGATGGGCGCGGGTGTTTACGCCGTCTTAAGCGTGCGCGTCTAGGCTTCTGCCGGCATCCGCTGGGATCAGGCTCCGCTGGAAAGAGGTTCAGGAAAACATGAGCGTCGATAAGAACATGAACATCCTTGTGGTCGACGACTACAAGACGATGCTTCGGATCGTTCGGAACCTGCTCAAACAGCTCGGCTTCAACAACGTGGACGAAGCCACGGACGGGAGCACCGCGCTGCAGAAGCTGCGCGACAAGAAGTACGGCTTGGTGATTTCCGACTGGAACATGGAGCCGATGAGCGGGCTGCAGCTCCTCAAAGAGGTGCGCGCCGATTCCCGGCTGAGCGACGTGCCGTTCATCATGGTCACGGCGGAAAGCAAGAGCGAGAACGTTGTTGCGGCGAAAGAGGCCGGCGTGACGAACTACATCATCAAGCCGTTCAATGCGGAAACGCTGAAACAGAAGCTGACGGCGGTGCTCGGCAACTTCGATTGATCATGTCGGGAGGGGTAGGCGATGACCGCAACCAAGGGGAGCGATGTTTCCGCGCGGGGTGAGAACGACCCGCTCCGTGCGGAACTGGAGCGCCGTCTCAAGGCCATGGCGGACGAGGGACCGCGCACCGATCCCTCCGATATCGCCACTGCCGTGGAGAGCGTCATGGCGACGGTGGAAGGCGACCTTTCCGCGGTCAACCTGAAGCTCTACGCCGAGATCGAGGCGCTGGCGCGCTACATCGACGGGGCCAAGGCGGAGATCGCGGAGATCCGTCCCGACGAGATCCGTGACGAGCACCTTCCGGCGGCCACGGACGAACTGGAGCAGATCGTCGGCGCCACGGAGAATGCCACGAACCAGATCCTGGAATCGGTGGAGTCCGTGGAGGAGGTTGCCGAGGAGCTGGACAGCGACAAGGCGGAGAAGATCACCAACGCGGTGACCAACATCTACGAAGCCTGCAGTTTTCAGGACATCACCGGCCAGCGCATCACCAAGGTGGTCAAGACCCTGCAGCAGATCGAAACCAAGGTGGAGGCGCTGCTCGCGGCCTTCGGCGAGGAAGTCGCGCGCGAACGGCGCAAGCGCGGCGACGACAGTGCAGGCGGGGCGAGCCAGGAGGACAAGGACAAGGCGCTGATGAACGGGCCTGCGGCTTCGGGCGAGGGCGTCAGCCAGGACGACATCGACGCCCTGCTGGCCGGCTTCGACTGAAATACCGGCCGATTTCCGGCGCATGGATTTCGAGGACCCCTTCGGGCAGGATCGGAAGGAAAGCTCTTCGGGCAACGTCATCCTGATGTTGAGCCTGAAGCTGATCCTTCTGGCATTCTTTATCCTGCTCACCACGATGGCCGAGTTCGAGAAGGAGCGAACGCACAAGGTCCTTGAAAGTGTAGCCGTCACCTTTGTGGGCGAGGTGCCGGCCGTCGTTGCCGGCCCCGATCCGCAGGCGGGGACGGGGCCGCTGCAAGGGGCGAAGGCGCTGAAGACCCAGCTCAAGTCCCTGTTCAAGCAGACCATACCGGCCGTCGAAGTGAACGAGTCCGCCGACGGCAAGGTGCTCCGCCTGGAGATGGATGCGCAGGGCCTTTTCCAGCGCGGCTCCACGGCGCTCGCGCCGGGACGGACGGCGTTCCTCCGGCGTCTGGCCGAGGCGCTCACCAAGGGGCCAGGGTCGAAAACGTTCTACGAGTTCCAGTTTCTTCACGCTTATCCCGAGATCGCGGCGATCGGGCAAAATTCGCTGGCCGTGTTGCGCGGCGGCGCGTTGGTGCGCCGCCTGAGCGCGCAGGGCATTGCAGCGGACAAGGTGTCCGCGGGCCTGTGGCCGGTGTCCGCGGAGAGCCCGGACATGGGCAAGATTTCCCTGGCGATCCACCTGTACAGCAGCAAGCAGAGCCGCGGCGCGGTGTCCGAGGACGGAGGCGCCGGGCAATGAACGAGGACGTCAAGCCCGAGGGCGAGACCGGCGGCGATACCGAGACGAACGAGGCGGACAGCGCGGGCATGGGCACGGCCATGCTGCGTCCGCATCGGCGCAAGAACGACCCCAACGCGTGGCTGGTCACGTTTACGGACCTGATCGCGCTGATGCTGACGTTTTTCGTCATGCTCTTTGCCATGTCCAACGTGAAGACGGACCAGTGGCAGAGCGTCACGGACAGCCTGCAGCAGCGGCTCAGCACCTTGCTCGACCAGCCGCAGGCCTCGCCGACGTTCAAGCTGGACATGCCAGCCGCGGATCGGACGCCGGGGGACGATCTGGATTACGTCACCGAGGTCCTGCGGGCCCAACTCGCCGAACACGAACAGCTCCAGCGCAGCGTGGTCCGGCGGGAATCCGGGCGCGTCTTCGTCTCGCTGCCCGCGGACATGCTGTTCGACAGCGGCGAATTCGAGCTTACCGACCGCGCTGCCAGGGCCGTGTTCGCGCTGGGCGGCATGCTCCGCAATTTCGAGAACCGGATCGAGGTTGCGGGGCACGCGGATCCGCGCCAGCCGCAGTCGCGCTACCCGTCCAACTGGGAGCTTTCCCTGCTGCGCGCGCAGTCGGTCGCGGCCGCATTGGGCAAGGCGGGCTACGAAGCGCCCGTCGTGGCGCGTGGCTATGGTGATTCCCAGTACGGCGAGTTGCCCCAGAACCTGTCCGAAGGACAGCGCCAGGCGCTGGCGCGGCGCGTCGATGTGGTGATCGGCGCCACGGCGCAGGAGGAACAATGAAACGGCTAGCCGCGAGCCTTGCAGTCCTGGTTACCGTCGGGGGCGCCGGCGCCGCCGCAGCCCAGCAGGCGGTACGCGTGCGCGGCGGTCAGCACGACGACTTCGGCCGTATCGTCTTTGATTGGCCGGAGAAGGTGCAATATCGCGTGGCCACGGAAGGCAACCAACTGCGTGTGGAGTTCGACAAGCGCGCGAGCTTCCAGACCGGGCCGCTGTTCCCGGCGTTGAACGCATACATCGGTCAGGCCGCGCCCGGCCCGCACGGCTACCGGATCACCTTCCCGCTCAAGGATCAGTACGGGATCGAGCACACAACCTACGGCAACAAGGTCGTCATCGACCTTAAGGATCCGGATGCGGACGGAAGCCGGCTGCTCGACGTGCGGGTCCGCGGCGGTGCGCACGACCGCTATGATCGCGTTGTTTTCGACTGGCCCGAGCGGGTTTCCTACGATCTCGACCACAATCGCGGCGCGGGCATGGCGGAGGTCACCTTCGGCAAGCCGGCCAAGCTCAACCTGACGAACTACCGCAATGCGGATCTCTCGCGTGTGCTCGCCCTGACGCCCTTCCCGGGCGAGACGCAGGTCCGCGCCGAACTCGACGTCAAGGCGGGCGCGCGCATCCGCGATTTCCGGCTCGACAACCGCATCGTCGTGGACGTTTTCGAGCCCGGCAAGGCCCCCGGCGGTATCGCCGGCAAGGACGATGGCCAGGCGGACGGCGGGCGGCAGCAGGCGAAGAAACGCGACCCGCAGGCCGATGCCGAGGCAGCCGATTCCGGCGACGGCGCATCGGGTGAGGCCGGCGATCCGGACGAGCGGTCCGCGTCCGGGCCCGGCACGGCCGGTGAAACCGCGACCGAGGGCGAAACGGAATCGGAAGGTGCCGGTCCCGGCAAGCCCACGAATCTCCGGATCCGGAACGGCGATCAGGTCGAACGCGGGGACGACGGCGCGCGCGGCGCCGGTGCGCCGTCGATCGCGGCCGGCGAAGGTCCGGACGGCGCGGAGAAAGCGGACGAAACCGCCAAACAGAAGGCGCAGCAAGCCGCTGCCGTGCAGCCCCCCTCCGCCCAGACCTCGGGTCCCGCGCTGAAGGGCGTGACCCGCATGACCTACACGCCCGAACGCATCGCCCGCGGGCTCGCGCCCAAGGCCGGCGAGATCCCGCGCCACATCGCACCGACCCAGGTGGCGCTGCCCTGGGCCACCGGCCCGGCGGCAGTCTTCCGGCGCGCAGGCGACCTGTTCCTGGTCGCGCAGGGGGCGCCGCCCACGAGCTTCGCCCAGCGCCTGGTCAATGCCGCGGACGGCGTGACCAAGGTGCAGCAGAGCATGAAGGGCGATGTTGCCGTGATCCGCATGACCTCGGCGCCCGAAATGGGGGCGCGCCTGCTCCGCAAGGACGAGGCCTGGACGCTCGCGATCCAGCCGCGCGCCGCGTTGCCGGCACGGCCGCTGAGCATCCGCGCGGAAAACGGCACGGTCCGCGTCGAGGCGCCCAAGGCCGGCCGGTCCGTTTCGCTGGAAGACCCCGGCAGCGGGTCGACCATGGACGTCGTCACGCTGGGCACGCGCGGCCGGGGGCTTCAGCTCGAGAAGCGCTTCCAGGAGTTCTCGCTTCTGCCCACGACCCAGGGCGTCGTGGTGCTGCCGCTGGCCGAGCACGTCGTTACCGAGGTCACGGACACGGAGGTGGTCATCCGGGGCAAGGACCAGAAGCTTGCGGTGAGCAGCACGGACCTGAACCGCAATGCCGCCGGGCCGACCGATGCCCTCAAGGGGAACCGGCTGCTGCACCTGAAGGAATGGCGGCGCCCCGAGAAATCCTTCGCGCAGGCGCGCCAGGAACTCCAGAAGAAGGTCAACGACGCCTCCGGCGAGGACAAACCCCTGGCGCGCCTGGAACTGGCCCGGTTCTACTTCGCGCACGGCCTCGCCGCGGAGGCGCTGGGCGCGCTCGACCTCTACATCCAGAACACCGAGCGCCGGGCGAGCGATCCGCAGATCAAGCTGATGAAGGGGGTGGCCCACCTTCTCGCCGGGGATTGGCGCAAGGCCGGCAAGGCCCTGGCGCATCCGGCTCTGGACGGGGTGCAGGAGGCGCTACCCTGGCGCGCTGCGCATGCCATGGCTGCGGGTGACGACCGTGCCGCGCTCGCCGCGTTCGAGCGTTCGCGCGGGCTGCTCGATCCCTATCCCCCATCGGTGCGCAAACAAATGCGGATCTGGGCGGCCGAAACCTATCTGCGCGAAGGCAACGTCCCCAAGGCGGAGCAGCAGCTCCAGAAGCTGCGCGCAATGGATCTCACGACCGGCGAGGCGGCGGAGGTCGATTATCTCACCGCGCGCAAGCGGCTTCTCGAGGAGCGCGTCGAGGACGCGGAAGCGCTCTGGCGCGAGGTGGCCAAGGATGCGCACGCGCCGTCGCGCGCCCGTGCGCGCTTCGTCATGATCGAGCGCGACCTGGCCGCGGACCGCATCTCCCGGGAAGAGGCGATCAAGCGCCTGGAACGCCTGCGCTTTTCCTGGCGCGGTGACGAGTTCGAGGCGGTGCTGCTCAACCGCCTGGCCGAACTCTACATGGCGGGGGACCAGTATCGTTCCGCCCTGGAGACGCTCGAGCAGGCGGCCGCGCATCTGCCCCAGACGCCCCAGGCTGAGCGCGCCGCCGAGCGCATGCGCAAAATCTTCGAGAAGCTCTTTCTGAAGGGGGAGGCGGACAGCCTGTCGCCGGTGAAGGCGCTGGCGCTGTACGAGGATTTTCGCGAACTCACGCCGACGGGTGAGAAGGGCAACGCGCTGATCGCCAAGCTGGCCGACCGGCTCGTCGACGTCGACCTGCTGACGCGCGCCGCCGATCTCCTGGACGGCCAGGTCCGGCATCGGCTGAGCGGCGAGCAGAAGGCCGCAACCGGCGCCCGGCTGGCCTCCATCCACCTGCTCAACCGGGCGCCCGAGAAGGCGGTGGAAGCGCTCAACATCAGCCGCGCCGACAACCTGCCGGCCGAGCTGCGCCGCAAGCGCCGGTACCTGCGCGCCCGGGCCCTGTTGAAGGCGGGCCGGCCCAACGCCGCGCTCGCGCCGGTGGCGGGCGATACCTCCGCCGAGGCCACGCGCATCCGCGCCAAGATCCATGCCGAGCAGGGCAATTGGGGCAAGGCGGCGGACAATCTGGCCGAGCTGCTGCCGGATGCGCCGGGTGCGGAGGACAAGCTTGCGGGGGCGGCTGCGGACAAGGTGATGCGCCACGCCGTGGCGCTGACCATGGCCGGCAACAGCACCGGGCTGGCGAAGCTGCGCCGGCGCTATGGCGACGCCATGGCCGAGACGGCACGCGCCGACACCTTCCAGATGCTAACCTCGGACGATACCAGCGATCCCGCCCAGGCGAGCGAACAGCTCGCCCAGGTGCAGCGGGCGCGCACCTTCGTGGACGGGTTCCTCAACGACCTGCGCCAGCAGGCGAGCCTGGGCGAGTGACAGGGCCTCATGCCCGCGGATCGGGAATCGCGCCGAGCCCGACCCGCTGATCGCTCCGCTTGGGGCAAATCGCCGGCCACGATTGGCGGATCGCGGCCGGCTTCTTGGCAGCCGTTTACGCGGAAAGTGCGAACGCCTCGTCCGGCACGTCCATGACCGGACCCTTGCCGCTCATGATTTCCGAGACCAGGGCGCCGGTCTCGGGCAGGAGTCGGGCCATGAAGAAGCGCGCCGTGGCGAGCTTGGCGGCGTAGAAACCGCTGGTGTCCCCGGCCTGCCTGTCCAGGGCGATGCGTGCGGTGCGCGCCCACATCCAGCCCAGCGCGACCAGGCCCATCAGGCGCAGGAACGGGGTCGCGCCGGCCGCGGCCGACTCCTGGTCCTTCAGGCCCTCCTGCGCGATGTAGCCGGTCGCCGTCTGGAGGCGGCCGAAAGCCTTGGCGAGCGGCTGGACAAACTCCGCCATCGCCTCGTCGGCCTCGTGCGTGGCGATGAAGCTCTGGATGGGATGGAACAGGCGCCGAAGTTGGCGGCCGCTGTGCTCGGGCATCTTGCGGCCGATCAGGTCGAGCGCCTGGATGCCGTTAGTGCCCTCGTAGATCTGCGCGATCCGGGCGTCCCGGACGAACTGTTCCACGCCGGTCTCGCGCACATAGCCGGCGCCGCCGTGGACCTGCACCCCGAGGTTCACCACCTCGAAGCCGAGGTCGGTGCACAGCGCCTTGACCACCGGCGTCATCAGCGCCACGAACTCGCTCGCCGCCTGCCGCCGGGCCGCGTCCGTGTGCGCGTCGGCGACGTCCGCCTCCTTGGCGACCACACCGCCCAGGGCGCGCATGCCTTCCGTGTAGGCGCGCATACTCAGCAGCATGCGGCGCACATCGGGGTGCACGATGATGGGGTCGGCGGCCGCGTCGGGATCCTTCGTCCCCGACAGCGCGCGCCCCTGCCGGCGGTCGTGCGCCTGAGCGACGGCCGCCTGGAAGCTGCCCTCGCTTAGGCCGACGCCCTGAATCCCCACGGCGAGGCGCTCCATGTTCATCATGGTGAACATCGCGCGCATGCCCTTGTTGGGCTTACCCACGAGCCAGCCCTTGGCCCCGTCGAAATTGAGCACGCAGGTGGCCGAGCCGTGCAGGCCCATCTTGTGCTCGATCCCCCCGCAGTTGACGGCGTTGCGCGCGCCCGGCGTGCCGTCGGCATTGGGCAGGTACTTGGGCACCAGGAACATGGAGATGCCCTTGGTCCCCGCGGGCGCGTCGGGCAGGCGGGCGAGCACCAGATGGACGATGTTTTCCGCCAGGTCGTGTTCGCCGCCGGAGATCCAGATCTTGGTGCCGGAGACGGTGTAGCTGCCGTCGCCGTTGGGTTCCGCCTTGGTTTTGCACAGCCCCAGGTCCGTGCCGCACTGGGGCTCGGTGAGGCACATCGTTCCGGTCCAGGAGCCGTCCACGAGGCGCGGCAGATAGGCGTCCTTCAGCGCCTGGTCGCCGTGGGCGTGGAGCGCGCGGTAGGCGCCGTGGGTCAGCCCCGGGTAGGTGCCGAACGCCAGGTTCGAGGCGCAGATCATCTCCTCGACCATGAAGTTGAGCAGGTTGGGCAGGCCCTGGCCGCCGTACTGCGGATCGCACGCCAGCGAGGTCCAGCCGCCCTCGCGGAACTGCCGGTAGGCGTCCGCAAAGCCCTCGGGCGTGCGCACGACGCCGTTCTCGTAGGCGCAGCCCTGTTCGTCGCCCGAGCGGTTGAGCGGCTGCAGGACGTCGCGCGCGAGCTTGCCCGCCTCGTCGAGGACGGCGTCCACGATGTCCGGCGTCGCCTCGCGAAAGGCGGGCAGGCCGGCCAGGGCGTCGCCGTCCGCGAGCTCGTGGTAGACGAAGCGCATGTCCCTTAGCGGCGCGTGATAGGTCGGCATGGCGTGTGGTTCCCCTTGGCGAAGCCGTTTCCGCGCAGGCGTCGCGAGCGCCGCCTCATCTTTCGACACGGCGTCGGCGCGCCTGCTCAAGATTCGGCACGTGTTGTGGACCCGGCATCTTCATCTCGCGTGGCGGCCGAAGGCCGCGTATCGAGAGATGCGGGCCGGCCACCACCCGTGGTTGGCCTAGTTCCGAAGCGGTTTGCCCGTCTCCAGCATGTGCTCGATCCGGTCCAGCGTCGGCTCGGTCTTGAGCAGGCGCATGAACGCCGCGCGCTCCAGGCCGAGCACGTGGTCCTCGCCCACGGCTTCGATGTGATCGGCGCGTGCACCGCCGGAGAGGACGTCGGCCAGCGCGTCCGCCACCGTGAGGTCGTGCGGCGTGGTCTTGCCCTGTTTGCGGAAGGTTTCCACGGCCATGTCCAGGGCGGCCTTGCCTGAAGGCCCAGGCAAGTAGAGTTCGGGGCGCTCCGGCGGACGGTAGTCGGCCGCCATGGCCTGCGCGCGCGCCTTCGCCGCGGCCAGGACGCGGTCGCGGTTCATGGTGATGCCGTCGTCCGGGCGCAGGAAACCGTGGTCCTTCGCTTCCTCGGCCGACTTGGCCACGGTGGCCACGCTGATCGTTTCGAAGGCCTTGGAAACCGGCGGCATCGGGCCGTTGGGTACGTGATTGCTCTGCGCCAGCCGGGTGAGCATCTCGGTGCAGCCGCCCCAGGCTGGGATCACGCCCACGCCGGCCTCGACCAGGCCCATGTAGCTTTCCATGTGCGCCTCGACGGCGTCGCAATGCAGCAGCACCTCGCAGCCGCCGCCCAGCGCCATGCCCGAGGGCGCGCCCACGACGGGGAAGGGCGCGTACTTGAGGGCGCGGTAGGCCTTCTGGCCGTTGGCGACCATCTCGGCGAGCTGGTCCCACGCCGCGATGTTGGCGGAGAACAGCGCCAGGCCGAGGTTGGCGCCGGCGGAGAAGTTGCTGCCCTCGTTGTGCAGCACCAGGGCGCTGAAGCGCGACTGCACCACCCCGATCGCCGTGGTGATCATCTCCATGATCTTGTCGTCCACGGCGTTCATCTTGGTGTGGAACTCCAGGCAGGCGATGCCGTCCCCCAGGTCCCACAGGCTCGCCGAGGCGTTGCCGGCCACGCGTTCGCTGGTGCGCTTGATGTCGGCCAGCCGGAGCACGCCTTCGGGCCGCTCGACCGTGTGGTAACGTCCGTCGCCGCGCAGGACCTCCAGGCGGCCCTCGACCGTGCGGTAGACCGGGCCCGTGCGCGCGATGGTCCGGAGGAATTCGGGGACCGGCTGGCCCTCGGCCTGGAGCGCGCCCGCCAGGTTCTGCGCCCCGATGGCGTCGATCAGTTCGAAGGGCCCCTGCTTCCAGTTGTAGCCGAGCCGGATCGCCTCATCGATGGCCGCCGGATCGCTGTGCACCTCGGGCACGAGGTAGGCGGCGTAGGCGAGGGTGCTGCCCATCACCGCGCGGGCGTAGCGGGCCACCTTGTCGTCCGCGGCGAGCAGCGCCGCGACGCCACCCGTTTTGGCCGCCTCCAGGCACGCGGGTTCGACCTTTTCCGCGGGCGCATAGGTGAACGCCGCGAGGTTCACGGCTTCCTTAACCTTGCCGCCGCCCTCGCGGTTGATGCGGTAGAAACCGCCCTTGCCCTTGCGCCCGGTGTAGCCGGACGCGATCATCTGCTCGATGATGGGCAGGTCCTGGTCGATGGCGTGGAACGGGTCCCGGTCGGGCAGGGCGTGGCGCATGCTGCCCACGACGTGCGGCATCAGGTCGAGCCCGACCATGTCCATCAGGCCGAACACGCCTGTCTTGGGAATCCCGAAGGGCTTGCCGATGACGGCGTCGGCCTCCTCGACCTTCACGCCCATGTTGAGGGCGTGCACGACACTGGCCAGCAGCCAGTAGACGCCCACGCGGTTGGCGACGAAGCCCGGGGTGTCGTTGCAGTCGATGCAGGTCTTGCCCAGCCCGCGGTCGGCGAACGCCCGGATCGTCTCCAGCGCCTCGGAGCGCGTGTGGTCGCCCGGCACCAGCTCCAGCAGGCGCATGTAGCGCGGCGGATTGAAGAAGTGGGTGATCAGGAAGTCCCGCCGGAAGCTCTCGGGCATGCCGTCGACCAGGGACGCCAGCGGAATGGTCGAGGTGTTGGAGGAGACCACGCTACCCGGTTTACGCGCCTGATCCACGCGCGCATACAGGTCCTGTTTGATGTCCAGGCGTTCGACCACCGCCTCGACGATCCAGTCGCAATCTCCCAGCCGGTCGAGGTGGTCGGTGAGATTGCCTGGCAGCACGCGCTTGGCGTTGCGCTTGTTCGTGAACGGCGCCGGGTCCTGCTTGAGCATCTTCTGGATCGCCGTCCGCGCCAGGGTGTCGCGGTCCTCGGCGCCGTCCGGCACGATATCCAGCAGATGCACCTTGACCCCGGCGTTGGCGAGGTGGGCGGCGATCGCCGCGCCCATGACGCCTGCGCCCAGGACGGCCGCCTCCTGGATCTGTCCGGTCTCGCTTCCGGCCATCACAGCGCCTCCACGATCGTCGCGATGCCCTGACCGCCGCCGATGCACTGAGTCGCCAGCGCGTAGCGGCCCTTCTCCCGCTGCATCAGGCTGGCCGCCTTGCCTGTGATGCGCGCGCCGCTCGCGCCCAGCGGGTGGCCCAGCGCGATGGCGCCGCCGTCCAGGTTCACCCGCGCGCGGTCCATGCCCAGGTCGTCCATGCACGCCAGGCTCTGCGAGGAGAACGCCTCGTTCAGCTCGATCACGTCCATCTGGTCGATCGACAGCCCGGCGCGCTGCAGGGCCTTGCGCGTGGCGTGGACCGGGCCGATGCCCATGATCTCCGGGTCGCAGCCCGCCTTGGCGACACTCGTGATCCGCGCCAGCGGCGTCAGGCCCTTGCGCTCGGCGTAATCCTCGCTGCACACCAGCAGCGCGGCCGCGCCGTCGGTCAGCGGCGAGGAGGTGCCGGGAGTCACCGTGCCCTCGGCGTCGAAGGCGGGCTTGAGCTGCGCCAGCCCTTCGGCCGTGGTGTCGGGGCGGATGGTGCCGTCCGTCCGCACCTCGCCGCCATTCGCCGCGATCGGGACGATCTCGTCCTGGAAACGGCCACCCTGCGCCGCCTTCGTGGCCTTTTGCTGGCTCTCCAGGGCGAATTCCTCCTGACGCTGGCGCGGAATCGCGTAGCGCTTGGCCACAGCCTCCGCCGTCAGGCCCATGGAGATGTAGGCCTGCGGATAATTCGCGTGGAGATACGGGTTGGGGAGGGGATTGTAGCCCATCATGGGCACCCGGGTCATGGACTCGATGCCCGCGCAGATGAAGGCTTCGCCTGCGCCCACGGCGATCGCGCCGGCGGCCATGTGCGCCGCCTCCATCGAGGAACCGCAGAAGCGGTTCACCGTCGCGCCGGCCACGGATAGCGGCATGTCCGAGAGAAACCCGATCAGCCGCGCCATGTTCAGGCCCTGCTCGCCCTCCGGGAAGGCGCAGCCGCAGATGAGGTCCTCGATATCCGCCGGATCGACGCCCGTGCGCTCGACGAGGCCGCGCACGACCTGGGCGGTCATGTCGTCCGGGCGGACCTTGGCCAACCCGCCCTTGGACGCGAGATGAAAGGGGGATCGCGTGTAGCCGGCGATAACGGCGCGTGTCATGGTACGTGTGCTCCCTGCGTTCGCGTCGCGGCGATACGGTGTTCGTTGCGTCGCTTCGTAACGGTAACGGGGGCCGCGCTCAGGCGGCGTCGCTGTCGGTCCGCATGCGCGCGCTCAGCGCCTGCTTCGCTTCTTCCTGGACCTGGTAGAGTTCTGAGAGGGTCTGCTGGAGGTCGCGTTGCTGCGCCTCCAGGTTGGCGATGCGTTTGTTTACCTTGGTTAGCAACAGGTGCAACTGGCTCTGCTGGGTCCGGTCGATCTCATAGAGGTCGAGGTATTCCTTGATCTCCGCCAGCGAGAACCCCAGGCGCTTGCCGCGCAGGATGAGCTGTAGGCGCGCCTTGTCTCGGTGCGTGTAGACCCGCGTCTTACCCGCGCGCTGTGGGCTGATCAGGTCCTTCTGTTCGTAGAACCGGATGGTGCGCGGCGTTACCTCCAGCAGCTCCGCGAGTTCGGTCACGCTGTACAGGGTTTCCGCCGCCGTCTCGTCGCTCATGAATTTCCTCCGGGTCTACCATTTGGTTGTCCAGGTGACCCATACGTCAAGTTCCTTCCGTGCGCAAGACCCTTCACCGGTTCCGGGCATATCAGGCACGCAGATCGGTCTCGGTTTCCGGCGCGGGCGCGGCCGGTCCCGTGGCAACGGTGTCGGCCGCGCCGCCGGGTGCAACATTGGCCGCCCGTTCTTCCTCTTCCTGAAGGGCCTTCTTGGAAAGCTTGCCCACGCTGGTCTTGGGCAATTCTTCGCGGAACTCGAAGGCGGTCGGGATCTCGATGCGCGAAATCTTGGGCGCCAGGAAGCTGCGCAGCTCGTCTTCGCCCAGTATGGCGCCCTCGCGGAGGCGGACGAAGGCTTTGGGACTCTGGCCGCGGTAGGAGTCGGGCACCCCGACGACGGCCACCTCGGCCACGGCCGGGTGTTCGTAGATCGCCTCCTCGATGACGCGCGGGTAGACGTTGAAACCGCCGCAGAGGATGACGTCCTTGATGCGGTCGGTGAGGTAGACGTAACCGTCGGCGTCCATGTGGCCGACGTCGCCGGTGCGCAGCCAGCCGTCGACGAGGACGTTCGCGGTTTCCTCGGGGCGATTCCAGTAGCCGGCCATGACCTGCGGGCCGCGCAGGCAGAGTTCGCCGCGTTCGCCGATCTCCACCGGCGTGCGCGTGTCCGAGATGGCGCGCATGCTCACCGTGGTCTGTGGCACGGGGATGCCGATCGAGCCGGTGCGCGCCTCGCCCGTGAGCGGATTGCAGGTCACCACGGGCGATGCCTCGGTGAGGCCATAGCCCTCCACGAGGACGCAGCCCGTCAGGCTCTCGAACTCGCGCTTGACCTCCACCGGCAGCGGCGCGCCGCCGGAAATGCAGTACTTCAGCGAGGACAGGTCATAGCGCTGCAGCTCCGGCGAATCCTTCAGCGCCGTATAGATCGTGGGCACACCGGGAAACAGGGTGGGCCGCTTGCGCGTGATCGTCTTGAGCGCGTCCTGCAGCTCGAAACGCGGGGCGAGAACGATTTCCGCCGCCACCGCGATCCCCAGGTTGAGCACCACGGTCATCGCCAGCACGTGGAAACACGGCAAGACGCCGTAGATGCTCTCCGAGCCCGTCGTCAGGTCGGGCATCCACGCCATGAGCTGCGCCGTGTTCGCGGAGAGATTGGCGTGGGTGAGCATGGCGCCCTTGGGCAGGCCCGTCGTCCCGCCGGTGTATTGCAGGACGGCGATATCCCGTTCCGGCTCGATCGCCGCCGGCTCCGGAATGGGGTTGAAGCGCAGCAGGCTGGCGAAGGCGGTGTGACGGTCGTCGTAGACCACGCGCGCCAACTGGCTGCGCTTAAACGCGCTGAACATCATCCCCTTCATCGAGGGCAGGCACTCGCGCATCTGTCCGACCACGATGCGGCCCAGTTCGCCGTTCGCGACCAGCGCGTGCACCTTGGGATAGACCTGCGCGACGTCGAGCGTGACCATGATTTCGGTCTCGGAATCGCGGACCTGCTTGGTCAGCTCCTCGACCGTGTAGAGCGGGTTGAAATTCACGACGGTGCCGCCCGCCTTCAGCACCGCATAGTACGCGATCACCGTGTACGGCGAATTGGGCAGGCACAGCCCGACCTTGGTCCCGCGCACCACGCCCAGCGCCCGGAAGCCCGCGGCGGCGCGGTCGACCTGATCCTTGAGCTGCGCGTAGTTGGTGCGGCGGCCCAGGAAATCCAGGGCCGCGTGATCCGGATGCCGGGCGGCCGCGGCGTCCAGGAATGCGTACAGCGGTTTCGGCTCGAGGGGCGTGTCCCACGCGAGGTTCGCGGGATAGATGGTCGCCCAGGGCAGCGACTCCGATGGCGCGGTTGCCAGCATCGCCACGTCTCCTCCCCATCCGGCACATCCCGGCATGCAGCTCGTGTCGGCCGCTTAAGCCGGAACCGGTGTGCTGTGCGATCCGATCGGCCTTTGCCGGCCTACCTTAATCGGGATTTTTGTTCCTGCCAAGGAAAAACCTTGACGTAAACGTTATATCCGGTAAACGCTTCATGCGCCGGCTCCCATTCGGGTAGCGGTTCGTGGCGCTGGGCGGTAAAGGACTTGCTTCCGGCGGGATGACGCCACACCATACTGGACGGTCGGGAATACCGCTTCCGTAGAGTCGGTTGCCGGCACATCAGACGGGTTCGGGCCGCGCGGACGGCCACAACAAGCAACGAACCGGGGGGTAAACCATGAAGCACGCGCGTTACGCCGCGGCTGCCGCCAGTGCTGCCGCGGGGGCCCTCGCTGCCGCATCGGGTGCGCATGCGGCCGGCTTCGCCATCAAGGAGCAGTCACCCACGGCCCAGGGCGCCGCATTCGCCGGCGCCACGGCCGAGGCCGCCGATGTGAGCTACATGTTCTTCAATCCGGCGGCCTTGTCGCAGCAGTCCGGGACCCAGGGGATGGCTTCGGCGAGCTTTATCGCGCCGCGGTCAAGGCCGGAGGATGCTAGTGGGCAAACTGTAACTGGTGATCCAACTGGTAATCTCGCAGGTGGCGACGATATCAGCGAAGATGCGGTTGCCCCGGCATTCTACGGCATGACCTCGGTGACCGAGCGGCTGAAAGTCGGCGTCGGCCTCAATGCGCCGTTCGGGTTCACCACGGACTACGATGACGGCTGGGCTGGCCGCTATCACGCCTTGAAGTCGGAAGTCCGGACGATCAACATCAATCCGGCCGTGTCATACGAGCCTATCGACGGCGTTGCCGTCGCTGCCGGGATGCAGGCGCAATATGTTGATGCCGAGCTGACGAATGCGATCGACATTGGAACGATTACAAGTCTCCCACGGAACAATGTTCCTAGGACGGCCCCAACTCAGAACGACGGCCTCGCCGAGGTCGAGGGTGACGATTGGGCATTTGGCTTTAACCTCGGTGTGCTCATCGAGCCGCGCGAGGGTACGCGCATCGGTGCCGCCTATCGTAGCGATATCGAGCACGAACTTACTGGACGTGCCGATTTCAGTAGCGACGACCAAATCGCTCAACAAATTATTCAGAACTCGAATCAATTCAACGATACGGGTGCCACTGCTGATTTGACGACACCCGATATGTTGTCATTTGGCGTCTATCAGGACGTGACGGACCGTATCGCTCTGATGGGCGAGTTTCAGTACACGATGTGGTCGGACTTTGACGAGCTGCGCATCCAATTCGACAATCCCAACCAAGGAGATTCGGTAACCAACGAAGACTGGGACGATTCCTGGTTCGCCGCAATCGGCGCCAAATTCGATGCCACCGAAAATCTGGCCCTGCGTACTGGCGTGGCGTACGACGAATCGCCGATTCCGGACAACACGCGCACGCCGCGGATTCCCGGCGCGAACCGGACGTGGCTATCGATCGGTGCCGATTACAGCCCGACGTCGTGGTTCGCCATACAGGCCAGCTATACGCATATCTTCGTCGAAGAATCGACGGTCGATCTCGCGGCGACCGGCAACAACGCCACGCGCGGCAGTCTCAACGTCGATTACCAGAACAGTGTCGACATCGGGAGCGTAAGCGCGGTGCTGCGCTTCTGAGGCGACGGCCGGTCAGCGCACTGGCCGGCCGCGTTCGCGAATGGCGGGGTCGGACGCGAAGATCCGGCCCGCCATCGCGCTTCCCGAAAGCAGCGCGCCCGCAACCCCGCCGCCCGGGCACCAGTCGCCACATGCGCCGATTCCGGCGTTCTCGCGGACCAGGGCATCGACGCCCAGCGGCGTGCGCACCTGCGCATAGCGCCAGCGGTGTCCCTGAACGGTGCGCGGCGTGACGGAACGGCCGACACGTTCCGCGAACGCTTCGCGGAGCGCGGCAGCGGATACCTGCGGGTCTTGCTCCAGGTGTTCGGCCGACCACGCCGGATCGGCGTGCAGCACCCAGATCTCGCCTTGGCCCGCCCGGCCGGGCTTGGCGCTCTCGCGTACAGCGCGGGCGATCGGCCCGGCGTTGGCCAGCGTGTCGGGCAGGTCCGGCAGCGGAGCATCGAAGCCCAGCATGGCGGTGAGGCTCGGGGCGTAGGCCGCGCGGCGCGCCTGCTCTGCGAGTTCCGGCACCGGTGCGAGCAGTTCGGCTGCCTGCGGGGCCGGCACGGCCACGACGACGCGGTCGAACGGACCGATCACGCCGTCCGCCGTGACAACCCGCCAGAGATGTTGCGATTGCGCGAGTTCCTGCACCGTCACGCCGATGTGGACATCCAGGTCTGCGGCCAGGTGCGCGGCGAGCGCCCGATTGCTGGCGACGGCGGCGACGCGCCCACCGTTCTCGCCGGCGGGCCAGGGCGCGATGCGGTCGCTCGCCAACCAGCTTTCCCGCAGCGGCGCCAGACGGGCGTCCGCCATGTCGAACCAGGGCGCGCCGTGATCGGCAAAGGTTTCCGCCTCGAGCCGCCGCGTCGCCAGCCGCCCGCCCGGATGGCGGCCCTTGTCCAGCACGGTTACGTCCGCGCCATGGTCGGCGAGGGTACGCGCGCAGATCAGCCCGGCCAGGCCGGCGCCGATCACGGCCACTTGCAGCGCCGCGCCGTCGGGATAGCGCGTCTGCTGCGCGGCAAACCGGGAGATGTCCAGCCGGCGCGCATGGATCGCGGTGCTGCGCGGCCGGATCACGCCGAAGATCGGCTGCTCCGGCTCGAACGGCCGGTCGAACGCGCCCAGGCACCAAAACAAACCCTGATAGGAATTGGGATCGCCGCCGTCGAGGGCGTAGCGGTTGTTCAGATCCACCAAGAGCGCGCCCGCCTCGTCCGCGCCGTCGGTCCAGGTCAGCAGCGCCTTGCCCCAGGTCATGCGCAGGTTGTTGTGCAGATACCCGCGGCGCAGATACGCGGCCTGCGCGGCATTCCACAGCCCGTCGTCGGTGGTCGCCCGCGCCAGCGTCTCCCAGCCGTACAGTGCCGGGCGTGCGTCGAGCCGGCGCCGTTCCAGGCTTTCGCGCGCCCAGTCGGGAACCACGGCCGCCGGCTGGTCGTGGTCCGGCACATGAAAAGCGTAGGCCCACGACATTTCGCGCCAGATCAGCAGCTCGTCCAGGAACTTGTCTGGCCCCTTGCCGGCCCGGGCCGCCGCCTCGCGCGCCAGGCGGGTGGCCGCGATCATGCCGTGGCGGAGATAGGGCGAGAGCCGGCTCACCCCGGTCTCGTCCAGGGCGTCGTTGCGGCGCGCCGCATAGCCCGAGAGATGCGCGTCGCGGAAGGCGGTCCAGCGCGCATCCGCCGCCGTTTCGCCGCCGGGGAATTCTGGCACCGGCGGCACGCTGTGGTCGATTTCGCAGGCGGCCGTGAGGTCGCCCAGGTCCCAGGTGTCGAGGTCCGTGGGCGCGACCGGCAGCGGCGCATCGTACGGCGGCGCCACCGTTGCCGTGTCGGGCAGGACGTCAGCGAGGCGGTCGCGGCGCTGGGGCTTGGTCGCCTTGCGGTAGGCGAAGGCCCGCTCGTAGGCGCCGTCCACGCTGCGCATGGGGACAAGGCAGCTCGCGTCGACGGCCGCCACGGGCACGGCCAGGTCTGCCGTCGCGTCGAGCAGCGCGGCGCGCACATTGCGATAAGGCCGCGTCGGCACGTCGTCGCAGATGACCAGCGCGGCGTCCCGGGCGAGCGTCGCCGTGGCCGGTTCGCGGTGCCCCGGCCGATGGACGAAGGCGTGCGCGGCCACGCCCATCGCGCGCAAGCTGCGCAGGGTTTCGCGCGCCCCTTCCAGCATGAAGCGATGGTGGCGATCGCTGGCGAACGGATAGCCTTCGGTCAGCTCGAATGCCGCGAGGACGGGCAGCTCCAGCGTATTGGCCAGGGTCACCGCGGCGAGCAGGGCGTGGTTTTCGCGGCAGCGCAGATTGCCGCTCAGGGCATAGAGAACGTAGCGCCCACCGGACCGCGCGGGCGCGGCGCGCAGATCGCGCGTCCGGCGGGCGAGAACGGCCGGAAGCACCCGGCCGGGCGAGTCAGGCATCGGAGGCGGGGCCTTCGGGGCCGACCGCGCCCGGCGCGGTCGTGGTCTCCGGTGACGGCGCCGAGGGGCCCATGTCCGGCTCCGTACGCGGCTCGGCCGGTCCCGTGTCGCGGTGCTTGAGGGCGCGCCGCCAACCCTCTGCGGCCGCCACGGCGAGAAGCCCCGTGGCGACGCCGGCGGCGGCATGGATCGCGGCGTTCGCGGTGAGGCGGATGAGCATCACGGCGACTCCTTGAGGCTGGTGTTGCGCTGCATGTTGCGCGCGTAATACCCGGCCGCGGCCAGGCCGGCCACGGTCAGGCCGGCCTTGAACCCGGCCGTGGCGGCCATGAACGAAAGCAGACACTTCATGTTTCTCGATCCCTCCTGACCCGTTGATATCGATGTCTACGCCGGGAGCATGCCAGCGGATCGCCCGCCAAGGCGACCGATTGTCTGGGTTCATGGCATGTGGAAAAATCGTAACAGTAATGTGCGCTCGCATGGGGGCTTGAGAATGAATTTGAACGAGCAACAAGCGCAGACGATCTGTGACGAAATTGCGCGTGAAATCGGTCTCACGGTCTCGTTTATGGGCGACAACGGAATAATCTTCGCCTCTTCCGCGCGCCAGCGCATTGGGAACCAGCATACCATTGCAGCACGAATCATGGCGGGCGAGACCGACTACCGCGACGTCAGTCGAACGGAGGCCGAGAAGAGCGAGGCCATGCGCGAGGGGCGCAATATTGCGCTCGACTTCGACGGCGTCCGGATCGCCAGCCTCGGGGTGGCCGGGCCGCTGGCGCAGGCCGGGCCGATGGCCAACGTCGCGCGCCAGTGGGCACTCAGTATCCTCGCCGCGGAAAAGGCGCGCCACGAGCGCGACACGGCGCTCAAGCGCCTGGCCGAGCGCCTCGGGCGGGAAATGGGCGAATCCGTGCGCAAGGTGGACGAGGGCGTCAGCACCTTCAGCCGAACGTTCGAGAATGTGCGTCAGCATCATGGCGAGGCGGTGGACGACATCAAGGGCGCGCGTCAGGCCGTGCGCGAATCGAGCGAGGGTGTGACGGTCGTGGATCAGAAGGTTCAGAGCTTGACCGCCCAGAGCGATCAGGTCGCACAGGCCGTCACCGAAGCCCGCGACCACGCCGCGCGGGCGCGCACCGACGTGGACGAGGCCGGCCGGGTCATGGCCGGCCTGCGCGCCGCCGCGGACGAGATCGGCAACATCGTCGAGATCATCAACGGCATCGCCAAGCAAACCAACCTGCTCGCGCTGAACGCGACCATCGAGGCGTCGCGCGCCGGCGAGGCCGGTAAGGGGTTCGCCGTCGTCGCGGACGAGGTTAAGGCGTTGTCCAACAAGACCACCGAAGCGACCGGGACGATCGGCGAGAAGGTCAACGATCTGCGCGAGCGGACGGAGGCCGTGGAGCGTACGCTCCAGCAGCTCGCCAGCGCCGTCTACGGCGTGGAGGACGCCAACGGCCGTATTTCCGGGGCAACGGAAACGCAGTCGGGTCTTGTTCGCGACATGGCGCAACGTCTCGACCACGCCAGCCGGGAGGCGAGCAAGGCCGACGATCGCGCCGGCGCGGCAGAGGCCAAGGCGGAACGCGCCTCCGAGGAAATCCGCGGCCTGGGCGATACCGGTCAGGAGGTCGAGCGCGCGACGCGCGATCTGGAGCGCCAGCTCGGCGAAACGGTGCGCACGCTGGAAGGGGCGGATGCTGCGGCCGCCGTGTGAGGCGCGCGGGCGCAGCTTGACCGCGACAGGGACCGGCGCCCACCCTCAGGATCGTTTCGCGCGCCGGCGACACGGAGGTAACGGATGGCTGGCAAGCGCCTCTTGCTGGTGGCGCACGCGCCGTCGCCCAACACGCGGCGTTTGCGCGACGCCGTGCTCGCAGGGGCGCGTGCCGAAGAGATCGAGGATGTCGAAACCGTCTGCAAGCCGCCGCTGGAAGCCGGCCCGGACGACGTCAAGGCGGCGCACGCCATCATCCTCGGAACGACCGAAAACCTGGGCTATATGGCCGGCGCCCTGAAGGACTTTTTCGACCGCAGCTACTATCCGTGCCTGGAGGAAACCCAGGGACTTCCGTATGCCCTATACATCCGGGCCGGCAAAGACGGTACCGGCACCGAACGCGCCGTGCAGACCATCGTGACGGGCCTTCGCTGGCGCGCCGTTCGTGACCCGCTCGTGTGCCGCGGTGAATTCCGTGAGGAATTCATCGATCAGTGCGAGGAATTGGGCATGTACGTCGCTGCGGGCCTGGACGCCGGCGTGATCTGATTTTTCCCACCGGCCGCGAAAGCCCCGCCCGGCGGGTGCGGGCGGGGCGTATCGCGTTCCGTGGCGCACCCGTGTGAAAAGGCTACGCCGCCTTGCGCAGGCGTGTTGCCATGGTGGTGCCGATTTCCGAGGGGTTCGGGGCGATAGCGACGCCGGCGTCCTGGAGCATGCTCACCTTCTCCGCCGCGGTCTCGCCCGCGGCCTGGACGATCGCCCCGGCGTG
>CAJXKW010000010.1 GCA_913055855.1 uncultured Limimonas sp. | reverse complement strand
AAGGCGCGCCGACGCCCGCGGTCCAGAAGGGCGTGCGCATACCCCAGCAGCTTGGGGGCAAACGTCATGCCCAGCATCGTGGCAAGCAGCCCCACGCCCCAGGCGGCCTGCGGCAGCGCCACACCAGAACCGTCCAGCAGGGGCGCCGTCGCGGCCGTTGCGGGGAGACTGAGCTGGAGCACGCCCAGCACGACGAAGGCGAGCCAGCACGGCGCGGCCAGGTACATCCCCACCGCCTGGGTGAGCTGGAGCCGCCCCATGAACCGGAAGCCGGGCCGGGCAAGCAGCTTAAGATACTGCAGGTTCCCCTGGCACCAGCGCAGGTCACGCTTGATGAAATCGGGCAGCGTGGGCGGATTGGCCTCGTAACTGCCGTCCTCGAGCGCAAGCACGCGCACCCCGTAGCCGTGCGCGCGCATCTGCGCCGCTTCCACCTGGTCGTGGCTGAGGATCGCGCCGGCCAGCGGCGACCGGCCGGGCAGCGTGGGCAGGCGACAGGCGGCGCGAAAGGCGGTCATGCGCAGGGCCGCGTTGTGCCCCCAATACGGCCCGGCGTCGCCGTGCCACCACGCCGCGCCAAGGGTGTGGGGGAGCATGCCGTGGCGCATGCCGAACTGGAAGATGCGCGCGAACGCCGATTGCGCGGGCAACCCCACGGCAAGCGCCTGGACGATCCCCACGCCAGGATTGGCGGCGAGCGTGCCCACGAGCCGTTCGATGGCCGGGCCGCGCATCACGCTGTCCGCGTCCAGGACCACCATGTACGTGTACGCTTGGCTCTCCGGCGCGTCGACGAAGGCGCGGATGTTGCCCGCCTTGAAACCCGCGCGTGCCTGCCGGCGGCGCAGCGTGAGCCGATCCGGATCGCGGTCCAGCGCACGCCAGGCCGCCATGTATCGGTCCTCGGCAGCCCGGATCGCCGGGTCCGTGGTGTCCGAGAGCAGCACCACGTCGAACCGGCCGGCCAGACCGGTCCGGTCGAGATCGTGCGCAGTCGCGCCCAGGTGCCGGAACACCTGCTCGGGGTCTTCATTGTAGACCGGCATCACCAGCGCCACGCGCTCGCCCGGCGCCAGCGCGCCGTCGCGCCGCAGCGGCATGACCGCGCCCGCCGGATCGCGGTGCCGGGCGAGGAGAACGCTGCCGATCGCCGCATTCCAGAAGCCGAGCGCGACCATGGGCGTGCTTCCCGCGAAGGCGAGCAGCATCAGGCCATCCAGCGCGCTCACGCCGTCGCCGGCGAGGAGTGCGGCCATGACGGCGACGACGCCGAGCCACGTGCTGGCCACGGCCGCGGCGACCAACACGCGCCGGCCAGCCGGACCGGCGGAAAAAGAAGGGAACGACAAAACGAGCGGCACTCACCAGCTATGTTCGACGATGCTCGAATTAGCCGTCGGGCTGTCCAGAACAACAGCGCGACGGCAGCCACCCCCTGGTACGGACGATCTCCGACCCCAAACAGGTATCCGGGACAATCCAGTCCAACCTCGACATCCACACGCGTCCAGCGCCGCGCGCCGCCGAACAAGCGGATTCCGGTTTATCCCGCTGCCGAATTCGGCAGATATCCTCAGGTCATCTAAATATGCTTCAAACGTCCGTAACAAACATTCGTTAGCATTTCCCCCGAAAGCCGTAAACGCAACCCTTCCGCATTCACATGATAGAGGTAAAAATGCTACAGCGAATCCCAGCGCGCACGGCCATTATGGCGGCGATGACGGGGCTTGCCGTGCTGGCGACGCCGGCACACGCGGACGAGACGGTCAAGCTGACATCGTTGAGTTGGCCGCCCTACAACGGGCCCGACCTCGAGAAAGGCGGCTCGAACACCGCCAAGCTGCGCGGGCTGCTCAAGCGCGCGGGCTACGATCTCGAGGTCAATTTCCTGCCCTGGAAACGCGCCATGCGCTATGGCCTCGAACGCGACGCGTACGTCGGCTACTTCCCGGAGTATTACCGTGAGGACAAGAACTGCCTGTGGTCGAAGCAGTTCGACACCAGCGTGGTCGGCTTCGTCGAACAGGCCAGCGACAACCTGTCCTGGTCACAGGTCCTGCCCGATCTCAAGGCCTACACCATCGGCGTCGTCAGCGGCTACGCCAACGACAACGGCCCGTTCGACGCGGCCATGAAGGCAGGCAAGTTAACGACACAGGGGGTGAGTAGCGACATCTTGAACATCAGAAAGGTTGCGGGCGGCCGCATCGACGCCGCCGTGATCGACAAGAAGGTGCTCCAACACCTGCTCGACACGCAGGTGCCAAACCTTACGGACAAGGTGAAATTCGACGAGACGCCGTTGACCCGGAACGGCCTGTACGTTTGCTTCCAGCCTGGCCACCCCAAGGCCAAGGCGGTGCGCAAAGCGCTCAACGCGGTGATCGCGGACAGCAAAGGCGAGCCGGCAAGCTGAGCCAAGGCCGAACGGCGCATGCCGCCCGCCTGCCGAGGCGACTCGGCAACCGCGCGTTCACTCCGGCGCCGGCTCCACGGCCACCGGCCCGGCCTCGTCCGCCGCCCGGTAAAAGCAGCTCCGCCGGCCGGTGTGGCAGGCCGGGCCGGTCTGATCGAGGCGCACCAGAAGGGTGTCCGCATCGCAGTCCATGCGCAATTCGACCAGACGCTGGGTGTTGCCCGAGGTCTCCCCCTTGCGCCAGAGCGTCGCGCGGGAGCGCGAGTAGTAGGTCACGCGCCCCGTCGTCAGCGTCTCAACCACCGCGTCGCGGTTCATCCAGGCAAGCATGAGCACCTCGCCGGTGTCGTGCTGCTGCGCCACCGCGGGCACGAGGCCGCGCGCATCATAGGCGAGGCCGTCGGCGAAGGCGGCGGCGGCTTCATGGCTCAACGGACGCATGACTGTTCCGGTTTCGTCCTTTCGCGCGCAATTTCTCACCGTCCCACCCCCTTGGCGGGCGTGCGCAACTGCTCATATCAGGGTCGGATGGGGATGGCCAGTGCGCCCCTTGCGCTCGGGGGGTTGTGCATGGCTATGATTCCCGGCAACCTAACCGGATGACATAGAGACACCCGAGGAGCCATGAGCAAATCCGGCGACGGTCAGCAACAGACGCTGTATTGTTCTTTCTGCGGGAAGAGCCAGCACGAGGTGAAGAAGCTCATCGCCGGGCCGGCGGTCTTCGTCTGCAACGAGTGCGTCGAGCTCTGCGCCGAGATCATTCACGACGAGACCAAGCAGTCTCTGGCCAAATCGGACGGCAGCCTGCCGAGCCCGCGCGAGATCGCGAACGTCCTGGATGACTACGTCGTCGGGCAGGATCACGCCAAACGGGTCCTATCGGTCGCCGTTCACAACCACTACAAGCGCCTCGCCCATAACGTGGGCGAGGACGAGATGGAGCTGTCCAAGTCCAACATCCTGCTGATCGGGCCGACGGGCTCGGGCAAGACGCTGCTCGCCCAGACCCTGGCGCGCATCCTCGACGTGCCCTTCGCCATTGCGGATGCGACGACGCTGACGGAATCCGGCTACGTCGGTGACGACGTGGAGTCGATCATCCAAAAGCTGCTTCAGGCGTCGGACTACAATGTGGAGCGCGCGCAAAAGGGCATCATCTACGTCGACGAGATCGACAAGATCACGCGCAAATCGGACAACCCGTCGACCACGCGCGACGTCTCCGGCGAGGGTGTGCAGCAGGCCCTGCTGAAGATCATGGAGGGCACCACGGCCTCCGTCCCGCCGCAGGGCGGGCGTAAGCACCCGCAGCAGGAGTACCTGCACGTCGACACGACGAACATCCTGTTCGTCTGCGGTGGTGCGTTCGCCGGCCTGGAGCAGATCGTCTCCAAGCGCGGGCAGTCCGCCTCCATCGGCTTCGGCGCGGACGTGCGCGCGCCCGAGGAGCGCCAGACGGGCGAAATCCTCAAGGACGTGGAACCGGAGGATCTGCTCAAGTTCGGCCTGATCCCCGAGTTCGTCGGACGCGTTCCGGTGGTGGCGACGCTCCACGATCTGGATAAGGAGGCGCTGGTCGACATTCTCACCAAGCCCAAGAACGCCCTGGTCAAGCAATACCAGCGGTTGTTCGAGATGGAGAATGTCGACCTCGTGTTCACCGATGAAGCGCTGGAGGCCATTGCGGAGAAAGCGATCGCCCGCGGCGCCGGTGCACGTGGCCTGCGCTCGATCATGGAGCACATCCTGCTGGATCCGATGTTCGAGTTGCCCAGCTACGAGGACGTCGAGCAGGTGACCATCACGCGCGGTGTGGTCGACGAGGGCGAGGCCCCCACGTTCACCTACCAACAGGCGCAGAAGAGCCAGAGTCAGGGGTGACGCCCCGCAGCTCGTCTGCGCGTGCCCGCGATCCGCGATGACCGACCGGGGCGGTAACGGCGCCCCGGCGGCGTCGACGGGCCTGCTGCTCGGCCGGTACTGTCCGGACCGGCCACTGCCGCCCTACACCCATGTGCCCGGGCGAACGCCGCATCCCGAGCGGGATCCCGATGGCCATGGCGTGCGCCTGCCGCCGACTGCCGTAGCGGCTGTCGATCCGACCGCATGGCGCGACTGTACCGCCTTTCTCTACGGCGTCGATCTGTTCAACGCCGGTTTTTCCTGGGAAGCGCACGAGGCCTGGGAAGACTTGTGGCGGGGCTATCCCCGCAACAGCGAGAGCGGTCTGATTCTGGGCGGGCTGATCAAGCTGGCTGCCGCTGGGGTCAAGGCGCGGGCGACGAACCCGTACGGCGTTAGCCGCAATGCGGCCAAGGCCGACCGCTATTTCCGGCGCGCACGCGCGGCGCTCTGCTTCGGCCTGCTGCCCGCGGACCTGCGCCGCGCGCTCACCGCACTGGACGCCCACGCGGCCGCGGCGGCGGGCGCCCTGCCGGTATGGCTGGCGCCCGGCGCGGCCCTTGGCGCAACAGCCGGGCTCAGCTCCGGCCGCCCACCACGCGCGTGACCGTTTCGGCTTCCGGGCCATAGGCGCCCTCGGCCTTGGCCACGGTGTAGCTGACGATGGTGCCCACGGCGAGGCTGCCGATGTCCTCGCCCTTCACCGCGCCGGCCTGGAAGAACAGGCTCTGCCCGGTCTCAGTTTCCAGCATCCCGGTGCCGCGCTCGGTATCCAGGCGGGTGACGCGCGCCTGACGCTTTTCACCCACTGGCGTCTTGGTGGGCTCGAAGTGCTTCTTGATGTAGCTCTCCACGCGCCGGACCGTGTTGTCGAAGGCGTCGCGGATAAAACCGTAGGCGTCGGCATTGTTGACGGCCGTATGCGGGCGCCCGTGCGACTGCCCCACGATCAGGGACTTCGGGACCTTCACCTCGACCTTGACGGAGAAGTCGGTGGACTGGCTGCCCTTGTGGTCCGCTTCCACGGCGACGCGGACGCCGATGATAGTGTCCTTGAAGCGCTCGAGCTTTTTCGCCTGCCGATGGACCTGCTGCTCGATGTGATCGGAGTGCTCCATGTTGTGGAAAGCGATCTCGATGGGAATATCGAGCGCTTCAGATGCCATGTCCCATTCCTCCTGCAATGCGATAAGCACGTCATCCGGCCGCCAGCCCGTGACAGGACGATGACGGCTTCCCCATTCCGATCTATATCACCTTTTCGCGCAAGGCCTGCAACCCCGGCCTCAGGACAGACGCTCGGCCGCGCGCCGGTTGCGTTCGGCGATCTCCGTGGCGAGCGCGTCCGCGGTGGCCTGAAGGGACTCCGAGACGGTCACGGGGAAGCTGCCGGCGGCCGGCGACAGGCCGCGCCGCTCGGCCGGAAGCGCCGCGAGCTGACGCGCTGTGTGGGCGCGCACGGCCTCGATATCGGGAATCCCGTCCACGCGCTCGCCCGCGCGCAGAACCGGCTGCAGCAGCGGCTCGCCCGCGTGGGATTCGTCGGCCCCGCCCAGGACGTCGCCGGCCATGGTCCCGGCGTCGTCGTAGCTCCGCCAGACCTGCTTGCGCCCGGGCCAGGTCGCCTTGCCGGCGGAGAGCTTGCGGCACAGCCGCCCATCGTATTCCTGCAGCTTGTAGGCACAGTCCAGCGCGGGGGCATCTTCCGAGGTGGTCAGGGCGGTCCCAACACCGAATCCCGTTATGGGGGCGCCATTCCGCCGCAGGCGGTCCAGTTCCCACTCGTCCAGGCCGCCGCTGACGAAGATTCCCGTATCGGTAAGGCCGCCCGCGTCCAGGATGGCGCGCACCCGCCGCGCCTCGCTTTCGAGGTCGCCGCTATCGATGCGCACGCCCTTGATGCCAATTCCCTCGGCCGCGAGCTCCGGCGCGAGGCGCACCACGTTGCGCGCGCCCTCCGCCGTGTCGTAGGTGTCGATCAGCATCACCGTCTGATCGGGGCGCGAGCGCGCGAAGCTGCGGAACGCGGCCAGCTCGTCGACGTGCGCCTCGATATAGGCGTGCGCCATGGTCCCAAGGATGGGAATCCCCCACAGGCGTGCCGCCGGGACCGTCGCCGTCGCGGCAAAGCCCGCCAGATAGGCCGCCCGCGCGGCCAGCAGCCCGGCCTCGCCGCCGTGCGCCCGGCGCAGCCCGAAGTCGACCAGGCGCGTATCCGCCGGCGCGGCGAGCACCATGCGCGCCGCCTTGCTGGCAACCAGGCAACTGATCTGCATGAGGTTGATCAGCCGGGTCTCGATGAGCTGCGCCAACGGCAGCGGCGCGGTCACGCGGAGGATGGGTTCGTTACCGAACACGACCGTCCCCTCGGGCACGGCGTCGATATCACCGTCGAAGCGCAGCTCGCTCAAATAATCGACGAATTCTTTACGAAACTGCCCGGTTTCGCGCAGCCACGCCAGCTCTTCAGGCGCGAAGCGCGCGCCCTCCAGAAATCCGATGAGCGGCTCCAGCCCGGCTGCGATCAGAAAGTTGCGCGTTTTCGGGAGCTTACGTACAAAAAATTCGAACGTCGCGCTTCCCGTATAACCGGAATCAAGGTATGCCTGCATCATGTTGAGCTGATACAGGTCTGTCAGCAGGAGCCCGCGGCTTCCGGCGGTGAGGTCCTCCCCAATCGTCACGCTTTGCCCCTCCAATAGCCGCTGAACCGTTGTCTTCGGTCGAGCGCGCATCGCACACGAACAACCCTGCCGGGGACCGGCTTGATTTATGTAGTTGGTGCGCACCACGGGACCAAGACGCTTGATCGGGCGATCTTTGTGCTTGATCCTGGTGCCACGGCCTGATAAGGGGCCGGAAATTTGAACCGTAGGGTTACGTGCAAAAATGCCACCCGGCCCGTGGCGCGCGCAACGGACGTCTGTGCACGCCGGGTGCAATTGCATTAGGTTAAACGCGCAGTTCTTCCGGGAGGTGAGGAGAGTATGGCCGAAGAGAACGACAATCAGTCTCTTACCGAGATGACCACGCGGATCGTCTCGGCCTATGTGTCGCACAACCGCGTCGAGCCCGACCAGGTACCGCAGGTCATCCAGGCGGTCGCCCGGGATCTCAAGTCCCTGCAGTCCGGCGAGACCGAGGAGCCCTCGACGTCGGTCCAGCCCGCGGTGAACCCGCGCCGCTCCATCGGCCGGGACCACCTCGTGTGCTTGGTGTGCGGGCGCAAGCAGAAGGCCCTGAAGCGTCACCTGGCCAAGGCGCACGACCTGACGCCGGAGCAGTATCGCGAGATGTTCGGCCTCCGCCCGGACTACCCCATGGTGGCGCCGAACACCTCCAAGCGGCGCTCCGAGATCGCGCGCTCCATCGGCCTGGGCCGCCGCGAGGGTGAAAGCGACAGCGGCGGCAGCCAGGGGGACAGCCAGGCGGCGTAAGCCACCCGACGGGCACGGCGGCACGCCCCTTTTTTGGCCGTCGTGCCGCAACCCCCTGGACACACCTCGGGCACGGCATTACGTAGATCCCTGCATCCGGATGCCAGAAGCGGTTCGGCCTCCCTGGTGTAAGACCTAACGGTTCACCGCTATGTGAGGCCTTCTCTAGCGGCGAACACGGCGTCCAGGGCCGAACCGCTCAGGCATCCCGCGCGCCTTTTTTCGTGCGCCATGCACCGTAGCAAAAGGGTGCACCTTACCGCGGTTCCAGATCCGTTTAGAACCGAAGCTTTAGGGCGCGGTCGTAGCGCAACGCGTAGATTGCGTAGGCGGCGGCTTCGCGTATGCGTGTCCCTACCGAGTCGGGGGCATCCGGCACCGGTTCGGGCGCCGGCGCCACACCAGCGCGCCGGAATGCCAGCAGCGCCCGCGGCATGTGGGCGGGATCGGTGACCACGCCCACGCGACGCGCGCCGCGGCCCAGCAGGACGGCTGCGCTCAACCGTGCATTTTCAGCCGTGTTGCGTGCGTGCGGTTCGCGCAGAATCCGCGCGTCCGGTACGCCCCACGCCGACAGGATCACCGACATCGCTTCCGCCTCAGCGGACGGCGCGTGGGGCGGATTCACGCCCCCCGTCACCAGCACCAGAGGCGCGACCCCGGTGTGATAAATCCGCGCAGCATGCACCGCACGCCGCCGAAGGGCCGGGTTGATCCCGCCGTCCGGCCGAAATCCGGCGCCCAGGACCACAAGCGCATCGTGCATCCGCTTCCCCCACCGATTCCGCCACCGGTCATGCCGAGGCTTGCGGAGGTCCGGCGCGCCCGCCCAGTTCGGCACGCAGGCGCAGATATGCCTGCAGGTCGCGCAGCGCCACGACCCCCACCAGCGCGCCCCGATCGGTCACCATGAGCCAGCCGTCCCGGCGTGCCTGCAGCCGGTCGAGCGCCGTCTCGGCATCGGCACTGGCGGGAATCGTCGCGCTCGTGTCCGCGGGCGCCATCACCTCACCGACACGCAGCTCGGGCCAGCGCGCGCGCTCGATGCCCTGAACCTGGCGCGCGCCAATCCAGCCCAGCAGCCGTCGGCCCGAAGCGACGGGATAGCGGTGGTGGTGGTACCGGTAGATCACCTCGTCCACGATCTGCTGGATCGTGCTGTCCGGGTCCACCGTCACCGGGCGGCGCGTCATGACGTCGCCCACGGTCAGGCCCTTCAGACTCAGCCGGTCGAGCAGCCGCTTGTAGGTCATGCCGGCGTTGCCGTGGATGAACACGCCGATAAGCACCCACCACATGCCGCCGACGAAGTTCTGCACCGCGATCGCCTGGAAGGCCCCGCCGGCGATGAGCAGCAGGCCGAACCCCTGCCCCATGCGGCTCGCCACCTTCGTCGCCCGGCGGAGATTGCGCCCCATGCCCCAGAGCGCCGCGCGCAGAAGGCGCCCGCCGTCCATGGGAAAGGCGGGGAGCAGGTTGAACACCGCCAGCGCCAGATTCACCACGGCCAGATAATAGGGCAGCCCCACGATCGGGTCGGGCGCGCCCGCCGTCGCGACGACCCCGGTTACGCCGTAGAAGGCGACGGCGAGAAACAGGCTCGCCAGGGGCCCCGCCCCGGCAATGAGCAGCTCGGCGCGCGGCGAGGCGGGCTCGCTTTCCATTTCCGCCGCGCCGCCGAAAAGGAACAGGGTGATGCCGCCCACCTTAACGCCGTAGGACCGCGCCACCACCGAATGCGCCAGTTCGTGGAAAAGCAGCGAGGCGAACAGGCCCAGCGTCCCCACGAGGGCGAGGCCCCAGGCCGTGCCGGCGGCGACTCCCGGATACATCGCGGGGAAGAATCCGCTCGCCAGGGACCACAGGATGAGCAGGAACAGAATCGCCCAGGTGGGGTCGGCACGGATTTCGAAGCCCAGGATCCGGCCGAAAACGAACCGCCGTCCAAACATTGCATGCTCCGTTGATCCGGCCGTGCCCGCGGCCACCGCTCCCGGGTCCTGAAATGAGGCGTGCGAATCGAGTTTCAACGCCCGCATCGGGGGATCCCCGGCAGCCGTCCGGTGAAGCAGCCATGCCCCGCCTTGCGGCAAATCAGCGCAATCTGTAACACGTGCTCTCGATCTCAATCGACTCGTCGTCCGCCATCGATTCCTCAAGGACGCACAGCGCGAGCTTGTAGCGCTTCTTCAGGATCAGGCGGCTCTCCTGGTCGTCCACGACCTCGTACGCCACCACTTGATAGCCCTCGGCCAGCAACGACGGCGCGCTGAAGGGCTTGGCCGAGAGGGTGTCCTCGTGCTGCGCCCGCGCCGCAGGCACATCCGTGAACGTCAGCGCGGCCGCGGTCACAACCCCGGCGAGCGCAAACCCCGTCCGTTGCAACATGAAACCCCCCTTTGTGCCGTTCCCTCGGTTCCGGCGGCCCGGCCCGCGGGTCAGCCGCCCGCGTCGTCGCCGCCCAGGGCCGCCAGGGTGGCATCGCGCGTCTGCCTTGTGATCCGCCCCGCCCCGGCGAGTTCCTGGATCGCCTGGGTCATGGTCTGCATCCCCGCGCGCCGGCCGAGCTCGATGGTCTGGGGCAGTTGCGGCACCTTCCCCTCGCGGATCTGATTCCGGACCGCTGTGGTGCCCAGCATGATCTCCATGGCCGCCACGCGGCCCCCGGCGGCGGCGGGCAGCAGGCGCTGCGAGACCACCGCGACCAGCGACGCGGAAAGCATGGTGCGCACCAGCTCCTTCTCCTGAGCCGGGAAGACATCGACGATGCGGTCCACCACCTGCGCCGCCGTGGGCGCGTGCAGGGTGGCGAGCACGAGCTGCCCCGTCTCCGCCGCCGTCAGCGCCAGCGAGATCGTCTCCAGGTCGCGCATCTCGCCCACCAGGATGACGTCCGGGTCCTCGCGCAGCGCCGCACGCAAACCGGTGTGGAAGCTCTGCGTGTGCTCGCCCACCTCGCGCTGATTGATCAGGCAGGCGTTGCTGCGATGGACGTACTCCACCGGGTCTTCGATGGTGATGATGTGCGCCGGTCTGTTGGCGTTGATGCGGTTGATCAGGGCGGCCAGCGTGGTCGACTTGCCCGAGCCGGTCGCCCCCGTGACCAGGATCAGGCCGCTCTGCCGCCCCGCGAGGTTGGCGACGGCGTCGGGCACGCCAAGGGTTTCCAGATCCGGCGGCGCGCCGGCGATGCGGCGGATGGCCAGTGCCGGGCCGTCCAGGGTCAGAAAGCTGTTGATGCGCAGGCGCTCGCCGGCGTCATCGGTGCGTGCAAAGTCCAGGTCGGGGGTGTCGCGATCCAGCTCGACCGGGCTTTGCGTGGCGTCCAGGAGCTGATCGCGCGCATGCTTGACCTGCTCGGGGGTCCAGGGATCGGTTTCCAGCCCGTGCAGCGCGCCGTCGATGCGCAGCGTCGGCGGGCGCCCGGCGGCCAGATGGATATCGCTCGCGCCGTGCGCGCGGGCCGTCTTCAGGATGGTGCGCAGGTTTGCATCGAAACCGGCCATGGCCGTGGCTCCCTCGGGTGTGCGGTCACGCGGGCGAGCCTCGGCGCCAGCGGCGTATCGGCCGGCGCGGCGGCGGGTCGCCCAGGGCGGTGTCGCTGACCGCGCGCAGCGCGTCGCGCCGGATGACCTGCCGCCGGTCCGCGGCATACGCCGAAAGCAGCGCCCGGTCCGCGAGCACGTTGATCACGCGCGGGATGCCGCCGGCCGCCTTGACGATGATCTTCATCGCGCGCCGCGAGAACACGTCGTTGGGCGGCGGGCGCACGCTCGTCTTCTCCACCCGGTAGCGGATGTACTGCATGCCCGTTGCCCGATCGAACGGCCGGGTGGTGAAGTTGAAGGTAATGCGCTGCATGATCTGGCGCATGCTGTACTGGCGCAGCAGGCGGTCCAGCTCGGGCTGGGCGAACAGGACGATCTGGAGCAGCTTGTCCTCGTCCGTCTCCAGGTTCGACAGGAGGCGGATCGTCTCCAGCCCCTCGCGGTCCAGGGCCTGCGCCTCGTCCACGACCAGTACGGCACGCCGGCCCGCGCTGTGCTCGGCGATCAGGTGATCGGCCAGGGCCTGATACGCATCGGCGCAGTCGCTGACGTCCAGGCCGAACTCGCGCCCCACGGCGAGCAGGGTGGCCCGCCGGTCCGCCTGGGGCACGGTGATGAACGCCACGCGCGCCCCATCATGCACGAGATATTGCACCATGAGACGGCACAGCAGCGTCTTTCCCGTGCCCACCTCGCCGGCGATCTTGATGATGGGCTCGCCGCGATCCACGGCATAGCGCGCCGCATCCAGGATGGGCTGGTGGCTTTCCGGAAAGAACAGGGCCCGGTCCGGGGTCAGGGAAAACGGACGCTGGTGGAAGCCGAAATGCGCCAGGTAGGGCATGCCCGCTCAGCCTCCGAGATAGCGCAGGCGGCGCCGCACGCTTTCGATGGGCAGACGGTTGCGCTCGCCGGTCCGGCGGACCTGGCTCAGCACTTGCCGGTACGTGCGGGCGGCCGCGCGCGCCCGGCCCGCCCGGTCGTAAAGCACGGCGAGGTTGTAGCGGAAACGCACGGATCGGGGCGCGTCCTTAACCGCCTGACGCATGGCGCCGATCGCGGCGTCGCTGTCGCCCGCCCGGCTGTGCACCGAAGCGATCTGCGCGTGCACCGGCGCAAAGCCCGGGCGCTGCTCGGCCAGCCGGTTCAGGCGCGCCAACGCCTTCTCCGGCTTGCCGCGAGCAGCGAGCGCGATCAGGTTGGACAGCGCCGCCTGATTGCCGGGCTCGAACTCGAGCAGGCGTCGGTAGGTTTCGCGCGCCTGCGGCAGCATGCCCATCTTTGTCAGGGCGCGCGCCAGACCGGACAGCGCGTCCGGGTTGCCGGGGCTGGCCTCAAGGATCTTGATGTAAATCTGCGCCGCCCGCTCGGCGTCGCCGTTGCCCAGCGCCCGCGCCGCGGCGCGGTGGCTCGTGGCGTTGAGGGCGGTATCCGCCGGGGTCTCCACACTCAGCGAGGCGCCGCTGTCCGCACCCGTCCCCGTCGGCGCATTGTCGCTCGTCTCCGGCCCCGCCTCCGATGAGGGCGCGGGCGCGTCGGTTTCCGCCGACGTCGGCCCCGGAACCGGCTTCGTTTCCCCCGCCTCCGACGTGTCCGTCTCGGGCGGCGGGGTGCGCGCGGTCTGCGTCGCGTCGGGCGTGGCCGGTGTACGCCCGGCCGAACGGATCGTCTCGGGCTTGCGCTGCGGCACCGGGGGCGGCGGGGACACCTGGGCATCGTCGGTTGGGCGATGCGGCGCGTTCATGGCCGGCGGCGCACCGGTCTTCGCCGGCGCGCTTTGTGGCGGCGGCGCCGGCGCTTGGGCCGTAGGCGCGCCCGGCGGATTGCCTGTGGGCGGCGCCGTCTCCAGCATCGCAACCGGCGCATCGCCGGCCGCGGACTGCTCGACCGGAAGCGTGTCAGGCGGGGACAACTCGGCCGCCGATAGCGTGGCAGGCCCCTCGCCGGCATCGGCGTGGCGTGCCTCGGAATGGCTTGCCCCCTCCCCAGAAGACGACGCAGAGGAAGACGACGCAGACGGGGAAGGCACCGGCTCGGGAACGGCCACGGTCGTGCCGCCGGAATCCACCGCCTCGCCGTCGTCGCCCCGCCCCCATATCGCATCCAGTGAACCCGACACCGGCAGGAACGCCAGCGCCTGCGCCACGCCGCGCTGCACCGTGGTGCCGACCCAGTCGGCCGCGGCGACATAGGGCGCCGGGGTGAGCGCGCGTTCGGCGAGCGTGTCCACGCGCTCGCCACGCTCCGTCGCGATCACCTGCCAGCCCAGCACGGCCGCGCCGAGCAGCGCACCGGCCAGAAGCACACGCCGGATGGTGCGCCCGCGGCGCCGGCCGGGTTCGCCGTAGAATGCGGCCAGGGACTGGCCGCTTGCCGGCGCCTCCCCGGCATCGGTGTCCGGCCGGTCGCCCGGCGCGGGCGCGAATGCGGTGCCCGAAGCGGAGTCGCCGCCCGTCTGCGCGCGCGCTCCGCGATTCGCCGTTTCCGGCTCGGCCGCCTCCGGGTCGGGCGCGTCGGCAGCCGCATCGCCGAGGGCCGGACGCGCATCCGCCTGCCCGCGGGCGGCCGCACCGCGCAGCGGCAGCGTCTCGAGCCCTTCGGAGTCGCCGCCGCTGTCCGGCGTGCCGCCGCCTTCGGCCTCGCCAGCGGCCGCTTGCCCGGCCGCCGCGTCGGGCCCGGACCCGGAACCGGCGTCGTTATCCCCGCTGGCGGCGCGCGCTTGCCGCGATTTTTCCAATGCCGAGAAAAGCACGCTCATGCAGGGGCTCGCGCCTCCGGAGCGCTACGGACCGCGCGGGACGGCGGTGTGCGTTTGGACAAATTTTACCTATTTCGCTTTACCCTATACAGGATGCGAGGAAGCAGGGCAAAAGCCAAGCAACTGCGGTCCCGTCTTGTCGCACCCCGCAACGCATCGCACAAACGGATGACCCGAGCGTTAAGATGCGCCGGTTTGGAGGAGAATGTGCCGCGTTTGACCGCCACCATACTGCGTGGCCGATCCGAAGCGCTCGCGGCCGCCCGATGGCTGGCCAAGGGGGCGGTGCTTGTGGCCCTGCCCGCCGCCCTTGCCGCATGCAGCAGCGACCCGGGCAAGCCCGAAACCCACGACCCCGATCTGAACAAGACGCGCAAGGACTACGACGAACTCAACAGGCCGCCGCGCGAGACCAAACCGCAGCGCCGTGAGCGCAGCGAAGCCGCCCCGGCCGTCCCGGAATTGGCGCCGGCCGTGCCCGAGCCCGAGCCGCCGGAACTCAGCCCCAATCCGCGGGTGTCCATCTCGACCACCGAGGACGTCCCGCTCAAGGAAGTGCTGTTCCAGCTCGCCCGGCAGGCCAATGTCGAGATCGAGATCGATCCGCGAATCAGCGGCGGAATCATCTTCTCCGCCAAGAACCGGCCCTTCCTCGACGTCATCGACCGGATCGCCCAGATGGCCGGACTGCGCTATTCCGTGAACGACAACGTGGTGCGCGTCGAAGTCGATACACCGTACCAGAAGGATTACAGCGTCCCCTACATCACCATGGCCCGCCAGACGCAAAGCCGCGTCGCCATCTCCACGGAGGTGAACGCGCCCGGCGCGGAAGGGGGCGGCCGCAACGACACCTCGTCCAGCAGCGTGGTGACGGCCAACGCCAAGGCGGACTTCTTCACCCGGCTGGAGAAGGTGCTCGAAACCATCGTCGCCAACGCCGCCCCGCGCGGCCTCAACGCCACGCAGAAGGGCGCAGAGCAGGCCGTGGCGGTGATGGGCCAGGCCGGCATCGTCAGCGTTTTCGGCACGAGCCAACAGCACGAGGCCGTCAAGAAGTACCTGCGCAATCTGCGCCGCAAGGTGGGCGCGCAGGTGCTCATCGAGGCCAAGGTCGTCGAGGTTGATCTGAACGAGCAATTCAGCCGCGGCGTCAACTGGCGTGCCATTGTGGGCAAGGTCTCCAGCGCCGCACGCTTCGGCAGCAATGTTGCCGCGCCCCCCTTCGAGACCTTCAGCGAGGCCACGCAGGGCGTTGCCAGCTTCGGCGTCGATACCGACAACTTCGGCGCGCTGCTCAACCTGGTGCAGCGTTACGGCACCACCCGTACCCTGTCGAGCCCGCGCCTGACCGTCCTCAACAACCAGACCGCAATCCTGAAGGTGGCGGAAAACGAAATCTTCTTCGAACTCGACGTCGAGCGCGAGGAAGAGGACGATAACGTCGTCGGTGACAACGACACCATTCTCTCGATCGACAGCGAGATCCAGAGCCTTCCCATCGGCCTCGTTCTGGCCGTGCAGCCCGCCATCGACCTGCGTCAGCGCGATGTGACCCTCACACTGCGGCCGACCATCACCCGTATCCAGGGCTTCAAGAACGATCCGGCGGTCTCCATCCTGTCCAACAACCAGGTCGAATCCCCGGTGCCGGTCGTGGAGACCCGGGAGCTGGACAGCGTCCTCGAGCTGAACTCCGGCGAGATCGCGGTACTGGGCGGTCTGATGCAGGAGCGCGTGAAGAACGAGGACACCGGCATTCCGGGCCTGGCGCAGATTCCGCTTCTGGGCCAGGTGTTCACCGGCCGATCGGAAGAAACCAACATGATCGAGCTGGTGGTGCTCCTGCGCGCGCAGATCCTGGACAACCCGCAGCCCACCCCGGCGGACGAGCGGTTGTACCAGGAGTTCACCAACGACCCGCGCCCCTTGGAGTTCGATCGCGATGGCGGCAACCGCGGGCGCGGAACCGGCCGTAACGGCGGTACGCGACAGTAATCGGGCGCACGCGATGATCCTGCGCTATCTCCTGCTCACCGCGCTGCGCGACCGGCTGTTCGCCGTGATGCTGCTCGCACTGGCGGCGATCTGGCTGCTCGCGGTATTCGCCGGCGGCACCTCGATCGTCGAGGACGCACAGTCGGCCGCCGCCTTCGCCGCGTTCGGCACGCGCCTGCTGGTGGTGCTGGGCATGGTCCTGTTCGTGGCGCTGCACGTGCGCCGCCTGCTGGACTCGCGCGAGCTTCATCTGCTGCTGTCCAGACCGCTGGCGCGGCCGCGTTTCGTGGTCACCTACTGGGCCAGCTTCGCGCTCGTGGCCCTGGGCCTGAGCCTCGCCGCGGGCGGCGCCGTCTGGGGCACCGGCCCGGCCGTGCTCGATCCGGCCGGGCTCGCCGCCTGGACCGCGACGCTGGCGCTGGAGGCGGCGGTGATGACGGCCTTCGCCCTGTTCGTGGCTCTCGGGCTGGACAGCGCCATCGCCAGCGTGCTGGCCGCGGCGGGCTTCTATGTCCTGGCGCGCATGCTCGGTGTGTTGCTGGCCATCACGCGCTCCGAGCTGCATCCGGGTGGCGCTTTCGGGGACTGGATGGGCGGCGCCGTATCCGCACTCGCCATGCTGCTGCCCCGCCTGGACCGGTTCGCGCCGGGGACATGGCCCGTCCACGGCCTCGGCGATGCGAGTGGCCTCGGCCTGGTCGCCGTGCAGGGCGTGCTCTACACAGCGCTTTTGGTTGCGGCAAGCGTGTTCGATTTTAACCGGCGGGCGTTGTGATGCGCGGCGGAACGTGGCTCGCCCTGGCCGTGGTGGTCGCGGCGCTGGCGGGAAGCGCGGCGATCGGCCGGCATCTGGCGGCGCACGGGCCCGGCGAGCTGACGGTCGCCGATCCGCCCGGCGCGGGCGTGCTGCGCCTGCATGCACTGGGCGACCGCCAGGCCGCGTTCCGCGCCCACGCCTTGCGGTTGCAGCACCTGGGCAACCTGGGCGGGCGCATCGTGCCCTACAAGGATATCGACTATCCCGGTGTCGCCGCGTGGTTCCGCACCCTGGATCGGCTGGACGCGCGCGCGGATGTCGTGCCGAGCACGGCGGCGCTGCTCTACGGCAACACCCAGACGCCCGGCGAGCTGCGACCCATCGTGCGCTATCTCGCCGAGCACGCGCGGCGGGCGCCCGCCCGCAAGTGGCGCTGGATGGCGCACGCCATCTATCTGGCCCGGCACCGGATGGACGACGGTGAGCTGGCGCTGAAGTTGGCGCGCGAGCTGCGCGCCTTCGATGCCGAGACCATTCCCGGTTGGGCGCGGCACATGGAGGTCATCGTGCTCGCCGACGTAGGTCGCGAGCGCGCCGCGCGCGCCCTGGTCACCCGCTTGCTTCGGGATGGCGAAGACCTGACGCCCGCGGAGCGGCGCTGGCTCAAATTCTACCTCGCACGTCAATTAAAATAGGCGGAGCCGGTGCAGCCCCGGCTCCGCCTGTCACGTCTTCGACGGCCGAGCCGTCAACCGCCCCGGCGCTCGGGGTCGGCGAGGGGCAGGGAGACGAACTGGGCCCGGCCGTCGCGGCGGATCAGCGCGACGATGCCATCCGCGCCCTGCTTGAGCGCCTCCGCGACGTAGCCGTACACGTCCTCGGGACCGCGCACCTCTTGCCGGCCCACGCGCGCGATGACGTCGCCCGGCCGGATGCCGCGGCTCGCCGCCGGGCCGCCGCGCATGACGCTCACCACGACGGCGCCGCGGACGCCGCGCGGCAGATCGAATTCCTCGAGCACCTGGGGTTCGGGGGCGGCGAGCTTAACCCCCAGCGCCCGTGCGGCCTGCTCCGCGTCGGCCCTGGCGCTGGCCTCACCGCCGTCCTCGTCGAGCCGGCCCAGCTCGACACTCACGATGCGCCGCTCGCCATTGCGGTAGATGGTGACATCGACCGTCTCGCCGGGATCGGTCTGGGACACCCGCCAGGCGAGCTGGCTGGAGTCGCGCACCGGCTCGCCGTCCATGGCCACGATGACGTCGCCGGATTCCAGGCCCGCCCGGGCCGCGGGACCGCCTTCGGCGACGCTGCCGATGATGGCGCCGTCCTCTTGGGGCAGTTCCAGGCCCTCCGCGAGCTTCTGCGTCACCGGCTGCACCGTCACGCCCAGCCAGCCGCGCACGACGTCGCCGGTCCGGCGCAGTTCGGCGACGATGGGCCGGGCGACCCGGGACGGCAGGGCGAAGCCCACGCCCACGCTGCCGCCGCTGGGCGACAGGATGGCGGTGTTCACGCCGATCACCTCGCCGTCCATATTGAACAGTGGACCGCCCGAGTTGCCGCGGTTGATCGCCGTGTCCGTCTGGATGAAGCGGCTGTACGGGCCGGCATTGATGTCGCGCCCGCGCGCCGAGATGATGCCCGCGGTGACGCTGCCGCCCAGGCCGAACGGGTTGCCGATGGCGAGGGTCCAGTCGCCCACCTGCGCGGCCTCGGAATCGCCCCAGGATACGGCCGTCAGGTCGCGTTCGGTGTCCACCTTGAGCACCGCCAGATCCGTCTTGGGGTCACTCCCCACGATATCGGCCTGCAGCCGCGTGTCGTCGTGCAGGATGACGGTCACGTCCGTGGCCTGTTTGACGACGTGGTGGTTGGTAACGATGAAACCCGAGTCGTCGATGATGAACCCGGAGCCGAGGGAACTCATCTTCCGGCTCTGACGCTGCTGCGGCCCCATGAATTCGTCGAAAAAGCGCCGCAGCGGGTGTCCCTCGGGAAGCTGCGAGAACGGGCTCTCGGGTCCCTCGACTTCCTTGGTTGTTGAGATGTTCACCACCGCCGGCGTGAGTTCCTTGGCCAGCGGGGCGAAGCTGGCGGGCCGGGTCGCCTGCTGCGCCGCGGCCGTGCCGCCCAGGACGAGCAGCACGCCGAGCGCCAGCCCGGCCAGCCGGGACATGCGCGAGATCTGCATGACACCTCCCGTCATCCGTGATCGCCGGAACGCACCGTCGCACCCGGTGCGCCATCCCTCCACGACGGCCAACGTCGGCGCGCCGGTCCGGGTTCCCCGGTCCGGCGGGCCTCCCCGAATACGTGGTTTACGTGCCCATGAGGTGGAGGCTGAGATGGCGCGCGCGTCCCTTCGCACGGTGCTCGAACAGGAAGATACCCTGGTAGCGGCCGAGCTGAAGCCGGCCATCACGCATCGGGATGTTCAGGTCGCTGGGCGTGATCGCGGCGCGGATATGCGCCGGCTGGTCGTCCGCGCCCTCCGCGGTATGGCGGTAGTGAGACAGCTCCTCCGGCACCATGCGGCGGAACCAGTCGAGAAGGTCATGCTGGACGTCCGGGTCGATGTTCTCCTGGATCACCAGGGACGCCGAGGTGTGGCGGATGTGAACGGTCAGCAGGCCGTCGCTGAGGCCCTGCGTGCTCACCCAGTCCTGGATGTCGCGCGTGATCTCGTAAAACCCCTGCCCCGCGGTTTCGTAAACGAATTCGGTCAGCGCCTGCTGCATGACGCGTGGGTCTCCTTTGGTTATGGTTCGCCGCGAGGATATGGAACATGGCCGGGCGACATTAAGGGCCGGGCCGCGCCCGCTTCGGCCGCCCGCAGCCCGGTCGCCGCCGGTTGCCGCAGATCCGATTGGACCGAATCCCCCATGCCCGTCCGTCGCGTCCCGTCCCGCTTGGTCCTCGCGCTCGCTCTCCTGCTCGCGGCCGCGCCCGCCGGTGCCGGTCCGGCGGAGTCGTTCCGTCAGGGTGAGCAGGCCGCGGCCAGCGGGAATTACGCCAAAGCCGCGCGTCTCTGGAAACCCCTCGCGGAACAAGGGTATGCGCCGGCGCAACGCGCCCTGGCCGGGATGTACGCCGGCGGCCTGGGCGTGGACGCGGACGCCCGCAAGGCGCTGACGCTGTTCCGCAAGGCCGCGCGCCAGGGCGACGCCGAGGCCGCCATGGGCCTGGCGGCGATGTACGAGCGCGGCATCGGCGTGGAGCGGGACCGGGCCCGGGCCCGACAATGGTACCGCAAGGCCGCCGAATCCGGCTTCGCCCGCGCCCAGGCGGTCCTTGCCGCGATCTACCGCCAGGGCCGGGGCACCCCCGCCGATCCGGAGAAGGCGGTGCGCTGGTACACCCGCGCGGCGGAAAACGGCCACACGCGCGCCCAGCTCCAGCTCGCCCGCATGTACCGCGACGGCGAGCATGTCGCGCGCAATCTCGACCGGGCCCTGCACTGGTTCTCGGCGGCGGCGGAGCAGGGCTACGCCCTGGCGCGCAAGGAGCGGCAGAAACTGCTCGAGGCGCATCCGGAGCTGGCACGATAAGTCGGTTCCCTCCCCCGAGACACGCCGGCTACGGCCGCGCAGGGCCTGAACCAAGCGGCGCCGCGTTTACCCACGGCCGCCGTCGCCGACACCCGTGTTCGATACCACCGGCCGATCGGCACGCCGGCCCGCGCTACGCCACGTCCGTGGGAAGCCCCGTCCGGAGCAGACCGTCGAGCCACGTCTCGCAGAGCATGACGCCCTCGTCCGGGGAAAATGTGTCGGGGTTCAGACACCACTCCAGCCAAAGCCCGTCGAGCAGGCCGGACAGGCCGATCGCCGCGAGCCGGACGTCGAGTCGCTGGAACGCCTGCTCCTCGGCCAACTCACCGAGCAGGCGCTCCAGCGTTTGCCGGTACGTCGCATAGGTCCGGTGGTGAACCTCGGCGATGGGCGCGGACTTCTGCGCCATCGTCCAGAACGCGAGCCACACCCGGAACAGGGTGGGGTCGAGGTTCACCGCCGAGAACGCCGCCCGCAAGAACGCCGAAAGGCGCGCCCGCGCGCCACCCTCGGCGGCGTCCACCTGGGCGTCCATTTCCGCCTGCAGATCCGAGGCGACCTGCTGATAGACGTCGGCGATCAGGTCGTCTTTGCTGCTGTAATAGTGGTTGATCAGCCCGATCGAGACCCCCGCCGTCTCGGCGATGTTGCGCGACGACGTCTTCTCCAGTCCCTGATTCACGATGCACTGGATGGTGGCGTTGATCAGCGCACGCCGCCGCGCATCCGGCGTCTGCCGCCGGAACTTACGCTCGCGCACACGCGGGACGTCGGAATATGCGCTCATAACGCGTGGGGAAAGAACACGCCCGACACGCCGGGGTCAAGCTGCCCGCGCGCGGCCATCTGTTGAACGCGCGTTCAGCAACCGCTAGGCTGCGCCCCGCGCGCATCGTGCGCGGGTCCGAACACGGCATGCGGGGGTAGTCGATATGGCGTTTTCGCCGCTGGTGCAGCGGATCGCCGACGAAGGTGCAGCGGCCTGGGAGATCCACGCGGCGGCCGTGGCGGCCGCGCGACGGGGCGCGGACGTCTGCCTGCTGAGCGTGGGCGATCCCGACCTGGCCACCCCGCGCGCCGTTACCGACACCGCGGTGGAATCGCTCCGCCGCGGGCGGACGCACTACACGGACGTGCTGGGCGAACCCGAGCTGCGCCGGGCCATCGCCGCCCAGGCGGCAGATCAGACGGGCCTGGCGATCGATGCCGCGAACGTCTGCGTCACGGCCGGCGCGCAGAACGCGCTGTTCACGGCCGCGCTGCTGTGCCTGCAACCCGGCGACGAGGTCCTCGTGCCCGACCCGTGCTACGTCACCTACGAGGCGACGATCCGGATCACCGGCGCGACGCCGGTGCGCGTGTCGCCGCGCGCGGACAGCGATTTCCGGCCCGATCCGGCGGCCCTCGCCGCCGCCATCACGGATAAGACCAAGGCGATCTGGCTGACCACGCCGAACAATCCGACGGGCGTAACACTCACGCCGGCGGAGCTGGACGCCCTCGCCGATCTGGCGCGCCGGCACGACCTCTGGGTCATCGCCGACGAGGTCTACGCCGCCCTGACCTTCACGCGCGAGCATCACAGCATCGCCGCGCGCCCGGACATGGCGGCGCGGACGGTGACGGTCTCCAGCCTGTCCAAGTCGCATGCCATGACAGGCTGGCGCGTGGGCTGGCTGGTCGCCCCCGAAGCGCTCGTCGTCCACGCAGGCAACCTCGCACTGGCGATGCACTACGGCCTGCCCGGCTTCGTCCAGGACGCCGCCGTGCGCGCCATCGCCGACGCGCCGGACATCGTCGCCGAGAACCGTGCAATCTATCGCGCCCGGCGCGACCTCCTGCTGGACAAGCTGTCGGCGGCGCCGGGAATCCGGCCGCTGTGCCCCGAAGCCGGCATGTTCCTCATGGCCGATGTGCGCGCCACCGGCATGCGCGGCACCGACTTCGCCTGGGCGCTGTTCCGCGAACAGGGGGTGTCCGTCCTGGACGCCGGCGCGTTCGGGCCCAGCGCCGAGGGCTACGTCCGCCTGTCCTACACCCTGGGGGAAACCCGTCTCGCCGAGGCCGCGCGGCGGATCGCGGCGTTTTGCGAGCAGCGCCGGGCGACGTCGGCAATGCGGGGCGTCCATGGCTGATCCGGGAGCGCGCGTAGGCCCCTGGATCCTGGGGCTGCTCGCCGAACGCGGCGTGGACACGGTGTTCGGCATCCCCGGCGTGCACACCCTGCCGCTATACGACGGCCTCGCCGGCAGCGGCATCCGGCACGTGACGCCGCGCCACGAGCAGGCGGCCGGCTTCATGGCGGACGGCTACGCCAGGGTGACCGGGACGCCGGGCGTGTGCTTCGTCATCAGCGGCCCCGGCGTGACCAACATCGCCACCGCCATGGCGCAGGCCTATGCGGATTCCGTCCCCATGCTGGTGCTCTCCAGCGCCGGCCATCGGCGCGACACGGGACTGGGCAACGGCCACCTGCACGAACTCGCCGACCAGGGCGGGGTGACCGCCGGCATCACGGCGTTCAGCCACACCCTCCAGGACCTGGCCGAGCTACCCGGGGTGCTCGACCGGGCCTTTAGCGTGTTCGCGAGTGCGCGGCCGCGCCCCGTGCATATCGCCATTCCCCTGGATGTCTGGACGCAGCCCGTCCCCACCCGAACGCCGCCCGTCGCGCCCCTGGCGGCGCCGCCGTGCGCGCCCGCGGACGCCTGCCGGAGCGCGGCGGAAACGCTGGGGCGGGCAAGCCGGCCGCTGATCCTCGCCGGCGGCGGCGCGCGGCGTTCGGCGTCGGCGCTGCGCGACCTGGCCGAGGCGCTGGACGCACCCGTGGTGATGACGGTGAATGGCCGCGGGCTGCTGCCGCCGGCACATCCGCTCGGCATCCCGGCGAGCCCGTCCCTCGATGCGGTGCGCCGCCGCATCGCAGAGAGCGACGCCGTGCTCGCGGTGGGCACCGAAATCGGCCCCACGGACTACGACATGTACGAAACCGGGATGCCGGCGATCCCGTCGCCGCTCGCCCGGATCGATGTCGAGCCGGGGCAGATGCTCCGCAACCGGTCGGCCGACATCCCGCTGATCGGCGACGCGCACGCAACGCTTGGCACGCTGCACGGTATGCTCCACGGCCGCGCGCACGACCGCGCTGGGGCGCAGCGGGCCGGCGACGCGCGCACGACCGCGCGGGACGAGCTGGGCGCGCCCATGCAGTCGGCCGCGGATCTGCTCGCCCGGCTGCGAACTGCACTGCCGGACGTGCGCCTCGTGGGCGATTCCACGCTGCCCGTCTACGCCGGGAACCTCGCCTATGCCGCGCCCGCCCCGGCGACCTGGTTCAATTCGGCGACGGGCTACGGCACGCTGGGCTACGCCCTGCCCGCGGCGATCGGCGCCGCGCTGGCGGAGCCGGCGCGGCCCGTGGTGTGCCTCGTGGGGGACGGCGGGCTGCACTACACGCTGGGCGAGCTGGCGAGCTTGCGCCAGACGGGCGTGCCGGTGATCGTGCTGGTCTGGAACAACCGAAGCTTCGGCGAAATCAAGACGGCCATGACCGCCCAGGGCATCACGCCGGCGGGGGTCGACCTGGTCACACCGGATTTCACCACCTTGGCGGCCGCCTATGGGCTCGATGCCGCGCGGCCGGACTCGACCCAGGCCCTGGTGGATGCCGTCAAACGCGCCGCCGAGGCGGGCACGCCCGCCCTGATCGCATTCGACGAAGCGCTTGTTTGATCGGATCGGCACCGTAGCGGGCTGACCACGCCGGTGACACGGCGCAACACTTTGTCGAATTCCGTGGCGCACCTGACGAAATCAGCATGACCGCCACGCTGTGATCCCCTATTCTTTCGGCCCAGAGGCGTGAGGGCAGATGCGAGCCGCGCCTCCGGCCGGTGCCATCCCGGCGCGCGCAGAACTGCCGCAACCGGATAAGACGCCCTTTCAGCGCCGCGCGGCCGCGGCAGCGTAGCGACCACCAGAACGGTCTCCGCTGGATGCCATTGCGCCGAACTCGCGCTTCCGGCGCGGGTCGAAACGGGCGGACGCGCGCCGGCCGGACAAAACCAACAGAACAGGAGGCATATTGATGCACAAACGATGGATCCATTCGGCCAGGACACTCACCCTCGCCGCGGTCGTCGGCGCCATCGCCGCGGCGGCGCCGCAAGCGACGGACGCTGCCTACGAGGACGGCAAGGTCCGCTTCGGCGTGCCGCCCTGGCCGGGCGTCACAGTCAAGACCGAGGTGGCGAGCCGTATTCTTCAGAGCATGGGCTGGGAAACCCAGCAGAAGCAGCTCAGCTATCCGATCATCATCGACAGCATCACCAAGAAGCGGCTCGACGTCTATCTGGCCGGCTGGTACCCGCAGGAGCGCGAATTGATCGAGCCCCTGCACGAGAAGGGCGAGCTGCAAAAGCTCGTCGCCAACCTGCCCGAGGTCATCACCGGCCTCGCCGTCCCGGCGTATGTCGCGGAGAAGGGCATCAAATCCGTCGCCGACCTCACCGAGCAGGGCGAGATGTTCGACCGCACGATCTACGGCATCGAGCCCGGCACGGGCAGCAACGAAGGGGTCAAAAAGGCGATCAAACAGGACTGGAAGGGCCTGGGCAACTGGGATCTCATCGAAAGCGGCACGTCGTCGATGCTCGCCCAGGTCGCCAGCGCCTACGACCAGAACAAGCCCGTCGTCTGGATCGGTTGGGAACCGCACTGGATGAACAGTGTCCACGACATGCACTACCTCGAGGACGACGCGGGCAGCACGGTCGCGCAGATGACCGGGCAGGTCTTCACCGTCACGCCGCCCGACATCGCCGATCACGATGAAAACGTGGCGCGCTTCCTTAAGCAGTTCGTGCTGACCCCGGCGATCCAGAGCAAATGGATCCTGGAGCACAGCAAAAAGGACCGACCGAAGGAAGCTGTGGCCAAGGAATGGCTGTCCAACAACCTCGACGTGGTCGCCAAGTGGCTGGACGGCGTCAAGACGCGCGACAACAAGCCGGCGATCGCGGCCGTGCGCGACGACTACGGGGCGTGATCCAACACCCCCGGCCAAACGGCCCATAACCCTGACGGCGCGCCGTTCCGGGCCTCACCGGACGGCGCGCCTTTTCGTTCCGGCGTATCACGCCCCCTGATCCTGGCGCCCGCGCCAGGCCTGCCGCGGCGCGTGGCCGAAAAAGCGCCGGTACGCCCGGGCGAAGCTGGTCGCCGAGGCGAAGCCGGTCCGTTCGGCGACGGCCGCGACGCTCTCGCCGGTCTCCAGGAGCAGACGCCGCGCCGCGCTCAGGCGCAGGTACTGGTAATAGCGCTGCGGCGTTATCCCCAGCGCACGGTCGAACGCACGCTCGAGCTTGCGCTGCGAGCAGCCCGCCTGCCGGGCGATTTCCGCCATGGACACGGGTTCCTCGATGGCCGCCTCCATCACCCCGATCGCCGCCGCGACGATGGGCGCACGTGCGGCGAAGGGCGCCTGGAGGCTGGTCTGCTGTGCGCTGTCCGCAGCGCGCTCGCGGTCGTAGATGAACAGGCGCATCACATCGAGCGCCCGCACCTCGCCCACCTGCCGGCGCAGGAACCAGAGCATGAGATCGAGCACGGTGGTGGCCCCGCCGCAGGTCACGCGCGCCCCGTCCACGACGTAGCGCGCGCCGGTCACGGCAACCTCGGGAAAGTCCTCCTGAAAGCGGGTCTGCTCCTGCCAGTGGATGGTCGCCCGGTAACCGTCGAGCAGGCCCGTCGCCGCGAGCAGCCACGGTCCCGTGTCCATGGCGCCCACCACCTCGGCGTTGCGCGCCGCGCGGTGGAGCGCGGTCTTGAGCGCGGGTGTGGCGAAGCGGCGATAGCCCCGGCTGGCAATGACGAAGAACGCATCCATCCGCCCCGCATCGTTCAGGGCGCCGTGGACCCTGAATTCGAGGCTGCTCGACGTGGACACCGGGGTGCCGTCCTGTGACAACAGCATGTAGCTGTAACTGGGCGCGCCCTCGCCCAGTTCGTTGGCCGCGCGCAGGGGCTCAACGGCGTTGGCGAGGGCGAGGTTGCTAAAGCCGGGCAGCAGCAGGAAACCGAAACGCCACGGCGAATCTGTCGGGCTGTGCGCGAACATTGGCGAATTATGCGCTCCCAGCGCGGCTTACGCCACCCATGCTGCGGTCATGCTGAAACGCACAGCCCGCACCTTTCGCAACTCCGGAACCAGGGAGAGCTGGCCGTGGCCCTGAACACCGAGGTCTTCATCACCTGCGCGGTCACCGGCGCCGGCCCGACGCACGAGAAAAGCGACAAGGTCCCGGTAACCCCGCGCGCCATCGCCGACGCCGCGATCGAGGCGGCCAACGCGGGCGCCGCGATCGCCCATATCCACGTCCGCGATCCCGAGACTGGCGCGCCCTCGCGCAACCTCGACCACTACCGCGAGGTGGTGGAGCGCGTGCGCGAGTCCGACACCGACGTGGTGCTCAACCTCACCGCCGGGATGGGCGGGGACCTCGTGTTCGGCTCGGCAGAACAGCCGCTGCCGCTGAACGAGGCGGAGACGGACATGCTGGGCGCGCGCGAGCGCCTCGCCCATGTCGCAGAACTGCGCCCGGAGATCTGCACGCTCGACTGCGGGACGATGAACTTCGCCGTGGGCGACTACGTCATGACCAACACGCCCGCCATGCTGCGCGCCATGGCCGCGCAGATCCGGGACATGGGGGTGCGCCCGGAGATCGAGATCTTCGACTTCGGTCACATGGTCATGGCGAAGGATCTGGTGCGGGAAGGGCTGATCACGGATCCCGTGCTGGTCCAGCTCTGCATGGGCATTCCCTACGGCGCGCCGGACGATCCGCGCACCCTGCTCGACCTCGCCAGCCATCTCCCCGAGGACTGGATCTTCTCCGCGTTCTCCATCGGGCGGATGCAACTGCCCTACGTTCCCATGGCCGCGCTCGCCGGCGGCAATGTGCGCGTCGGCCTGGAGGACAACATCTACCTGAAGAAGGGCGTTTTCGCTTCGAACGGCGACCTCGTGGAGCGTGCGGCGACCATTCTTTCGGCGATGAACGTGAACGTCCTGGGACCGCAGGCCGTGCGCGAGAAGCTCAAGCTGACGAAGACCGCCTGAACAAGGGTTCCTTCCCGCAATGACCAACATCCAACGGGCCGCGTGCGTCGGTGCCGGTGTCATCGGCGCCGGCTGGGTCGCGCGTTACATCCGGAACGGCATCGACGTCGCCGTCTACGATCCCCATCCCGAGGCCGAGCGCACCTGCCGCGACGTCCTCGCCACCGCCGAGGCCAGCCTGGACCGGCTGATGGGCGGACCGCCGCCCAGCCGCGGCCGGGTCACCTTCACCGCGACGCTGTCCGAAGCGGTCGGCGACGCCGACATCGTCCAGGAGAGCGCGCCCGAGACGGAATCGATCAAGCGCGAGATCCTCGCCGAGATCGACCGGCACGCCCCCGCCGCGACCCCCATCGGCTCGTCCACCTCGGGCCTGCTGCCCAGCCGGCTCCAGGCGGACATGGCGCGGCCCGAGCGATTCCTGGTCACGCACCCGTTCAACCCCGTCTACCTGCTGCCGCTGGTCGAGCTTTGCGCAGGCGAGCGCACGGACCCGCACGTGGTCGAACGGGCCCAATCGGTCTACGACGCCATCGGCATGCGCCCGCTGGTGGTGCGCAAGGAGATCGACGGCTTCGTCGCCGACCGGCTGCTGGAGGCGCTGTGGCGGGAGGCGCTTTGGCTGGTCCACGACGATGTCGCCACGGTCGCCGAGGTCGACGATGCGGTGCGCTACGCCGCCGGGCTGCGCTGGGCGCTCATGGGCAGCTTCCAGGCGTACCGGATCGCCGGCGGCGAGGCCGGCATGCGCCACTTCATGGCGCAGTTCGGCCCGGCACTGCAATGGCCGTGGACCAAGCTCATGGACGTGCCCGAGCTGACCGACGCCTTCGTGGACAAGATCGCCGAGCAGTCGGACGCCCAGGCCGCGGGCCGGCGCATCCGGGAACTGGAGCGCGAGCGCGACGCCGGGCTGATCGCCATGCTGCACGCGCTGCGCGACGAGGACCTGGCGGCGGGCAGCGTGCTCCGTCGCCACGAAGCCCGCCTCGCCGCCCCGCAACGCGTGCGCGCCGACCTGGATGCGCCGGCGCCGCTTCGCCTGCTGGACGCCCGGGTGCCGGCCGCGGCCGTGGACTACAACGGGCACATGACAGAGAGCCACTACGTGAAGCTCTTCGGCGACGCCGGCGACGCCCTGTTCGCCGCACTGGGGCTGGACGACACGGCCCTGGCGGCGGGCGAGAGCTTCTTCACGGCCGAGTCCCACATCATGCACCTCAAGCAGGTTGCGCTCGGCGAGCAGCTCGAGGTCACCACCCAGATCCTGGCCGCGGACGACAAGCGCATCCACGCCTTCCACCGGATGCATCGGCAGGCCGACGAGGCCGTCGTGGCCACGGCCGAACAGATGTACCTGCACGTGGACACCGAGCGCGAACGCGTCGCGCCCGCCGGCGGCACCATCCGGGCCAATATGGCGCGCCTCGCCGACGCGCATGGCGCGCTGGCGGTCCCGGAAACGGCCGGACGCGCCGTGGGGCGGCGGTAGACCTAGCGCCCCTTCCACACGGGATCGCGCTTTTCCGCGAAGGCGCGCGCGCCCTCGAGCTGGTCCTCGCTACTGTAGAGGGTGTCGATGGTGGCCAGCTCCCGCCGGTTGATGAGGTCCAGCGTTTCCTGGAACGAGCGCGTCTCCCGCGCGCGCAGCACCTCCTTGATCGCCGCGAAGACCAGCGGCGGCCCGTCCGCTAGGTGATCGGCGAGGTTGCGCGCGTGCGCCATCAAATCGTGGTCGGGCACGCGCCGGTTGACCAGGCCCCAGCGCGCCGCCTCGGCACTGTCCATCCAGCGCCCGGTGAACAGCATCTCCACGGCAACGTGATAGGGCAGCCGTGCGGGCAGCTTGACCGTCGCGGCGTCGGCGATGGTGCCCGAGCGGATCTCCGGCAGGGCGAAGCTGGCGCTTTCCGCGGCAACGATGAGATCGCAGGACAGCGCCAGCTCGAAGCCGCCGCCTACGGCCATGCCGTTGACCGCCGCGATGACCGGCTTGTTCAGGTCGGGCAGCTCCTGCAACCCGCCGAAGCCGCCCACGCCGTAATCGTCGTCCGGGCGCACGTCGCCCTCGGCGGCGGCCTTGAGGTCCCAGCCGGCGCTGAAGAACCTGTCCCCGCCGCCGGTCAACACGGCAACCTTGAGCTCGGGATCGTCCCGGAAGCCGGCGAAGATCTCGCCCATGCGCCGGCTCGTGGCGGCGTCGATGGCGTTCGCCTTGGGCCGGTCCAGGGTTACCTCCAACACGGCCCCGCGGCGCGCGCTGCGTACGGCCTCCTCGCTCATGCGCTCGCTCCTTGTTCATCGGGAATGCGCTCGCGCACCAGGGCGTCCGCGGCAACAACGCCGTGGCCCGCCGGGCGCACCAGGATGGGGTTGACGTCCAGTTCGTGCAGGCGGTCCACGCGCGCGGCGCAGAACCCGCCCACGGCGGCGATGGCGTCCACCAGCGCAGCCGTATCGCCGGCGGGCCGGCCCCGATAGCCGCGCAGCAGCTTCGCGACGCGCAGGCTGTCCAGGGCGCGCTCGATCTCCCCGCGCGTGGCAGGCAGGGGCAGCACCGCCCTGTCGCCCACCAGCTCGACCAGAACGCCGCCCGAGCCGACAACCAGGAACGCACCCATCACGGGGTCGTGCTGATACCCCACCAGCACCTCCGCGACGGCGTCGGACACCATGCGCTCCACCAGCAGCGTATCCGCCAGGCCGCCGAGGCGCCCGGCGGTCTCGCGCACGGCCCGATCCGTGTCCAGATTCAGGGCGACCGCGTCCGCCTCGGTCTTGTGCGCCAGTTCGGCGGAAACCGCCTTGACCGCCACCGGGAACCCGATGGCGTGCGCCGCGGCCGAAGCCGCCCCGCCGGTCCCGTCCGCCGAAACGCAGCGGCCATCGGGCACGGGCACGCCGCTGGCGGCGAGGGCGCGCTTCGCCGCCGGCTCGGTCAGGGTTTGCAGATGCGCGGACTCCGCGTGGATCCCGGTTGCCGCCAGGATCTGCGGCGCCACGGGGGCGGCGGCCCGGCGTTCGCCCAGGTCCGCGGCCGTGGCGATGGCCGCGAGCGCGTTCTCCAGCCCGATGAGCGGCGCCACGCCGTTTTCCAGGCAGCGCGCCGCGACATCTTCGGGCAGGCCCTCGGGCATCGTCGCCACCAGAGCGGCCCGGCTCCCGGTCGCCGCCTGCGCCCGAAGCAACCCTTCCATGGACGGACGCCACAACGAATCGTCGCAGCGGTCGCCGCGCGGCAGGTCGAGGATCAGACAGGTGATGTCAAAGCGCGCGCGCATCACCGCGGTGAAGGTCTCGGCCATCGCCGGCGCATCACCCCACATGAAGGTGTGGTAGTCGAAGGGATTGCTCACCGTGACCAGCTCCGAGACCGTGGCCTCAACGGCCTCGCGCTGCGCTGGGGTGAAATCGGGGAAGCGCAGATTGCGCCCCTGCCCCGCGTCGGCCATCAGGATCGCCTCGCCGCCCGAGCAACTGAGCGAGGCGACGTCGCGCCCGACAAGCGGCCCGCCCGCGTGGAGCAGCTTCAGCGTTTCCAGGAACACGCTCAGACTGTCCACTTCAGCGACGCCGAGCTGCGCCAGGCGGGCGCTGGCCAGGCGCGAGACGCCGCCCATGGAGGCCGTGTGGCTGAGGGCGAGCCCTTGCCCGGTCTCCGAACGGCCGGCGCGCAGCACCACCACGGGAACGCCCACTTCGTGGGCGCGTTGCGCAGCCGCGGCGAAGGCGTGGATGTCGTCCAGCCCCTCGACCAGCACGCCCACGGCGCGCACCCGCGTGTCGGCGACCAGCGCCGGGATGACGTCGGAGACGCCGGTCTTCGCCTGGTTACCCAGGGTGACCATGTAGGCCACGGGCAGACCACAGCGGTTCATGGTCAGGTTGATGGCGATGTTGCTGCTCTGTGCCACCAGCGCGACGCCGCCCTCGCGCCGTACGCCGCCGTGCTGATCGGGCCAGAGCAGCGCCCCGTCGAGATAATTGATGATGCCGTAGCAGTTTGGCCCAAGTACGGGCATGCTTCCGGCGGCATCCGCGAATTCCGCCTGGAGGCGCGCGCCGTCGCCGCCCGCCTCGCGGAAGCCCGCGGCATAGCTCACCGCGCCGCCAGCGCCGCGTTCTGCGAGCGCGCGCAGGACGTCCAGCGTGGCGTGCCGGTTGACGCCCACGAACGCCGCGTCCGGCGCCTCGGGCAGCGCCGACACCGTCGGATACGCGGGCAACCCGTCGACCTCGGACTCGCGCGGATGCACCGGATAGATGCGCCCGGCATAGCCCATCCGCCGGCACTGCCGGATGGTCTCGCGCGCCGCCGCGCCGCCGATCGCCGCAATCGAAGCCGGGCGCAGGAGGCGGCCCAGCTCCGGCCGGCCGCCGGCGCCGGAGGGCGCGCCGGAATCCCCGTCGGGTTGGCTCATGTCAGGCACCCAGGGGCCGCAGCAGCTCGCGCGAGATGATGTGTCGCTGGATCTCGCTGGTCCCGTCCCAGATGCGCTCCACGCGCGCATCGCGCCACAGCCGCTCCGCGGGCAGGTCCGCCATCAGGCCCATGCCGCCCAGGATCTGGACCGTCTGGTCGGTCACGCGCCCGAGCATCTCCGAGGCATAGAGCTTCGCCTGGGCGACCTCGCGGCCCACCTCGCCCGTCTGGTCGAGTTTCCACGCGGTGGCGAGCATCTGCCATTCCGCGGCCTCGATCTCGGTGATCATGTCCGCGAGCTTGAAGGACACGCCCTGGTACTTGCCGATGGGCTGGCCGAACTGCTTGCGGTTGGCGGCCCAGTCGCGCGCCAGGTCGAAGGCGCGCCAGGCCCGCCCGATGTTCTGCGCCGCCACGGTCAGCCGGGTCGAGGCGAGCCAGGTGTTCATGATCTCGAAGCCCCGGTCGACCTCGCCCAGGACCTGGCTTTCGGGCACGCGGCAGCCATCAAATGTGAGCGTGCAATTGTGGTAGCCGCGGTGCGAGACGGACGTGTAGCCGGGTTCGACATGGAAGCCGGGTGTGTCGCGATCGACCAGAAAGGCGGTCAGCGTCTTCTTGCGCCCGCGCGGGGTGTCTTCCTCCCCCGTGGCGACGAAGACGATGACGAAGTCGGCGATGTCGGCGTGGCTGATGAAATGCTTCTTGCCGTCGATCACGAAGTCCGCGCCGTCGCGCCGGGCGAAGGCGCGCATGCTGCGCACGTCCGAACCCGCCTCGGGCTCCGTCATTGCCAGGCCGTCCAGCTTCTCCCCGCGCACGCAGGGCAGCAGATAGCGCTCGATCTGCTCGGGCGTGCCCGCGCAGAGGATGTTCGACGGCCGCCCCCACCACACGCTGAGCGCCATGGACGCGCGCCCAAGCTCGCGCTCCAGAAGCATCAGCGTGAGGGTATCGAGGCCGCCGCCGCCATAGTCGGTCGGCACATTGGGCGCATAAAAACCGAGGTCGAGCACCTTGCGCTGGATCTCGCGGCCCACCTCGGGCGGGCATTCCCCGGTGCGCTCGACCTCGGGCTCCAGCGGGTAGAGTTCGTTCTCGACGAAGCGGCGGACCGTATCCACCACCATCTGCTGTTCTTCGCTGAGCGCGAAATCCATGCTCCTGGTCTCTCCGTGCTTGCCATGGCGCGGCGTGCGCTGGATCAACCGTGGCAGGCGGCGGATCCGGGCGCGCCACACTCTTCGACACCGGTTGCGCAAAATTCGTCAGCTGCGGTGGACCGCAGGGTCCGCCCGCGCTCAGTCGGGGAGATGGATCCACACCGACTTGGTCTGGGTGTGCTGAAGGATGGTCTCGAAGCACTTGTCCCGGCCGAAGCCGGACTGTTTGTAGCCGCCCCAGGGCTGGGTCATATCGCCGTGGTCGAAGCAGTTCACCCAGACCACCCCGGCTTCGACGTCGCGCGCGAGCTTGTGCGCTGTGGTCACGTCACGCGTCCAGATCCCCGCGGCGAGGCCGTAGATACTGTCGTTCGCCAGGGCCACGGCCTCGTCGGCGTCGGCGAAGGCAAGCACGCCCGCGACGGGGCCGAAGATCTCCTCGCGGGCGATGCGCATCCCGGGCGTGACCCCGGTGAACAGGGTGGGCGCGACGAAGGCGCCGCGCGCGCAGCTCTCGGGGACGCCACCGCCAAGGCGGAGATTTGCGCCCTCGCTGCGGCCGATTTCGACATAGTCCAGCACTTGGCGCTGCTGCGCGGCGTCCACGAGGCTGCCCATGGTCGTCGCCGGGTCGAGCGGGTCGCCCGGCACGTACCTTTGCCGTGCGATCGCGATAAAGCGTTCCACGAACGCGTCGTGGACCTCGCGCTGGACCAGAAGGCGCGAGCCGGCGTTGCAGACCTCGCCCTGGTTGCCGAAAATGCCGTCCACCGCGTAGCGCGCGGCCGTCTCCAGATCCGGCGTGTCGGCCATGACGATCTGCGGGGACTTGCCGCCGCACTCAACCGTCACCCGCTTCAGGTTCGAGCGACCGGCGGCGATCATCATCTGTTTGCCCACCGCGAGCGATCCGGTGAAGGCGATCTTGTCCACGTCCATGTGGTGCGCCAGTGCCGACCCGGCCTCGGCGCCATAGCCCTGGACCACGTTGAGCGCGCCGGGCGGGCCGCCCGCCTCCAGGAACAGCCGCGCGAGCAGGACGGCGGCGTACGGCGACTGCTCGGCCGGCTTGAGCACCACCGTGTTGCCCGCCGCCAGCGCCGGAGCGATCTTCCACGCCGCCATCATCAGCGGATAGTTCCAGGGCACGATGCAGCCCACCACGCCGAGCGGCTGGCGCAGGACGTAGTGGAGGGCGTCGTTGGCCGTGTTGGTGACCTGACCCTCGATCTTGTCGATGGTCTCGGCGAAGTACTGCACGCAGTCGACGGACATGGGGATGTCGACGGCGAGCATGTCCGCCACCGGCTTGCCCACGTCCAGCACGTCCAGGAGCGCGAAGCGATCCGCGTTGTTCTCGATCAGCCGGGCGAGGCGATACAGCACGGCCATGCGCTCGCGCGGGGCGAGACCCGACCAGCCGCCCGAGCGGAAGGCGCGACGCGCGCTCGCGACGGCACGGTCCAGATCGCGCGCGCCGCCACGCGCCGCCTCGCCCAGCGGCGCCCCCGTCGCCGGGTTGATCCGCTGGAACCGCGCTCCGTCCGCACTGTCGGCGAGGTCGCCGTCGATGACATGCCGGCCCTCGGGGACCAGCTCGCGGGCGGCGGCGTGCCAGGCCGCGGTGTCCAGGCGCCGGGCGGCTTGCAGATCCATGGCTCATCTCCGTCAACGTTGCGGGGGTTGCGGCGTCCGCTCACCCGGCCGTGGCGACACACTGCGGCTGCCGGGTGGCCGGGCGCACGCCGGGGAAGCGGGTTTCCACCGTGCGCATACCCAGGGTCAGGACGAGGGTGAGCGCGATGTAGATGCCGGCGATGAGCAAGAGCGGCTCGTAGACCAGGAAGGTCTCGTCGCGGATGATGTTGGCCGCCTTGAGCAGGTCCATCACGGCGATGGTCGAAACCAGCGGCACCGACTTGAGCAGCAGGATGACCTCGCCGGTCAGGGTGGGCAGGCAGATCTGGATCGCCCGGGGCAGCCAGACGCGCCACAGGATGGTCCGGCGGGACAGGCCGAAGGCGCGCGCCGCCTCCAGCTCGCCGCGGGGGACGCTGGTCATCGCGCCGCGCAGCACCTCGCCCGTGTAGGCGCCCACGCTGATGGTGAAGGCGAGGATGCCGTAGAAGAACGCATCGCGCAGCACCGGCCAGACGAAGGTTTCCCGGATGCCCGGGATCTCGATGAGGAGCCGGCCCACGCCGTCGTAGAAGAAGAACAACTGCACCAGCAGCGGTGTCCCCCGGATGACCGTGGTGAAGCCGCGGGCCAGCCAGCCCAGGGGACGCGGCCCGCTGATCTGCGCCAGCGCCACGAGCACCGCCAGGGCGAAACCCAGCACGCCCGAAACGGCCATGAGGATCAGGGTGTTGACGAAGCCTTCCCAGAGAAAACCCAGGTAGACCGCGTTATCGACCCAACCGAAATCCACGCCCCACCTCCGCCTATGCCGTGGGCTGGCCGCGCCGGACCACCCGTTCCGCGCGTTCGAACAGCACGTTCGAGCCGAGGGTCATGAGCAGATAGAGCGCCCCGGCGGCGGTGTAGAAGGTGAAGTACGCGCGGGTGCTTGCCGCGGCCTGCTGGGCGGTGAAGAAAAGCTCTTCAAAGCCCACTACGCTGATCAACGCTGTGTCCTTGACCAGGATGAGCCAGAGGTTCGAAAGCCCCGGCAACGCGTTGGGCAGCATTTCGGGAATCACGATGCGCTTGAACCGCTGACGGGGCGACAGGCCGAAGGCGTCCGCCGCCTCGATGTGGCCGCGCGGAATGGCGACGATGGCGCCCCGGATCACCTCGGTCATGTACGCGCCCTGGACGAAGGCGAGCACGCTCACGGCCGCGACGAAGCCACTGATCGCCACCGACCCGCTCACCCCAAGCGTGTCCAGCAGCGTGTTCAGCAACTGCGTCCCCGCGTAGTACAGGAACACGATGAGCAGCAGCTCGGGCAGCGCGCGCACCAGGGTGGAATACGCGATTCCCACGGCCTGGAGCGTCCGAAACCGGCTGAGTTTCGCCGTCGCCCCGAGGAGTCCGAGCAGCAGGCCGATAAAATAGGCGAGCACGGCGATCTCAAGGGTCACCAGCGCGCCTTCGAGCAGCGGCCCGGTCCAATCCAGCAGGCCTTCGCTTTGATAGCCGTCCATGGCAGGCGGTCGTCCCTTGAGATGATCCCGGCGCCGCGGACGGCGCGGCCGAACGCGGCCCCGCGGCGCCGGTGGTGCCTGCGACCTGAGCCGGCTTATGCGCCGCAGATGTTCGTATCGAAGTACTTCTTCGACAACTCGGCACAGGTTCCGTTCTGGAGGACGGCGTCGATCGCCGCGTTGAGCGCCTCGGTGAGGTCGTCGTCGTCCTCGCGCACCCCCACGCCGATGCCTTCGCCGAAGGCCGGATGCTTGGGCGCCTGGAACTTGATTTCGTAGCCCTGGGCCGAGTCCCGTTTGACGAACGCGCTCATGGCAATCTGGTCAGCGAGCATGACGTCGATCCGGCCGGCCTGGAGATCGCGGTTCACCTGCTCCTGCCGGTCGTACATCTTCAGGCGGACGCCCATGCCGGAGAGCACCTCGCGGGCGTAGGTGGCGTGGGTGGTGCCGCCCTGGACGCCCAGGATCCGGCCCTCGAGGTCGTCCTCCGTTTCCATCGCCATGTCATCGGCGGCCACGTAGCTGCCGCGCGTGTAGTAATACGGGTCGGTGAAATCGATAACCTTGTCGCGCTTATCGGTAATCGACATCGAGCCCATGATGAAGTCGATCTTGCCAGAGTTCAGCGCGGGGATGATGCCGCCCCAGCCGGTGGGCGCCAGTTTGCATTCGCGATCCATGATATCGCAGACGGCGTTGGCCAGCTCGACCTCGAAACCGGTCCAGCTTCCGTCGCCCGACTTGTAGGTAAACGGCGGATAGGGTTCGGCGGAAAAGCCGACCTTGAGCGGATCCGCACCGGCGGCCGGACCGGCCGCCGCCACGGCGGCGAGGCCGGCCAGGCCGGCGAGCGTCATGGCGATGCGTTTCATCGTGAAGCCTCCTGGTATTTGTTGCCGATGCCGTTGCTTGTCGCAGCGTTTGCTGCCCGCTTACCGCGACGCCGGGCGCCCGCGGTTTTGCGGTTGGTGCGGCGCTCGTCTACTCGGCGACCGAGGCGACGAACTGCCGGCAGCGCGCACTCTCGGAGTGCGCAAAGACCTTCTCCGGCGCGCCCTTTTCCTCGACGATGCCGTTGTGGAGAAAGATCACCTGCGAGGAGACATCCCGGGCGAAGGTCATCTCATGGGTGACCAGCATCATGGTCCGCCCTTCCTCGACGAGCTGGCGGATCACGTTGAGCACCTCGCCCACGAGTTCGGGATCCAGCGCCGAGGTGGGCTCGTCGAACAGCAGCACGCGCGGCTCCATGGCGAGGGCGCGGGCAATCGCGGTGCGCTGCTGCTGGCCGCCCGAGAGGAAGGCCGGATACTCGGCCTGCTTGTCCAGCATGTTGACCCGGTCGAGGTAGTGCCGGCCGCGCGCCTCGGCATCCTTACGCGACAGCCCCAGCACCTGCATGGGCGCCTCGATGACGTTGCCCAGCACCGTCATGTGCGGCCAGAGATTGAACTGCTGGAACACCATGGTGACCTTGGATCGCAGGCGCTGGACCTGCCGCCGATCCAGATCCTGCGGGCGGCCGTTCGTTTTCCCAGTAAATTGAATATCTTCCCCGGCGATATGGATCTCGCCCCGGGTGGGAACCTCCAGGAGATTCATACAGCGCAGCAGGGTGCTTTTGCCCGATCCGCTGGCGCCGATAATGGAGAGCACGCTGCCCTCGCAGGCGCTGAAGGAGACGCCCTTGAGCACCTCCAGGGCGCCGAAGCACTTCTCGATATCCCGCGCCTCAATCGCCGTTTTCCGGGATTCGTCGCTGTTTTCCGCGAGGCGCTCGGGCGCGGCCACGACCGTTTGTTTGCCCATATGACCTCCCTGTATTTACGACCCTCTAACACAATTGAACGCCTGCTCAAAGACTCTGGACCGGAGGTCGCTGGCCGGGCTACCCCGGGCGAACACGCCGGACGCGAACACTGCTGTGGCGACGCACGCCGTCCCTGTACGCGGTTGCGAATAGGATGGCAGTCGGATTGTGTAGCGGTATGCATCAGGGTCGCGCGCGAAGTCTGCCGGAGTCGCACGGCGCTCCAAGTGTGGAACGCGAATGCCGCCGTCTTTTCCACAATCTCAACAATCGGACCGTAGGGATCACAAACAAAAGTTTCAGGTGATCTTTCGGAGAACCCGGAATACGCGACTTGTGGATGTTCGACGGGTCACGCACGACTAAGCCCTTCGCATCCATGGAGGGCGCCCGACGTGCGCCGTTTTCGCGTCTCACGCATCGGCCTGATCGTGCTTGCGTTGGCCGGTGCGACCCCGCCGGCGGCCGAGGGGCTGGCGCCCCATGGACCCTTTATCCTCACCGTCTCCGGCGCGATCGACGCGCCGTCGCCCGTCCGGTTCGACCTGGCCATGCTGCGTGTACTCCCCGGGCACACGATCCGCACCACCAGCCCGTGGACCGACGGCGTCGCAACCTTCCGCGGCCCGCTGTTGCGCACGGTGCTGGCCGCGGTGGGTGCGCGGGGTACGACCATCACGGCCCGGGCGCTCAACGATTACGCCGCGGCGATCCCGATCGCCGACGCTCGGCGATATCCGGTCTTGCTCGCATTGACGCGCGACGGGGAACCCCTGTCGCGGCGTGACAAGGGGCCCATCTGGATCGTCTATCCCCAGGACAGCTATCCGGAACTGAAAACCCCGGTCGTGCATCAGCGCTGGGTTTGGCAATTGCACCGACTGGAGGTTCGGTGATGCGGCTGCGGACGGGCGGGCGCTACTGGCTGCTCGGTCTGGCCATCCTGGCTTGTCTGGTCAGCCTCGGTCTCGCCGTCCACCGCATCTACGGCACCGAACGGGCGCTTGCCCTTCTTCCCGACGAAAACATCGTTTGGAACATGGCGCAGAACGAACGCGAGCTGGCCCTGTTCCTAGAGGTTCTGAACGCCTACGGCCGCGGCTCGCCCGAGGTTGACCGCGAGCGCCTGCTTTTGCGTTTCGACCTGCTCTGGAGCCGACTCGGTGTCGCCACCGCCGGGGAGATCGCCGCACGCGTTGCCGGGGTCGACAAGGGCAAGCATGCCCTGGATCGGGCGCGGCGCGCGGTCGCCGACGTCGAAGGGAACGTGGTGACGCTCAGGCACGGCGATACGCCGGCCGCGTCGGCCATTGCCGCCCGTCTGCGCGCCCTGCGCCCGGCGCTTCACGAAGCCGCCGTGGCCGCCGTACATTTTGAAACAAAAGCCGCGCTGGACGCCGACGCCACCCGTCGCCGTGAACTTGTGAACGCGCTCGGCCTGCTCGGCGGCGCCCTGCTCGGGACCAGTATCCTGGTCGTGCTGCTGCTCGGCGAGGTCCGCCGCGGCCGGCATCTCATGCATCTGGCGCAGGCCGCCGCGGCGGAGAACCGCAATCAGCAGGCTTTGCTGCGGGGCGTCATCGACGCCGTGCCGGCGCTCATCAACGTCAAGGACTGCACGGGGCGCTATGTGCTGATGAACCGCTTTCAGGCGGAGGTTTACGGGACCGATCCGGTGTCGGCGGTAGGGCAGCCGAGCGCCGCTTTCACGGGCCCGGCCTACGGCGGGGAATCAGCGCGCCTGGACCGCGGCGTGCTGGAGTCCGGCGAGGGGATTCCCTTCGTCGAACGGCCGTTCATGGATGCCCGCGGGCAGCAGCGTCTGTGGTGGCAGACCAAGCAGCCGCTACGGACCGGTAACGGCACCCTCGGGCACGTCGTGACCGTCGCCATGGACATCACGGAGATCAAGACGATCGAGCGCGCCCGCCGCAATCTCGCCCGCCACGTCTCGCCCAACATGGTCGACATCCTGGCCGCGCGCGACGAGCCCATCGGTGAGGTCCGCGCGCAGGAAGTGTCCGTGGTGTTCGCCGACATCGTCGGCTTCACCCGCTTTTCCGCGCAGCACGCGCCGGTCGAGGTGATGGCCACGCTGCGCGACCTGCACGGCCGGCTGACAGAGATCGTCCTGGCCCAGGGCGGCACGCTGGAAAAGTTTCTGGGTGACGGCCTCATGGCGACGTTCGGCACGCCCCTGCCGGACGGACGTGAGGCGAGCCGGACGCTGGCCGCCGTGGCCGAGATGGTCGCCATGGCCGTGGCCGAGATGGTCGCCATGATGGACACCTGGAACGGCGACCGCACGCGCGACCACCGGACGCCCCTTCGCGTCGGAATCGGTGCCCATTTTGGCCCCGTCGTCCTTGGCGAAGTTGGCACCGACCGGCGCATCGAGTTCGCCGTTATCGGGGACGCCGTGAATCTGGCGAGCCGACTTCAGGATCTCACCCGCCAACTCGGTGCAAGCGTTGCCGTCAGCCGAACATTGCTTGACAGAGCCGCAGCCGAAGGCGCCGATGGCAGGGCCCACGCCGAGGCTTACAGGTTGTTGGGCCCGCGCGCCGTGGACGGGTTCGACTGGCCGGTTGACATTGCGGTGCTGGAACGCGGCCAGGCCGCCTCGGGTGGCGAGGGATCGCTGGCTGTCGCCGGATCCTGACCCGTCTCGGGAAGCCGTCGGCGCCGCATCAGCCGGAACTGAACCGGCGCCGGCAGGGTGATCAGCTTGGCTGGCGTGTATTCCGCGTTCGGGTCTTCGACCGGGGTCGGTCGCGCCACCATCAGGTTGTTCTGGTCGATCTTGATCGCGAGATCCGCGCCGATGGCCGCCAGGATCGCGCTGCGCAGCAAGTCGTCCTTGGTCAAGCGCTTGCGCAAGCCCGCCTGTGACCAGACCAGCAAACGCGCCGGCCGGTCGGCCGTGGCCGTCAAAACGGCCGTTGCCGTCGCCGGCCGATCCGCAATCAGTCCGATTTCGCCGACGAAGCGGCCGGCGCCGAGGGTGGCCAACAGGTTGCCGCCCACGCGGACGGCGACCTCTCCTTCGGCGATCAGGTAGACGAAGCGCGAGCGCTGGCCTTCGCGCGTGAGCACATGCTCGCCCTGAACGGTGGCGCGGCGTGCCATGGCCAGGAGGCGCTTCACGACAAGGGGGTCGAAGGCGGGAAAGACCTGACGGCGACGGAGGCCCTGCGGTGGATCGCCAAGCTCTACGCCGGCCGCCAAGTACGACGACGTGCCGCCGCCCGCGCGGCAGTCGACGGAGAGGAGGGTGCGTAGGGATGGCTGAGCGGCCTTGGACGTGAAAGGAGACGGCGGCGTACCTGCGGATAACCGACGACACGCTCCGCAAGTGGCGGCAGTCCGGCGAGGGATCGCCCTACATCCCGGTGGGGCGTAGGCGCGTGGTCTACGATCCGCCGAAGGATGGCTAATTGTTTTGGGAAATCAAGGCGTTAAGCTGGCCCGCCGGGGAGGACTCGAACCCCCAACCTTCTGATCCGTAGTCAGATGCATGTAGTATGCGAGGCCACCAAAATTTGGGCTCCTCAATGGTTTGTACCCTGCGCACTTTCCACCGGTTTGCGACCGAACCCGGCACGAAACATCAACGGCTTACGAACCGCGGTGGAAAGTGCAGGGGCCAGGGGTTCGCGTTGTCTTGGATGGGTGAAAGCGTTGGCTTCGGCTTTGACCCCGTCGTCGAGCAGCATCGGCTGAATCGCGCGCCGTCCGATCCAACGCAGTGGAAGGACGGCCCAGACCCACGGCAACGCAATCACTGCCACACCACGCAGGTCGACCGGCTCACCGGCTCCAAATCCGCGCCGGACTTCGGCGTCGCCGGCAGGCGCGTCGCCATCCAGAAGGCCCCGGTTGCCGCCACCGTGACGATCGTGCTCGTAGGGACGCGGAGCGCCAAGGTTAGCGCCCCCTTCCGGCGACATGTTCGGCCTAGACTGCCATTGCGGGATTGCGATAGCGCACAATGGCGCGGTAAGCGGCCGAAAAACAGTGCCAATCCCGACCAACATCGGTCAGGTCCGTCGGCAACTGTTCGACGCGATAGGTCACAAGCCCATAGCGGCCAAGCGCCTCCACCGGCCATGTCGATGGATTCTCGTCCACGCCGAGCTCAGCAAGCGCCATCAGCGCGCTTCCGATTTGACATCACTGAGGAAAAAATTCATCACGATAAATTAAATTTGTGGTGCAGTAAGGCATATGGTATGAAATTTCTTGGCTAAACAAGGAGATTTGGTTTGTACGCGCACTCTG
>CAJXKW010000009.1 GCA_913055855.1 uncultured Limimonas sp. | reverse complement strand
CGCAGACGGGATCGTCCACGCCCACCACGGCCGTGGCGCCCGCGGGCGGATGGGCGAAGATGCGCCGCTTGGCGGCGATGTAGCCGGGCATCCCGCCGTGCCGGTCCAGGTGATCCGGGCTGATGGTGAGCAGTACCGCGACGGCGAAGGGCACGCTCGCCGTGCGCTCCAGCTGATAGCTCGACATCTCCAGCACAACGGCCGTCTCCGGCCCGACGGGCGCGAAGTCCATGACCGGCGGCCCCAGGTTGCCGCCCACGCGCGTGTCCATACCGGCCTCGCCGAGGAGGTGGCCGATCAGGGCCGTGGTCGTGGACTTGCCGTTGGTGCCGGTGACGCCGATGTAGCGCGCCTGCGGCGCGGCGCGGCCCAGCAACTCGATGTCGCCCACGATCTCGCAACCCGCGGCGCGCGCCCTGGCCGCGACCGGATGCGGCTCGGGATGGGCATGCGGGATGCCGGGGGCGAGCACGAGTGTCGCGATCCGTGTAAAATCCGCGGCGTGGAGATCGACCAGGGGCACACCCGCCGCCTCGGCCTCGGCGCGGCGCGCGGGCGCGTCGTCCCAGGCGCGCACGTCCGCCCCGCTCGCGTGCAGGGCGCGCGCGGCGCTCAGCCCGGACCGGCCCAGGCCGAAAACCGCGATCGCCGTATCCCGTATGCCCGACAGCCGGATCATCGCGCCTCGCGTCATCGCAGCTTGAGCGTGGACAGGCCGATCAACGCCAGGATCGCGGCGATGATCCAGAAGCGCACGACGATGGTCTCCTCGCGCCAGCCCTTCTTCTCGAAGTGGTGGTGGAGCGGCGCCATGCGGAAGATGCGCTTCCCGGTCAGGCGGAACGAGACCACCTGGACCATCACCGAGACCGTCTCCAGGACGAACAGCCCGCCGATGATCGCCAGCACGAGCTCGTGCTTGGTAATCACCGCGATGCCGCCCAGCGCGCCGCCGCAGGACAGCGAGCCCGTGTCGCCCATGAACACCATCGCGGGCGGTGCGTTGAACCACAGGAACCCGAGGCTGGCGCCCACCAGGGCGGCGCAGAAAACGGCCAGCTCGCCGGTGCCCGCGACGTAGTGGATCTGCAGGTAGTCCGCGAAGATCGTGTTCCCCACGAGGTAGGCGATCAGCGCGAAGCAGCCCGCGGCGATCATCACCGGCACGATGGCCAGCCCGTCCAGGCCGTCGGTGAGGTTCACCGCGTTCGACGCGCCCACGATGACCAGCGCGGCCAGGGCCAGGAAACCCCAGCCCAGGTCGACGAGCACGTCCTTGAACACCGGTACGGCAAGCGCGGTCTCGAGCTGGTCGCTGGTGAGGTAGATCACCCATGCGGCGGCGATGCCGGCGATGGCGAATTCCGCGCCCAGCCGGACCTTGCCGGGCACGCCCTTGTGGTTGCGCCGGGTGAGCTTGAGGTAGTCGTCGGCGAAGCCGACCCCGCCGAAGCCGAGGGTGATGAACAGGATCACCCAGACGAAGCCGTTGCCCAGGTCGGCCCAGAGCAGCGTCGATATGGACACCGCAAGCAGGATCAGGGTGCCGCCCATGGTGGGCGTGCCCTGCTTGGTCAGCAGATGCCCCTCCGGCCCGTCGTCGCGGATGGGCTGGCCCGCGTGCTGCTTGCTCTTGAGCCAGCGGATCAGGAAGGGACCGATGATGAAGGAGACCATCAGCGCGGTCAGCGTCGCCGCGCCGCTGCGGAAGGTCAGGTAGCGGAACAGGTTGAACAGGATGAACTCGTCGGCCAGCGGCGTGAGGAGATTGTGCAGCATGGCTCAGCGCACCTCCCCGCTGCCGGCCGAATCCGACGGGTTTGTTCGCTCGCCCTGGGCCAGGGCGCGCAGGGCGGCCACGACCTCGCCCATGCACGCGCCGGCGGAACCCTTGACGAGCACCGTGTCGCCGGGGCGCACCGCCGCCGCGACCTGCGACGCCAGCTCGGCCGAGGTCGGGGCGTGGGCGCCGCGCCGTGACGCCGGCAGTGCGTCGCGCAGCGCCGCCATTTCGTTGCCGCAGGTGAACACCAGATCGACCCCCGCGCTTGCGATCGGATCGGCCAGATCGGCGTGGTAGCGCGCGCTATCCGCGCCCAGCTCCTTCATGTCGCCCAGCGCGGCCAGGCGGCGCGCGCCCTCGGCCGCGCCCAGCACCGCCAATGCGGCGCGCATGGAACTGGGGTTGGCGTTGTAGCTATCGTCGATCAGCTCGAAGCTGCCGTCGTGGCAGGTCACCGTGTGGCGCTCGCCACGGCGGGCGGGCGCCGACAGCTTGCCCAGGGTGCCCGCCGCCTGCGCCGTGTCCGCCCCCAGCGCCTCGACCACCGCGAGGATGCCCAGGGCGTTGTCGACCCAGTGCCGGCCCGGCAGGGAAACCGTGAAGGCCAGTGTCCGGTCGCATACCTCGGCGCGGACGGTGGAATAGGTTGCGTGCACGGCCGACTCGATATGGCGCACCGCGGCGTCCGGGTGTGCGCCGAAGCCGAACACGCGGTCGATGCCGTGCGCGCGGGCGTGTTCGGCAAGGATCGCGTAGTGGGGGTTGTCGCGTGGCAGCACGGCCGCGCCGTCCGCGGTTACGCCATCGAGGATCTCCGCCTTGGCCTCTGCGATCGCGGCGACGGAATCGAAGTTCTCGATATGCGCCGCCTGCACCGTGGTGATCAGGGCGACGTCCGGGCGCGCCATTTCGGTCAGCCGCGCCAGTTCGCCGGGATTGTTCATGCCCATTTCGACCACGGCGTAGTCGGCGTCGACGGGCAGACGGGCCAGGGTCAGCGGCAAACCCCAATGGTTATTGAAGCTGCCCGTCGCCGCATGGGTGCGGCCCTGCTCGGCGAGGCACGCGGCCAGGGCCTCTTTCGTGCCCGTCTTGCCAACGCTTCCCGTGACCCCCACGACCTGCGCCCCGCTGGCCCGGCGGGCGGCCCGGCCCAGGTTTTCCAGGGCGGCGAGCGTGTCCCGGACTTCCAGGAGCGGGGCCTGGGCCGGAACCTCCGGCGGCACGGCGTGCACGACGGCCGCCGCCGCGCCCTTTTCCAGCGCATCGCGGACGAAGCGGTGGCCGTCGAAGTTGGGCCCTTGCAAGGCGACGAAGAGATCCCCCGGTTCGAGGGTGCGGCTGTCGATGGACACGCCGGTGGCGGTCCAGGTGCCGGCGGTCCGGCCCCCCGTCGCCTGTGCGGCGGTCTTGGCGGTCCAAAGCGGTTGGCGTGTCATGGCGTCCCACCTGCCTCTTGCTCGGCGACGGCCGTGCGGGCCGTCTCGGTGTCGTCGAACGGCAGGGTGGTCTCGCCGACAATTTGGCCGGTTTCGTGACCCTTTCCGGCAATCAGCACGACGTCGCCCGCGGCCAGCCCGGTCACGGCCGCCCGGATGGCGGCGGCGCGGTCGCCGATCTCCCCGGCGCCGGGCGCGCCGTCCAGGATGGCGCGCCGGATCGCCGCCGGGTCCTCGCTGCGCGGGTTGTCGTCGGTGACGATCACACGGTCCGCACGCGCCACGGCGATGCGCCCCATCTCGGGGCGCTTGCCGCGGTCGCGGTCGCCCCCGGCGCCGAACACCACGATCAGCCGGCCGCGCGCGTGCGGGCGCAGCGCCTCCAGGACCGTCGCAAGGGCGTCCGGCGAATGGGCGTAATCGACGAACACGGCCGCGCCCGAGGCCGTGTCGGCGACCCGCTGGAGCCGGCCGGGCGCGCCCTGAAGCTGTTCCAGCGCGCCGAGCGCGGTCGAAAGCGCCGTCCCGCCGGCGACCGCCAGACCCAGCGCGGCCAGGGCGTTCATCGCCTGGAACTGGCCCACCAGGGGCAGCCGCACCTGGCTGACATGGCCGAAGGCCGTGATCTGGATGTCCTGACCCGTCGGGTCCGCAGTGCGCGAGTCCAGGCGCAGCGTGGCGTCGGCGTCGCCGCCGTAGGTCCACAGGGTGTGCCCGCGCTGCCGGCAGATTTCCGCGAGCGCGCCGCTTTGCGGCGTGCCCGCGTTGACCACGGCGGTGCCATCGGGCGGCAGCAGCTCGGCGAAGAGCCGCGCCTTGGCGCGGAAATAGGTCTCCATGTCGCCGTGGTAGTCCAGGTGGTCCTGGCTCAGATTGGTGAACGCCCCGGCCGTCAGCGCGAGCCCGTCGACGCGCTCCTGGGCGAGGCCGTGGCTGGACAGCTCGACGGCGAGATGGTCGACGTCCTTGCCCGCGAGGGCATCCAGACAGCGGTGGAGCGAGACCGGGTCGGGCGTGGTCAGGTTCCCGGGGCCGGTGACCACAGGCGGCACCAGGCCCAGGGTGCCCAGGCTGGCCGCGTGGTACCCGGCCGCAGACCAGATCTGGCGGGTGAACGCGGCCACGGAGGTCTTGCCGTTGGTGCCCGTCACCCCGGCAATCACCTCCGGTTGCCGGGGGGCCAGGCGGGCAGCCATCCGGGCGAAGGCCTGGCGCGGGCGCGGGCTGGTCACAAGCGCGGCCGTTTCCGCGTCGGGGGGCAGGGCGGTGCCGTCCCGGGCGAGCACGGCCACGGCGCCGCGCCGTATGGCGTCGCCGATGAACGCGCGGCCGTGAACGCGCGTGCCGGGCAGGGCGGCGAACAGCGCCCCGGGCGTGACCGCACGGCTGTCCTCGGTCAGCGCGGTCACGTCCTGCTCGCCGTCCAGCATGGGGCCGGTCATGCGCGCGCTCGTGCCGTCGATGAGATCAATCAGCCGCAACGTTGCCGTCCTCGCCTTGCGCCCGTGCCTTCACCAACAGCGGGTGATCGTCCTTCTCCGGCGTGTGCGCTGGGCCCTGTGGCGGGACGCCCAGGATCCCCGCGGCGCGTTCGACGACCCGGCGCACCAGGGGCGCGGCGACCCAGCCGCCCGTGGCGTAGCCGAAGGTCCGCGACTGCCCCTTGGGCTCGTCGACCATGGCGAAGATCACGTAGCGTGGATCGTCGATGGGGAAGGCGCCGACGAACGAGGCAATGTGGGCGTCGCTGCTGTAGCGTCCGTCGGCGAGCTTGTCCGCCGTACCCGTCTTGCCGCCGATGCGGTAGCCGCGCGCGTCCGCCTTCTCGCCCGTGCCGTAGGCGACCACGAGACGCATCATGCGCCGCATGGTCCGTGAGGTCGACGCCTTGAGCACGCGTTCGCCCGGGATGGTCTCGGAATCGTTGCGTGCCAGGAGCGTGGGCGTGCGCCGGACGCCGCCGTTGACCGTGGCCGCCACCGCCGAAGTGAGCTGAAGCGGCGTCACCGCCAGGCCGTGGCCGTAGCTTATGGTCAGCGTGTTGATGGGCCGCCAGGGCGTCGGGACCATGGGGTCGCCCACCTCGGGCAGCTCCACCTGTGCCGGCGTGGTCAGGCCGAGCTTGCGCAGCGTCGCCTGCTGCGTCTCAGTGCCCATTTCACGCGCGATCTTGGCGGTGCCGATGTTGGAGGAGTGCATGAAGATCTCGGGCACCGTCAGCTTGGCGTCCTTCGGCTTGAAGTCCCGGATGCTAAAGCCGCCGGTTCGAATGGGCCGGGACACGTCGAACCGGTCGCCCAGCTCGACCACGCCCCGGTCGATGGCGCCGGCCATGGTGAACACCTTGAACACGGAGCCCATCTCGTAGACGCCGAGGGTGGCGCGGTTGAAGCGCGCAGCCTCGCTGGCGCGCCCCGGGGAATCGGGGTCGAAGCTGGGCAGCGAGGCCATCGCCACCAGTTCGCCGGTGCGCGCGTCCATCACCAGCCCGGCGCCGCCGATGCCCTGGAAGGCCTGGATGGTGCGCGACAGCTCGTCGGTCAGGATGTGCTGCACGCGCAGGTCGAGAGAGAGTTCGAGCGGCCGACGGGCTGTGCGCAGCAGGTCGTCGAAGGTTTTCTCGACGCCTGCGATGCCGCGGCCATCGGGATCGGTGAGCCCGACCACGTGCGCGGTCAGCTTGCCCTGCGGATAGACCCGCTTGGACTCGGTGCGGAAGTACAGGCCCGGAACACCCAGGCGGTTGATGCGCGCCTGCTGGCGGGGTGTGAGCCCGCGCTTGATCCAGATGAACGCGCGGTCGGTGGCCATGCGCCGGGCCGCCCGGGCCTGCGACAGCTCGGGCAGGATCTCCGCCAGGCGCGCGGCCACGCGCTCGGGCTCGGCGATCTCGCGCGGATTGGCGTAGAGCGACGGCGCGGGGAGACTGGTCGCCAGGACATGTCCGTTGCGGTCGACGATGTCGGCGCGCCGCGAGGGCTCGACGCGGGCGGCGTCGCGCTGGGCCACGGCCGGCTCGGGCGCGCCGCGCAGCACCGCGACGTCGAGCACGCGCAGTCCCAGCACCGCAAACGCGCAGGCGAACACCAACCCCGTCACGAGCAGGCGCGTCCGCCCGGTCTCCAGACGCACGGTGCGTCCGCCGCCGCGCAACCAGCCGCGCCAGCCCCGCGGCGGCGCTGCCTCGCGCGGCTGACACGGGCGCAGGGGACGCTGCGATGAATCCTGGGTCATGGCGCGTCCTCCCCGGGCGCGAACGGCGTTGCGGCGGAAAGCTGGGGCTCCAGCGACCACGGCTTGGCGCGCGGCAGCGGCACGGCATCCTCGCCGTCACCGCGCGCTTCGGGACCGCCGGGTCGCGGCATCTCGCGCCGGGTGATGCGCGGGGGAAGCTGCTCGACCCGGACGATCTGCTCGGGTTGAAGCGTCTCCATGTGCAGGTGTTTGCGCGCCAGCCTTGCGAGCCGCGAGGGCCGGTTGAGATAGCTCCACTCCGCCTCCAGGACGTGAAGCCGCTCGCGCTCCTGCTTGATGTCGCGCTCCACCCGTTTCAGTTCTTCCTGAAGCTCTTTCACGCGATAGTTGACGTGGTACAGCCCCACGGCGACGCCCGTCGCAACGATAAGCCAGATGACCAGGCCGAAACGGATCATGCGCCACCTCCCGCGTCACCGGCGCCGACCGGCCAGGCCGGGGCGGTCGTGCGCTCGGCCGCGCGCAGCCGCGCAGAGCGCGCGCGCGGGTTGGCCGCCGCTTCCGTCCGGTCGGGCTTGCGCGCGGTGCGCTGCAGCAAGGTAAAGGTGGGGGCGGGGCCGGCCGCCGCGTCGGGGACGGGGCTGTGCCGCGAGCCGCGCGGAAGGTTGCCACTGCGCTCGCGCAGGAAGCGCTTGACCAGCCGGTCTTCCAGCGAGTGGAAGGCCACGACGACGAGCCGGCCGCCCGTGCGCAGCGCGCGCTCGGCCGCCTGCAGGCCGCGCCGCAGCTCGCCCAGCTCGTCGTTGACGTGGATGCGCAGCGCCTGGAACGTGCGTGTCGCCGGGTCGATGGCGTCGCCCTTGGGGGCGCCGGCGGCGCGGCGCACCACCTCCGCGAGCGCGCCCGTTCGCGTGATCGGCGATTCCCGGCGCGCGCGCACGATGGCCCGGGCGATGCGCCGGGCCTTGCGGTCCTCGCCGTAGTCCCAGATGAGCCGGGCGAGATCCGCCTCGCTCAGCTCGTTGACCACGGCTTCCGCCGTCGGCCCGTCGCATCCCATGCGCATGTCGAGCGGCCCGTCGTGCTGGAAGGCGAAACCGCGCTCGGGGGTGTCCAGTTGCGGCGTGGAGACTCCGAGGTCGAAAGCCACCCCGTCGACCGGTGCGGCGCCGTGTGCGTCGAGCAGGGCGTCCAGCTCGCCGAACCGACCCTGGATCATGCGCAGACGGCCGGGATATTGCCGGGCCAGGGATTCGCCGAAGCGCACGGCTTCCGGATCGCGGTCGATTGCCCACACGGTGGTGTCGGCGGCGGCCAGGATGGCTCGGCTATAGCCGCCGCGGCCGAACGTGGCATCGGCATAGACGCCGCCGTCGCGCGGGACCAGCGCGTCCAGAACGGCCGCGGCCATGACCGGCGCGTGCTCGCCCGGGGGCGTGGTGTTGGCCGTATGGCGATCCGGCGCAGCCACGTCTCGCCGCCTCCGTCATTCCGCCGCCTGTCGCGCGCCCTGCTTCTGCGGCAGCGTAAGCCCCTTGTCGCGCGCCCGCTGGCGCGCCCGGTCGCGCTCGGCCGCGAAGGCCGAAGGTTCCCAGATCTGGAACCGCTTGCCCTTGCCGGCGAAGACCGCGCGCTCGGTGATGCCGGCGTATTCCATGAACGCCGGCGGCAGCATGATGCGCCCCTCGCCGTCGAAGCTCAGTTGCTCGGACTCCGCGAACAGAATGGTTGCCAGGTCCTCGTGGTCGTTTGAGAACAGATCGAAGGCGTCCATTTGTTCGACGTAAGCCTCCATTTGGTCCATCCCGCAGCCCTCGAGGGCCGGAAGCTCATAATGGCGGTAGACCACCACGCCATGGAACGCCTGCCCCGCGACCGCCTCGCGGAACTTCGCGGGCACGGAGACGCGGCCCTTGCGGTCGACCTTGTTCTCGTGCGTGCCGACGAAGATGGCCACACGACGCCCCCGGAAACCGGTGATCCGCCCCTACCCGGGCCGTGGCGTCGGGATCGCATGGTTTCATCCGCCACTGCCTGGGTTTTTTTGGGATATCATGGGATCGGTTGGGAGTCAACGCAGCCGCCAAATAAACAATGCGGCAATATCAAGATCCTCAGTCGATTTTTAAATTTCGTCGCTGCCCTATTTTGGTATGACAGGGGCGAAGGCCCCGAAATCCCGGGGTTTCGGCGGGTTCGTCGACTTACGTTCACTTAATGTTCGCACCCGCATCGGGGTAGCGCTGCGGGGTAGACCCTGCGATTAAGCCGATTTTTCGGGAATGTGGCCAAATCCCGGTGGAATTGGGCATGTCAGGGACTTGCAGGATGCTAAGACGAATGGGGGAACAAGCGGCCCGATTGGGTGCCAGACGGCCTGTAAGCCGGGTTCTGTACCCGTCCGGAAGGACGGGCGATGGCCATTCCTCTGGGACGCCCGTTGCCGGACGCCTCGCGCGACCGACCCGGGTGGCGGCGCGGAAGCCCGCCTGCCGTCCGCCACGTCATGGGATGACATGGGACGGCGGCCACCCCTACATGGTCTTGCTCCCGGTGGGGTTTACCGTGCCGCCCCTGTTGCCAGGGGCGCGGTGCGCGCTTACCGCACCCTTTCACCCTTGCGCCGCAGCCCCGCGCGCGGCGGGACGGGCGGCGCGGTTTGCTTTCTGTGGCACTTTCCCTGGGGTTACCCCCGCCGGGCGTTACCCGGCACCGTGCTTCCGTGGAGCCCGGACTTTCCTCCCGGCGCCTGCCCCGGCAAGGGCGGGCGCCGAGCGACCATCCGGCCGTCTGACACCGGGGGAGACTTAAGCGACGGCGGCGCGGGCTTCAAGCTGGCGCCGCAGGCCGAGCAGCCGCGCGGCCGTCTGGGAATCGCGCGTGCCGGTGACATCCTCGCGCCGGAAGTGCCGCTGGAATGCGGCGAGGACGTTGCGCGTCGCCGAGTCGCAGCCGTTGCCCCCGGGTACGGCGTAGCCCACGGCGGCGAGCTGATCGCGGAACCAGGCGACGGCGGGAAGCTCGGCGGGTGGCGGGGCCGGCACGGGGACCACGCCGAGCCCGTGCGCCGCCAGGCGCTCCCAGTTGAACAGCTCGCCCGGGTCGAGCTTGCGCTGCGGGGCGACGTCGCTGTGCCCCAGGACGCGATGGGAGGGGATGGGATGGCGCGCCCGGATCGCCCGGCCCAGCGCGATGAGCGCCGCCATCTGCGGCTCCGGGAACGGGCGGTAGCCGAGGTCGTGGCCCGGGTTCACCAGCTCGATGCCGATGGAGCGGTCGTTGATGTCGCACGCGCCGCCCCAGGCCGAGACACCCGCGTGCCAAGCGCGCCGGCCCTCGGGAACGAGGGCGTAAACCGTGCCGTCGGTTTCGATGAGATAGTGTGCGGAGACCTTCGCTGCCGGGTCGCGCAGGCGTGCCAGCGCCGTTTCCCCGCTCGCCATGCCGGTGTAGTGCAGGATCAACGTGTCCGCGCACCGGCCGGCGGGCCGCGGTTCGTGATTGGGCGAGGGTGCATCCACCGGCGGCGGTTCGGTCATGGTCCGTTGGCGGCGTCGATGTCCTGCTTTTCGCGAATTTGATAGTCCTGGATCTGGCCGTCGATGTAGCGTTCCGGAACCACCGTCGCGCCCGGGCCGCCGGTTTCCGAGAAGACGAACCGGTAGCTGATCAGCACCGCCGCCATGAGCGCGACGCCGCTCATGCCCAGCCAGGGCCACGGGGAATCGGACAGGCTCGGGACCCGCCCCGACGCCCCGGCGCCCCGCTTCGCCAGCGCGACATAGGCGAAGTAGAGCAGGAACGGCAGGGCGATGGGTAGGACAATCGTCAGGATCTTTTTCAGCATGACCGCCTGGTACCTACGGGGTTTGCCTCAGCACGGCCGGCGCAGGACCTCGGCGAGGTTGACCAGCATGCCCGCCGTCGCCCCCCAGATATAATACGGGCCGTAGGGAAACACATGGTACTGGCGCGCCGCACCGCGCACGGTCACGCTGTGCGTTTCCCGGCTCTTCGGGTGAAGGATGAAGGTCAGGGGGACCTCGAAGACCTCGGCCACCTCGGCCGGGTCCGGCTGCAGCGCGGCGGGCGGGTCGAGCACCCCGACGAACGGCGTCACCGCGAACCCGGTGCGCGTGTGATAGGGGTCGAGCTGGGCCGTCAGATGCACCGCATCGCTGGCCAGGCCGATTTCCTCCGCGGTTTCGCGCAGGGCCGTGGCGCGGGGTCCGTTGTCCTGCGTCTCCACGCGCCCGCCCGGAAAGCAGATCTGCCCGGCGTGGGCGTTGAGGTTCGGCGTGCGCCGGGTGAAGAGAACGTGCAGCGCATCCGGGCGGCGCACCAGCGGGACCAGCACCGCCGCGGGCCGGAATGCGGGCATGCGTTCCAGGAAACCCGGATTCAGGTCGTCGTCGCCGCGCCGCCGGGCCGCGCCCCGGTCCGTCTCGGCGGCCGCGCACAGCGGCGCGTGGGTGCGCAGGCGGCGCAGCGCTTCCGCTTCGTCGAGCGCCGGCGCGGCGCTTACCGCATCGGCATCAGTGGAAAGAAGGTTCCGTGGCTCCATACGCCCAGCTCAGCCTCCCCCGGCTCGCCGTCGGCCCCGGCCGCGGCGATGTCGGCCAGCTCATAGAAGACGGAGCGCGCAATGAGCGCGTCCAGGCCGGCCTTTACCCGGATATAGGGGCATATTTCGCCCGTCGCAGGGGAGGTGGTCATAAAGATAGGATGGTTCACGTCCGCGGCGACCCAGTCGTCGAGGTTCGTCCGGAAGGTCAGGACCTGATTCGGGCCGTTGCTCCCACGATGGAGTTCTTGCGCAACGAACGGGGCGTCGTCCACCTCGACCCGGACGCGCTCGGCCGGCGTGACCAGCCAGTAGCCGCCGTCGGCCTCGCGCCGGAGAATACCGGCGAAGAGCTGTACCAATTTCCTGCGGCGTATCGGGCCGCCCTCGTGGTACCACGTACCGTCCCGGGCGATACGCATGTGCCCGGTGCCCTCGAGGCTCGCAAGCTCCGGGGATGCGCCGGCGCCGGCCGCCCCCTCGTCAGCGGGCAGGCGGGGCCTTATTCTCGACGGCATGCCGAAGGGGCCGGACATGATTGCCTCGCTCCGGATGATACGGGTTCAACGCACCTAGCACAGGCGATGGGAACACGATAGCCGTGGCCACCGATCCCAGTTTCTCCGCCGCGCACCCTCCGGGCGGCGCGGCTGCCGACAGCGACCTCGCCGAGGCCATCGAGCGCCTGGGCGGCCAGCTTCAAGCCGTGCGCGAGCGCGTCGGCCATGTGATTTTCGGTCAACAGGACGTCGTGGATCAAACGCTGGTCACGCTGCTCTGCGGCGGCCACGCGTTGTTGATCGGGGTGCCCGGCCTGGCCAAGACGCGCCTGGTCGCCACGCTGGGCACCGTCTTCGGCCTGGACGACAAGCGCGTGCAATGCACGCCCGACCTGATGCCCGCGGACATCCTGGGCTCCGAGGTGCTTGAGGAGGATGCGGAAGGCCGGCGCCAGTTCCGCTTCATCCCTGGGCCGGTGTTCTCCCAACTCCTCATGGCGGACGAGATCAATCGCGCCAGCCCGCGCACGCAGTCCGCGCTGCTCCAGGCGATGCAGGAACACCGCGTCAGCGTCGCCGGGCATCCCCACGACCTGCCGCAGCCCTTCCACGTTCTGGCGACGCAGAATCCGCTGGAGCAGGAGGGCACGTATCCGCTGCCCGAGGCTCAGCTCGACCGCTTTCTCATGGAGATCAACGTTGGCTATCCGGACATCGAGGCCGAGCGCCAGATGCTGATCGCCACCACGGGTGCGCAGGGCGCCGAGATCACCGGGGTGATGACGCCGCACGAGCTGATGGACGCGCAGCGGCTGGTGCGCCGGGTGCCTGTGGGCGAAAGCGTGGTCGAGGCGATTCTCGCGCTGGTCCGCAACGGCCGGCCGGAGAGCAGCGACATCCCGGAGGTGCCCGAGCAGATCGCCTGGGGGCCCGGGCCGCGCGCCAGCCAGGCGCTCATGCTGGCGGTCCGCGCCCGCGCGCTGATGGGCGGCAGGTACGCGCCCTCGATCGATGACGTCCTGGCGCTGGCGCACCCCATTCTGCGCCACCGCATGGCGCTGACCTTCACCGCGCGCGCCGAGGGCGCCACCCTGGACGACGCCATCCGGCGTCTGTGCGCGCCGCTGCAATGACCGCGAACCCGGCCACTGTCGCGACGGAGCGCCCGTGACCCCGGCACAACGCGCCGCCCCCCGCCGTTCGGTCCTCCCGGCGCGCCAGCGCGCGGAACAGCTCGGCGGCACCCTGCCGCCGCTGCTGCTGCACGCCGAGCGCGTCGCTGCCACCGTCGCCCAGGGCGTCCACGGCCGCCGGCGCGTGGGCCAGGGCGAGACGTTCTGGCAATACCGCGAGTACCAGCCCGGCGACCCCACGCCGCGCATCGACTGGCGTCGCTCGGCGAAGAGCGACCGCGTCTTCGTCCGCGAGACGGAGTGGGAGGCGGCGCAGTCGGTGTGGTTCTGGCGTGACGGCTCGCCGTCCATGGCCTGGCGCTCGGCCGAGAGCCTGCCGACAAAGCGCGAGCGTGCGGAGCTGCTGACGCTGGCGCTGATGGTGCTGATGATTCGGGCGGGCGAGCACGTCAGCCTGCTGGGCAGCGGCGTGACCCCGCGCGCCGGCCAGGGGACGCTGGGCCGCATGGCCATGCTGCTGGACGAGCAGGGCGCGCAGGATGCGGATAGCCTCCCGCCCGCGGTTCCCGTGCCGCGGCACGGCCAGGTGGTGCTCCTGGGCGATTTTCTGGCGCCGCTGGACTCCGTCGCGCAGCGGCTCCACGCTCTTGCGGCGGGCGGCGTGCAGGGCTGTCTCGTTCAGGTGCTCGATCCGGCGGAGGAGGATCTGCCCTATGACGGGCGAGTCCGCTTCGAGGGGACCGAGGGTGAAGGGGCGTGGCTGCTCTCGCGTGTGGCGGACGTGCGCGGCAGCTATCGCCAGCGGCTGAACGCGCACATGGAGCAGCTCCAGGCCATCGCGCGGCACGCCGGCTGCCGCCTGCTGCGCCACCGCACGGATCGGCGGCCGGAGAGCGCGCTGCTCGCCATCTACAACGCCCTGTCCGCGCACACGGGGCCGTGATGCGGCGGCGGGACCGACGAGCATGCCGTTGACCAGCACCTTCGCGTTCATCCAGCCGTGGCTCCTGCTCGCCCTGATCGGGCTGCCCGCGTTATGGTACCTCCTGCGGGTCACGCCCCCCGCGCCCAAGCGCGTACGCTTTCCCGGGCTGCGCCTGCTGCTGGGCCTGACCCCGCCGGAGGAAACGCCGGCGCGCACGCCCTGGTGGCTTCTGGCGTTGCGTATGCTCGCCGCGGCGCTGGTGATCCTCGGCCTTGCCGGCCCCACGCTGCACCCCGCGGCGAAGCTCGCGGGCAGCGGCCCGCTCGTCCTCGCGATCGACACCGGCTGGGCCGCCGGCAAGAGCTGGTCCGAGCGCATGCAGAGCGCGCGCGCCATGCTCGACCGGGCGCGCCGCGACGACCGCCGCGTCATCCTGCTCACCACCGCGCGGCCGCGCGCGGGCGAGCCCATAACGGCCAGCGAACCCATGTCGCCCAACCGGGCCGCGGAGCGCCTGGGCGCCCTGGAACCCCGGCCCTGGCCGCGCGACCTGGCCGCGGCCCGCGAGGTGGTCGCCGACATGGCGGTTTCGGGCTCGGCACACGCCGTCTGGCTCGCCGACGGCTTGGCGGCGCCGGGCGCACGCGCCTTCGCCACCGAACTGCAGCGGCTGGGCCGGCTGGACGTGCGCCGTCCCGATCCGTCGGCGACGGCGGCGGTGGTGCGCCCGCCGTCGGCCGCGGGAACGGCGCTGGCGGTCCCGGTAACCCGCGCCGCGGCGGGCACGGAAGAGACCGTGACCGTGCTCGCGCGGGCCGCGGACGGCACGGTACTGGGCAGCGCGCCCGCCCAATTCGGGAAGGACGCCACCACGGCCGAGGCGAAACTCGACCTGCCCCTGGAGCTGCGCAACCGCGTCGCGCGCATGACGCTTCGCGCGGAAAGCCACGCCGGGGCGGTGGCGCTGCTGGACGCGCGCTGGCGGCGGCAGCCCGTGGGCCTGGCGAGCGGCGCCGGGGACGATGCGGCGCAGCCGCTGCTCTCCGAGCTGTACTACCTGGAGCGCGCGCTCCAGCCCTATGCGCAGGTCCGGCGCGACGGCATCGGGGCCCTTCTGGAGCGCGACACGGGCATGCTGGTGCTCGCCGACCGCGGCCCGCTGCGTCCGGAGTTGCGCAACCGCGTTGCGGGCTGGGTCGACGCGGGTGGCGTGTTGCTGCGCTTCGCCGGTCCGAAGCTGGCCGATCAGCTCGCCGGCAAGCCGGCCACCGGCCCCGAAGCGCCGCTGCTGCCGGTGCCCCTGCGTCGCGGTGGCCGCGCGCTGGGCGGTACGATGAGCTGGAGCGCGCCGGCGACCCTCGCGCCGTTCCCCGCGGACAGCCCGTTCGCCGGGATCTCGATCCCGCCGGACGTTGCGGTGGAACGGCAGGTTCTGGCCGAGCCCTCGCTCGACCTGGACAAGCTCACCTGGGCACGGCTGACCGACGGCACGCCCCTGGTCACGGCGACACCGCGCGGGCAGGGCTGGGTCGTGCTGGTGCACACCACGGCCAACACACGCTGGTCCAACCTGCCGCTCTCGGGCGTGTTCGTGCAGATGCTCCGGCGCATCAGCGCCATGGGGGCCGGGGCGAGTGGTCCGGGCGGTGGCGAAGGTTCGGGCACGCTCGCGCCCCATTTCGTCCTCGACGGCTTCGGCGAGCGCGTGGCGCCGGGCGACGGCGTGCGCGCGCTGAGCCGCGATGCGCTCGCGGCGAATACAATCGCGCCGGCGTATCCGCCGGGGATCTATGGCCAACAGGGGGCGCGCCGTGCGCACAACCTGGGACCCGCGGTGGCCGGCGAGCTGGCGCCGCTGACCGATCTGCCGCCGGGGGTGGTGGTGGACACCTTCGCCGAGGAGCCGGAGCAGCGCTTGGGCCCGTGGCTGCTGGCGGCGGCGCTTCTGCTGCTCCTGGTCGACCTGCTGGTGGCGCTGTGGTTGCGCGGGCTGCTGCCCCAGCGGCCGGGCGGCACGGGCGGTTCTTCTGCGCGTGGCGGCGCGACTGCGGCACTGCTGCTGGCGCTGGTCGGGACGCTCGTGGCGACGGGTCCGGCGCTGGGACAGGCGGATCCAGCCACGGAATACGCCCGCAAGGCGAGCCTGAAAACGCACCTGGCCTACGTCGAGACGGGCCAACCGGGGATCGACGACGTATCGCGGCAGGGCCTGGAAGGCCTGTCGCGGGTGCTCACGCGGCGCACGGCCGTGGAACCGGGTTCGCCCATGGGCGTCAACCTGCGCCGCGACCCCCTGAACGTGTTTCCGCTGCTGTATTGGCCGGTGACCGCCGCGCAGCCCGACCTGACCAGCAAGGCGGCGCGCAAGGTCACCGACTTCATGCAGTCGGGCGGGACGATCGTGTTCGACCTGCGCGAGCCGTCCGGGGCGGGCAGTCTGATGGGCGGCGGCTCGGCGGGGTCGCAGGCCCTCAAGCGGCTGACGCGCGACGTCGAGATGCCGCCGTTGCGCCGCGTGGGCGGCGAGCACGTCCTGACCAAGGCGTTCTACCTTCTTCAGGACTTCCCCGGTCGCTACGCCGGCAGCCGGGTATGGGTCGAGGACACGCGCGACGCCGCCGGTGACGGCGTGGCCTCGGTGATCATCGGCGCCAGTGACTGGGCCGGCGCCTGGGCCGTGGACGCGCGCGGCCGGCCGCGCTTCGCCGTCACGCCGGGCGGCGAGCGCCAGCGCGAAATCGCGCGCCGGGTCGGCGTGAACATCGTCATGTATGCCCTGACCGGCAATTATAAGGCCGATCAGGTCCATGTCCCCGCGATTCTGGAGCGCCTGGGCCAATGAGCGGTGCGCTGAGCATCACCTGGGATCCCTTGCTGCCGGTCGCGTTGCTGGTCGCGCTCGCCGTGCTCGCTGCCGGACTGGTGGGCGTTGCCCTGTGGCGCCGGGCGCGCGGGGCGGTCTGGCGCGGCCTTGCCGCCGCTGCGGTGCTGGGCGTGCTGGCCAATCCCACGATCGTGCAGGAGGAGCGCGAGCCGCTGCCCGACATCGCGCTGGTCGCGGTGGACCGCTCGGCGAGCCAGGAAATCGCCGAGCGGCCGCAACAGACGCAGGCGATCCTGGACGAGCTGGAGACGCGCTGGCCGGACCTGCGCAACACCCGGGTACGCATGATCGAGGCGGGATCGCGCCAGCGCCCGAGCGAGGGTGGCGGGACCCGGCTGTTCGATGACGTCCGGCGCGCGCTCAGCGAGATCCCCGACGACCGACTGGCCGGGGTGGTCGTGGTCAGCGACGGGCAGATCCACGACGTCCCGGAAACCGCCGCCAAGTTTGGCGCGGACGCCCCCGTACACCTCCTGCTTACGGGCGAGCCCGACGAGGGCGATCGGCGCCTGACCGTCAGCGACGCGCCCAGCTACGGCATTGTGGGGAAGTCCGTCTCGGTGACCGTGGCCGTCGAGGACCTGCCCGAGGGCCCGGAAAGCGGCGGCACGGCCGAGCTGCGCATCGCCCGTGACGGCGGCCAGCCGCAGCGTGTGCGCGTGCCCGTGGGCGAGCCACAGACGGTGCAGGTGCCCATCAAGCACCGCGGGCGCACCATCGTGGAGATGTCCGTGGCCGAGGGGCCGCGCGAACTCACCCTGGCGAACAACCGGGCGGCGGTGGCCATCAACGGCGTGCGCGACCGGCTGCGCGTGCTCCTGGTCTCGGGCGAACCGCATCCGGGCGAGCGGGCCTGGCGCCACCTGCTCAAGTCCGATCCCTCGGTGGACCTCGTCCACTTCACCATTCTCCGTCCGCCCTCCAAGCAGGACGGCACGCCCATCGACGAGCTGTCGCTGATCGCGTTCCCCACGCGCGAACTCTTCGAGGTGAAGATCGACGAGTTCGACCTCATCGTCTTCGACCGCTACCGGCGCCGCGGCGTGCTGCCCCAGCTCTACCTCGCCAACGTCGCCGAGTACGTGCGCAACGGCGGGGCGCTCCTGGAAGCCGGCGGGCCCAGCTTCGCCCGGCGCATGTCGCTGTTCCGCACGCCGCTTGGCGAGGTGCTCCCGGGCGCGCCCACGGGGGAGATCTACGAGCAGGCGTTCCGGCCCCGCGTGAGCGAGATCGGCCGGCGCCATCCGGTGACGGCGAAGCTGCCCAAGGCGGGTGGGCCCAACGCCAACCCGCAGTGGGGGCAGTGGTTCCGCCATATCGCCGCCCAGGCGCGCGCCGGCGACGTGCTCATGCGCGGCGTCCAGGATCGTCCCCTGCTGGTCCTGCAGCGGGTGGGCGAGGGGCGCGTGGCGCAGTTGCTCAGCGATCACGCCTGGCTGTGGCGGCGCGGCTACGACGGCGGCGGGCCGCAGGCAGAATTGATGCGGCGCGTGGCGCACTGGCTGATGAAGGAGCCCGAGCTTGAGGAGAACGACCTGCGCGCGCAGGTGCAGGACGGCCAGCTCACCATCACCCGCCGCTCCCTGGAGACGGGGCCGAGCCAGGTGACGCTCACGCGCCCCGACGGGAGCACCGAGCAGCTCACCCTGAAGCCGACCGATCCCGGCCGCGCCCGGGCGCGCGTGTCCGCCCGCGAGATCGGGATGTACGAGGTTACCGATGGCGAGCGGACGGCGCTTGCCGCGGCGGGGGCGCTGAACCCCAAGGAGTACCGCAACGTCCGGGCGAGCGCGGAGAAAATGCAGCCGCTGGTGGCGACGACCGGTGGCGGCGTGGTGCGCTACGCCACCGACGGCGTGCCCCGGTTGCGCAAAGTCCAGCCCGGGCGTGAGCGCAGCGGGCGCGGCTGGATCGGGTTCGAGGATACCAACGCGTACCGCGTCACCGGGGTGGCGCAGATGCCCTTGCTGCCGCCGCTCGCCGCGCTCATTCTCCTGGGCGGTCTGATCATCTTCGCCTGGTACCGGGAGGCCCGATGACCACCGCAACTGCCGCCGGAACAGAACCCGGCACGGCCGCGCCGGTGCGCTGGAGCCGTCGGCCTTCGGGCAGCGCGCAGGCGCTGATGCTGGTCGTGCTGCTGGCCCTATGTGTGGGCGCGGGTCTGGCCGCCTCGGTGGTCACCCGGCCGGCCGTGGCGGGCTGGTACCAGGACATCGCCAAGCCGGCCTGGACGGCGCCGGACATCGCCTTTCCCTTCGTCTGGGCTGCGCTCTACCTGCTCATGGCCCTTGCGGCGTGGCAGGCGTGGCGCAGTGCGGCCCACGCGGCGGCGGGGGCGCTCGTGCCCTTTCTGATCCAGCTCGGGCTGAACGCCGCCTGGCCGTATGCCTTCTTCGGCATGCGCAACTTCGATCTGGGCTTCGTCATCATCCTCGGGCTCGTGCCGGCCCTTCTGGCGACGATGGTGACCTTTTCCCAGCGCAGCGCGCTCGCCGCCTGGCTGATGGTGCCGTACCTAGTCTGGGCGTGCTACGCGACGGCGCTCAACGCCGCCGTGGTGCAGCTCAATCCGTAGAACGTAAGCGGCTCAGGCCCGGGCTTGGCGCGTCGCCGCGTCCGCGTCACCGGCTCCGGCGTCGCGTTCGTCGCGCTGGATCAGTCCGCGCACACCGTCCAACGCGCCGGGCACCAGCTCCAGCACCTGCAGGCGCTCGGGCTCGAGCGGCCCCGGCATGACCAGCCCGCGCGGGACCGCCGGGACGAAACCATAAGGGCGATAGTAGTCGGGCGGACCGGAGACCACGCAGAGGCGGTGGCCGTTGCGGCGCGCTTCGTTGATGCCGTGGCGGACCAGCGCGCGCCCCAATCCCTGGTTGCGCATCTTCGGCTCAACGGCCAGGGGGCCGAGGAGGATGGCCGGCGTCGCCTCGATCCGGATGGGCCAGAACTGCAGGGAGGCCAGGAGCTGGTCCGAGTCGTCCACCGCGGCGAAGCACAGCTCGGGCACCGGCCGGATCCCGTCGCGCAGCCGGTACACCGTGCGCTGCCGCCGCTCCGGCCCGAAACAGCGGTCCAGCAGGGGCTCGATCGCCGCCGCGTCGGCCGGCGTCTGACGGCGAATGTGGAAGGTCAGCATCCCCGGTTCCCTGGGCGCGCGTCCGCAGTGCAATCCCGACCCGTTGGCCGCCGCGGAGCCTGCCGCGGCTGGCCTCGCGACGCAAGCCCGTGCAATTCCTGCGTGTAGCCTGCCCGGGACGCCGCCACGATGCGCGGTTACGCCGTTTTCGCCGCTGGCGCGCGGCGCAGGCTTTCCGCCTCAAGTGCGCCGGCGACCAGGATGAGCGCACAGCCCGCCAGGTCGCGTCCGCTGAGCACGTCGCCCGCGACGATGGTGGCGGAAACGCTGGCTGCGATCACCTCCAGCAGCATCAGGATCGCCGTTCGTCCCGGGTCGAAGCGCGCCGCGCCCCAAAGCACCAGGATCGTCTGGGGCAGAAGCCACGCCAGCGCGACGACGGCGGCGAGCGGCATGGCGGTGACCACGGCTTCGCCGGGAACGCGCGCGGCCGGATCGAGCGCGACCCAGAGCGCGCTGCCCGCGCCGGCAAAGACGAAGGCGGCGAAGGACTGCTCGAACCCGCCGAGGCCCTGCGTCTCTCCGTCTGCCGTGGTGCGGCTGCCCAGGCGCGCGAGTGTCAGGCTTACGGCGAAGATGATGCCGCAGGCGAGGCCGAGCAGGTCGCCCGCACCGCGCGGCACGGGCACCGCCGTCTCGCCCGGCACGCCGAGCACCACGGCTGCGCCGCCCAGCCCGGCGAGGATCGCCAGGGCGCGCAGGCGCCCCACGGTCTCGCGCAGCACGAAGCGCGCGAGCAGCGTCGCCCAGACCGGCGTGAGATAGAACAGCAGGGTCACGCGCACCACGTCGCCCAGCACCACGGCGAGGTTCCAGAGCACCAGCAGGGCGCCCAGGCTCGCGCCCACGCCCACGAGGACCGGGCCGCCCGCACGCAGATGCCGGCGGCGCGCCCAGGCGAATGGCGCGAGGAACGCCGCGGCCGTGACGTAAATGACCAGACTCGCCCAGGCCACGCCCAGGCCCTGAGCGTCGAGCAGGCGCATGGGCCACCACCACGTCCCCCAGAGGACCGCGGACAGAGCGATGGCGCCGGCGGGGATGGCAGGGTTCATGGGCGGGCTTTCGTGGACGTGGGCTCACGCAAGGCCGCGGTCCCAGTACGGGGCCGGCCCGAAGCGCGCGGCGAGGAAGTCGATGAAGACGCGGAGCTTGGGCGAGACCTGCCGGCTCGCAGGATATACGGCGTACACGGCGGCGTCCGCCGTGTCCACCCAACCGGGCAGCAGGCGCTCCAGCTCGCCGGCGCGCACGGCGTCGCCGCAGATGAACGTGGGCAGCCGGGCAATACCCGCGCCGCCCTTTGCCGCGGCGAGCAGGACGTCGCCGTTGTTCGCCTCCAGGCGGCCGGCGACGGGTACGCGCACCGGGCCGTCGCGGCCGCGGAAGTGCCATACCGGGCCGGAGGCCAGGTAGCTGTACAGCAGACAGGCGTGCCGATCCAGCTCCTGTGGGTGCTCCGGCCGGCCGTGCCGGTCGAGGTATTCGGGCGCGGCGACGACGGCGGTGTTCTGCGGCGCCAGGCGGCGCGCGACCAGACTGGAATCGGCGAGCCGGCCGATGCGCACCGCGACGTCGAAGCCCTCCGCGACCAGGTCGACGGTACGGTCGTTGAGCTGGAGGTTCACGTCCAGCTCGGGATAGCGCGCCATGAATTCGGGCAGGGCCGGGGCGACGTGCTGCTGGCCGAAGGTCATCGGCGCATTGACGTGCAGGGTGCCCCGCGGCGCCTGCGCGAGGTGGCCAACGGCGGCCTCGGCGTCTTCGGCTTCCGCGAGCATCTGCCGGCAGCCGGCGTGGAACGCCGCGCCTGCCTCGGTCAGGGAGAGCTTGCGCGTGGTCCGGTTGAGCAGGCGCGCGCCCAGGCGGTCCTCGAGCCGTGCGACCTGCTTGGACACCGCCGACTTGGACAGGCCCAGCGCCTCGGCCGCGCGCGAGAAGCTGCCCGCGTCGACGACGCGCGCGAAAACCGCCATGGCCCCCAGATGGTCATAGGCCATGCTGCCTCCCGTTTCCCTCACGGAAACGATCTTATGCGCTGGTCCCGGATTTTTTCCAGCCGCGTGTGCGTTAACCTTTTCGTCGCGCACCGCGTCGGGACGCGGCAGACCTGGTTACAATGGGAGGTAGGAATGACGCAGGTTTTGGTTTTGTATTATTCGAGTTACGGCCACATCGCGACCATGGCGGATGCCGTGGCCGAGGGCGTCGGCGCGGTGTCGGGCGCGCAGGCGACGGTCAAGCGCGTACCCGAGACGCTGCCCGAGTCGGTTCAGCAGCAGGCGGGATTCAAGACCGACCAGCCCGCGCCGGTCATCCAGGATCCCAACGAGTTGGCCGACTACGACGCCATCGTGGTGGGTACGCCGACCCGCTTCGGCAACATGGCCGGGCAGATGCGCAATTTCTGGGACCAGACCGGCGGCCTGTGGTTCAACGGCAAGCTCATCGGCAAGGTGGGCAGCGCCTTCGTCTCGACGGGAACCCAGCACGGCGGCCAGGAGACCACGCTGACCTCGATCCACAGCACCCTGCTCCACCATGGCATGGTCATCGTTGGCGTGCCCTATAGCTGCCCCGAGATCACCAACATGGACGAGATCACCGGCGGCACGCCCTATGGCGCGAGCACGCTCGCCGGCGCCGACGGGAAGAGCCGCGAGCCCAGTGCCAACGAGCTGGCAATCGCGCGCTTCCAGGGCCGGCACGTCGCCGAGGTGGCGGCGAAGCTGCGCGGGTAACCACCCGCGCAACCCGCCCGCCGCGAACCCGAAACACCGATCCCGGAGGCTTGAGATGGGTCTGTTGATCGAGGGAGTGTGGTACGATCGCTGGTACGACACCAAAAGCCACGGCGGGCGCTTCGTCCGGCAGGAAAGTGCGTTCCGCAACCGGATCACGGCGGACGGGACGTCGGGGTTTCCGGCCGAGGCCGGGCGCTATCACCTGTACGTGTCCTATGCCTGCCCCTGGGCGCATCGTGCGCTCATCATGCGCCGGCTGAAGGGGCTCGACGGGGTGATCAGCGTTGATCCCGTCCACTGGTACATGGGATCCAATGGCTGGGCATTCGACGCCGACCATCCCGACCGGGTGAACGGGGCGAACTTTCTCTACGAGAACTATGTGCGCGCCAAGCCGGACTACACGGGGCGTGTGACCGTGCCCACGCTCTGGGACACCCGGGCGGGCACCATCGTCAACAACGAGTCCGCCGACATCGTCCGCATCTTCAACAGCGCGTTCAACGATCTCGCCACATATCCGGGACGGGACTTCTATCCGGCCGATCGGCGCGATGCGATCGATGCGGTGAACGCGCGCGTCTACCACACCGTCAACAACGGCGTGTACAAGGCCGGTTTCGCCACCAGCCAGGCGGCCTACGAGGAGGCTGTGGACGCGCTCTTCGAGAGCCTGGATTGGCTGGAGGAGCGGTTGGGCGGGCAGCGCTATCTCGTTGGCGAGCGCCTGACCGAGGCCGACATCCGGCTGTTCACCACGCTGGTGCGATTCGACCCGGTCTATGTCGGGCACTTCAAGTGCAACCTCTACCGGATCGCGGACTACCCGAACCTGTGGAACCACACGCGCGAGATCTATCAGCTTCCCGGCGTGCGCGAGACGGTCCGCATGGACCACATCAAGCGTCACTACTACGAGAGCCACGCCAGCGTGAACCCCAGCGGCGTGGTGCCCAAGGGCCCGGTGATCGATTTCGACGCGCCGCACGACCGTGATCGTTTCGGCGGCCCGGGCGGCCTCGCGGCAACGGGCGAGGCGGGGTAGACGGTCGCCGGCCGGGGCGGGGCGCGCGTGGGCGTCCCGGCTATACGCCCTTGGAGTCCCGGATCTTCCGGTCGGTGTTCCACTGGCTGAGCGCGTAGGCGGCCCAAATCGCCGCGGGCACCCAGCCGATCACGGTGATCTGCAGGAGGAGGCAGATCACGCCGGAAATGGGCCGTCCGATGGTGAAGAACAACAGCCAGGGCAAGAGGATGGCGAGGATGAGGCGCATGTGGGCTTCCGGAGCTAAGAGATCACGTCGTCGAGGGATTTGGTGAGAACGTTACGGATATAGGCTTGGCAGGAAATTCCTTCCGCGCTTGCCTTCTTTTCAAACGGACAAGAACGTCTTCGGGCAGCCGGAGATTTACCGCGACATCATGAGGTTTGCGTCGGAATTCGACGCGCTCGAATTGGCTACAGTCAAGCTCGGACAGATCGCCTTCCAGGAAGGCTTCCGCCGCCTCGTCGCTGCTTAGGCGTGGAAGCTCGATGCTCATATAAAACGCCGCTTCCGGCTGGTCACAAACCCTCGGCCCCGCGCTGGATCGCGACCACGCCGGTGCGCGAGACGTCGACGAGGCCCAGCGGGTTCATCAGCTCGATGAAGGCGTCCAGCTTGTCGCTCTTACCGATCATCTCAAAGACGAAATGTTCGTGGCCGGCGTCGACCACGCGCGCCTTGAAGATGTCGGCGATGCGCAGACTCTCCACGCGCTTCTCGCCGGCCGCGCAGACCTTGATCAGGGCCAGTTCGCGCTCCACGGACGGACCGGCCTCGGTCAGGTCGGAGACCCTGTGCACCGGCACCAGCCGGCCGAGTTGCGCCTTGATCTGCTCCAGGATCATGGGCGTGCCGCTGGTGACCACAGTGATGCGCGAGAGGTGCTGTTCCGGGTCCACCTCGGTGACGGTCAGGCTCTCGATGTTGTAGCCGCGCCCCGAGAACAGCCCGACCACGCGCGCGAGCACGCCGGGCTCGTTGTCCACCAGGACCGCGATGGTGTGGCGTTCGATTTGGGTCTGGGCGCGCAGATGGTGGGGCGATACGGACATGGAAGCGGCTCGATGCGTCACGGCGGGTGGCTGGGTGGAAGGCCGGCGCCGGAGGTGGTCTCCGGCGCCGGGAGTCCGGCGGGTGTTAGACGAGAACCATGCCTTCCTCGGAGGTGGTGTGCTCGGCGTGATCGGCGGGACCGAGGAGCATTTCGTTGTGCGCCGAGCCGGCGGGGATCATGGGGAAGCAGTTCTCCACCTGATCGACACAGCAGTCGAAAATGACCGGGCGCGGCGTCTCCAGCATCTCCTGGATCTTGTCGTCGAGTTCTCCGGGCTTGGTCGCCCGCAGGCCCACGGCCCCGTAGGCCTCGGCGAGCTTGACGAAATCGGGCAGGCTGTCCGTGTAGCTTTCGGCATAGCGCTCACCGTGCAGGAGCTGCTGCCACTGCCGCACCATGCCCATCCACTGGTTGTTGATGATGAAGATCTTCACCGGCAGGCGGTACTGCACGGCCGTCGACATTTCCTGCATGTTCATCAGGATCGACGCCTCGCCGGCGATGTCCACCACCATGGCATCCGGGAACGCGGCCTGTACGCCGATCGCGGCGGGAAAGCCGTAGCCCATGGTTCCCAGGCCGCCCGAGGTCATCCAGCGGTTGGGCTTGGTGAACTTGACGAACTGCGCCGCCCACATCTGGTGCTGGCCGACCTCGGTCGTGATGTAGAGATCGTCCCGGTGCTTGGTGAGTTCGTGCAGACGCTCGATGGCGTACTGCGGCTTGATGATGTCGCCCGTCTGGCGATAGTGCAGGCAGTCGCGCGACCGCCAAGCCTCGATCTGCTCCCACCAGCGGCCCAGCGCCTTCTGGTCCAGGCTGTGGTTGCCCGCCTTCCAGGTCGCCATCATGTCCCGCAGGACGTGCGCCACGTCGCCCACGACGGGCACGTCCACCACGACGTTCTTGTTGATCGAACTGGGATCGATGTCGATCTGGATCTTGGTCGAGCCCGGCGAGAACGCCGACACCTTGCCCGTCACGCGGTCGTCGAAGCGCGCCCCCACGGCGAGCATGACGTCGCAGCCGTGCATCGCCAGGTTCGCCTCGTAGGTCCCGTGCATGCCCAGCATGCCCAGGAACTGGGGATCGTCGCCGGGGAACGCGCCCAGGCCCATGAGCGTGTTCGTAATGGGCGCGCCGGTCATGCGGGCGAACTGGGTGAGCAGCTCCGACGCCTCGGGACCGGAGTTGATCACCCCGCCGCCGGAATAGATGACCGGGCGCTTGGCGTTCGCCAGGGTCTCCACCGCCTGCTGGATGGCGTCGGCGTCGCCCTTGACCTGCGGGTGATAGCTGCGGTGGCGCACCTCGGCCTTGGGAACGTACGTGCCCTTGGCCTGCAGCACGTCCTTGGGCAAGTCCACCAGCACCGGGCCGGGCCGGCCCGCGCGGCAGACGTGGAACGCTTCGTGCAGGATGCGCGGCAGGTCCGCGATCGACTTCACCAGGTAGTTGTGCTTCGTGCACGGGCGGGTGATGCCGGTGGTGTCCGCCTCCTGGAACGCATCGTTGCCGATGAGGTGCGTGGGCACCTGCCCGGAGAGGCAGACCACCGGGATGGAGTCCATCATCGCGTCGGTCAGGCCGGTGACGGCATTGGTCGCGCCGGGGCCGGAGGTTACCAGCGCCACGCCCACGCGATTGGCGGCGCGCGCGTAGCCTTCGGCGGCATGCGCCGCGCCCTGCTCGTGGCGGACCAGGACGTGGTGGATGTCCTTTTGCTGGAAGAGCGCGTCATAGACCGGAAGGACCGCGCCGCCGGGATAGCCGAATACGGTTTCCACGCCCTGTTCACGCAGGGCTTCGAGGACGATTTCCGCTCCGGTCATGGTTTTGCCCGACATGGTCGTTCCGATCTCCTGTATCGCTTCCGTAAGCCTTTCGGCGGCGCACAATGCGCATCCCGCAAAACGTGTCGCGCGCCTGCCGCGAATGCAAGCGCGCCGGCCGTGAAGGCCGGCGATCGCATGCACGTCCCGGACGCAGCCGCTGCGGTCCGCGGGACAGCGGCTCAAGCGCCAGGATTTCGGAAGCTAGTGTCCGAACGTTGCGTCGTCAACAGGAAAGCGCGAATATCATTAAAGATTACGGGGGATAAACTTTTCGAAAATTGCGCGGGGATGAAGGTCGCGGACGCTGCGTCGCGGACGGTCTGATGCCGCAGCCAGGTGATCTGGCGCTTCGCGTAGCGCCGTGTCGCGGCCTGGGCGGCGGCGAGAGCCTCGGGATATGGCGCCGCACCGCGCAAATAGCGGGCGAGTTGGGGCACCCCCACGGCCTTCATCGCGGGCAGGGCGGGATCGAGGCCCTGGTCGAGCAGATCCCGAAGCTCCGCCAGCGCGCCCTGTGCGACCATTTGGACCAGGCGGGACTCGATTCGCCGGTACAGCTCGCCGCGCGGCGGCAGGGCGGCGATCACGTGCACCGGGTGCGCCAGCGGCGGCGCGTCCGGCTGTGCCTGGTAGTCGGCGAGCGAGCGTCCGGTCGCCTCGACCACCTCGAGGGCGCGCGCGACCCGCTGCGTGTCCGTGGCGTGCAGGCGCGCGGCCATGGCCGGGTCGCGCGCGGCGAGTTGCGCGTGCAGATCCGCCGGCGGAAGACGGGCCTGCCGTTCGCGGACGGACTCGCGCACCCGGGCGGGGATCTCGGGCACATGGACTAGGCCCTGAAGGAGGGCGCGCAGGTACAGCCCGGTGCCCCCCACGAGGATGGGCAGCCGGCCGCGCGCGTGCACCCCGGCGATCGCGGCTTCGGCCATGGCGCGCCAGCGCGCGGCGGAGCAGGGCTCGCCCGCGGGCAGGATGCCGTAGAGGTGGTGCGGCACGCGCGCCGTTGCCGCGGCGTCCGGGCGCGCGGTGAGGATGCTGAGGTCGCCGTAGACCTGCATGGAATCCGCGTTGACGATCTCGCCGCCGAAGCGCTCGGCCAGCCGCACGGCCAGGCCCGACTTGCCGCACGCGGTGGGGCCCGTCAGGGCCACCACGGGCGCCGGCGCGCCCGGCTGGGTCGGGGTCGGCTGGGTCGCGGCCGGCTGGGTTGTGGTCGGCTCGGCCATCTCGGATCCCTCTCCATGCAGGGTGGTGATGGGCGCCCGGGGGCGCGGGGAGCCGGCGATCGCGCCGGCGGGCTGCCCGATTTGCCTTACGCCTTTTGCCCGTTCTGTCGAGTTTTCTTGGCAGTTGCCCGATGTTCTGGTACCATTCATCCCATCATCAAGAACCACCGCACCACGGAACAGGGAGCAACGAGCCGATGATGGAAGCACCGGTCCAGAAGACCCTGGGCAGCCGGATCCGCGACCGGCGCCGGGAGATCGGTCTCTCCGCGTCCGAGCTGGCGCGGCGCGCGGGCGTGACCCGCGACACCCTGCACGCCTGGGAAACCGATCAGAGCCAGCCGCGCGCGAACAAGCTCCAGATGGTGGCGGGCGTGCTGGGTGCCACCGTGGGCTGGCTGATCGAGGGCGACGGCGGCTGCGGGCCGGCGCCGCAGACCACGCCCGAAGTCGCCGCCCTGCGCGAGCAGCTCGGGCATGCCCGCGAGGCGGCAAAGACCCTCAACAACCTGCTGGAAAACATCGAAAACCGCGTGGACGCGCTGGAGCGCGAGGACGGCTGACCGTGACGCCCCGGGGGTGCCCGCCGGCACGCCCGGGGCCCGTATCTTTTTACCTTTTCGATACCGGTTGCATGCCTTATATTGCCGGCAGGTTAGCGAGGGCTGAACCGAGCGCAGGACCATGCCGCGCATGACGACCGCCATGCATAACACGCGACACCCCGTGCGGTGCGAGGCACCGGCACGGGTGCTTGGCGTCCGCTCGCCGCTTCGCGACGATAGCCTCCTTCTCCTTATGAGCCCCTGAACGCCGCCGGCGCCCGGCGGGGTGCAGGCGTTCAGGGGCATTGCCGCGACAAGCACCCCGAGGAAAAAACCGGCCCGTCGCGACGCCCGACCCGGGATGGGCGCGCGGGCCCGAGTGTGCACGCCGAGGCTGTTATCGGCGAGGATCGGCGAAGAGGACATCCAGGCTCCATGACGAACCAGAACGCGAAAGATCCCAACGGCGTCGTGATCTTCGACACCACGCTGCGCGACGGCGAGCAGTCGCCCGGTTGCTCGATGAACCTGGAGGAGAAGCTCTCGGTGGCGAGCGTGCTCGACGAGATGGGCGTGGACGTCATCGAGGCCGGTTTCCCCATTTCCTCCGTGGGCGACTTCGAGGCCGTCAGCGAAATCGCCAGGCAGACGAAAAACGCCCAGATCGCCGGGCTCGCGCGCGCCCGGCCGGCGGACATCGACCGCGCCTGGGAAGCGGTGCGGCATGCCCCGCGGCCGCGCATCCACACCTTCCTGAGCACGTCCCCGCTCCACATGAAGTACAAGCTGAATATGGATCCGGAGGACGTATATCAGACCGTCATCGACAGCGTGACGCACGCGCGCCAGTACACGGACAATGTCGAGTGGTCCGCGGAGGACGGCACGCGCACCGATTGGGACTTCCTGTGCCGTTGTGTCGAGGCGGCGATCGACTGCGGTGCGACCACGATCAACATCCCCGACACCGTGGGCTACACGGTGCCCGAGGAGTACTTCGAACTGGTCAGCATGCTGCGCAACCGCGTGCCCAACATGGACCGGGCGATCATCTCCACGCACTGCCACAACGATCTCGGCCTGGCGGTGGCCAACTCGCTGGCCGCCGTTCGCGCGGGCGCGCGCCAGATCGAGTGCACCATCAACGGCATCGGCGAGCGCGCGGGCAATGCCGCGATGGAGGAGGTCGTCATGGCGCTGCGCACGCGTCAGGACGCCATGCCGTACCACACCGGCGTGAACACCACCTACATCACGCGCGCCTCGCGTCTGGTCTCGGGGATCACCGGCTTCACCGTGCAGCCCAACAAGGCCGTGGTGGGCAAGAACGCCTTTGCCCACGAGTCGGGCATCCACCAGGACGGCATGCTCAAGAACGCCCAGACATACGAGATCATGACGCCGGAATCCGTGGGCCTGAACCGGTCCACGCTCGTCATGGGCAAGCACTCGGGCAAGCACGCATTCAAGCAGAAGCTTGAGGAACTGGGCTACACCCTGGCCGACAACGAACTCAACGACGCGTTCTACCGCTTCAAGGATCTTGCCGACCACAAGAAGGAGATCTTCGACGACGACCTGATCGCGCTCGTCGATGACGCGGTGGTGCGCCACAACGACCACATCAAGTTCGTCTCGCTGGGCATCCACTGCGGCAGCGACGAGCCGCAGACGGCCGACCTGGAACTCGAGGTCGAGGGCGAGCGCAAGACGGTCCGCAACGTCGAAGGGACCGGGCCGGTGGACGCGACGTTCCGCGCCATCCGCGAGATCTGGCCCCACCAGGCGAGCCTGGAACTGTACCAGGTGCACGCCGTGACGGGCGGCACGGACGCGCAGGCCGAGGTCACCGTGCGCCTTGCGGAGAACGACCTGACCGTGAACGGCCAGGGTGCGGACTACGACACCCTCGTCGCCTCCGCGCGCGCCTACGTCAACGCGCTGAACAAGCTCATGGTCAAGCGCGACAAGGTTGCCACCGGTGCCACCGCGGCGGGCGACGCCGTTGCCGGCGCGGAGGCTGTCTAACGCCCGGCGGCTGAATTCGGGACCGGGTACGACGGGGAGGCCACGTGGGCGCCGGTTTCGAAGGCGCGCCCCGACGCCTCCCCGGCACAGGGGAACACGGCGCGTCGTCGTCGGGATCGGCGAGGGACCCGGCCATGGCCAGCACGGCGCCCTCCTGCCGCGCGCTGGGGATGGCTGCGCCGTTGTTTCCGGGATCGTGAGCGTGGACTCCGCAGCGCGGATGGGGTACCCTCCATTGCATGGCAAACGATTTTTTTGAAAAGGTCTACCACACAACGTCGCAGGATGCGGTCGAGACGCTCTACGACGATTGGGCGGGGACCTATGACGACGACGTGACGGGCAATGACTATCGCACGCCCGGCCGCGTCGCAGAAGCGCTGGCGGCACACCTGCCGAAACGCGACATGCCGATCCTCGATTTCGCCTGCGGGACGGGGCTTTCGGGCGCCGCACTCGCCGCCGTGGGGTTCTCGGTGATCGACGGCTGCGACCTCTCGGAGCCGATGCTGGAGACGGCCCGGGCGCGCGGCATCTACCGCCATCTGGTCAAGCTCGAACCCGACGAGGCCCCCAACGCGGCGCCCGGCGACTATGGCGCCATTGCGGCGATTGGCGCGCTCTCGCCGGGTGCGGCACCGGCCTACTACCTTGATATCTTGCTTGCGCGTCTCGCACCGGGCGGGTTGTTGGCGCTCTCCTACAACGACCATACGCTCGCCGAATCGGCGTATACGTCGCGGCTCGAGCGGGCTTTGGAGACGGGTACGGTCGCCGAGCGCTTCCGCGAGCACGGCGATCATCTGGTCAAGCTCGGCTCGAAATCGACCGTCTACATCCTGGAAAAGCAGGCCGGCTGAGACCGGTTCGGGTGCCGACGTCGCCTGAGAGGTCGGTGGAAACCGGCCGTCATACGGTGCGGCTCCCGCAACTCAACCCCGCCAGAAAGCGCTCGCCCAGAGCGAGGTAGGTTTCGGCGCGGTCGTGGTAGTAAGCCGAGTCCGCGCCGTCGGGGCGGATGTGCCAGATGGCGAGCTTGGCGCGGAGGAGGCTGCGCTTGGCCGCGTAGAGGGCCGTGAGCACGGGCGGCGGATGGTCGCCCGCGGCTTCGGCGTACGCGCGCCGGAAATGCTCGCCCACCCAGGGTGCACCCAGGCGCGTCGCCTCCAGGTGCAGGAAGGCGAGTTCCTCGACCGGATCGTTCAGGCGGAAATCGCGGTTAAACTCGACGCAGTCGATCACGGCCGCGGGCGGCCCAAGCGCGACGTGCTCCGGGCGCAGGTCGCCGTGGCCGTCGACGCGCCGACTTGCGCGCGTACCCAGGAGCTCGCGCTGTCCCGCGATCACGGAGTCCAGCCGGGTGGCCAACTCGTGCGCCCGCTGGGCCGTGCTCGTGTGCGCGGACTCGCGGATGGCCGCGGCGTCCTCGGCGACGCGTCGGCGCAGGCCGCTCACGTAGGCCTCGCCGGGCATGGGCTCGGCCGGCTGCCCGGCGAAGAACCGGCCCAGCAGGTCGGCCGCCTCGGCCAGCCAGGCGGGGGTGAGCGTCCCATCTTCGATCGCCGTATCCAGAAAGCCGGCGTCGGGCAGGCGGCGCATCTTGACCAGCCACGCCGCCGGCACGCCCTCGGCCGCCTCCAGGCGCAGGTCCGCGCCGTCGTCCAGGACCGGCACCATGCCCAGGTAGACCCAGGGCGCCAGACGCGCGTTCAGGCGCAGCTCCGACTCCACAGCGGCGCGCCGCTTGCCCGGCGTGCTGTAGTCGAGGAAGCTCAGCCGGACGGGCTTTTTGAGCTTGTAGGCGTAGCGGTCGGTGAGAAAGACCCAGGCCATATGGGTCTCACGCACCCGGACCGCCTCGGGCTGTTCCGGGTAGGCGGCGGGCTCGCGCAGAAGCGCGACGATCTCGTCCGTGCGGCCGGCCTCGGGGGCGGATGCGCTGGCCACCATGGCTGTTCCCGGTGCCGTGAAGCGTTCGCGGCCGCAGCGCCGCGCATGGGGGGAGTGCGCGTGCGGCGTTGCAGACCCAAATAAGCGTAGGGTGATCGGCAACGGAATGGCAAGGAAGGCCGAGACCGATGTTCAACGATCGCAGCTCCGCCGGCCGCCAGCTCGCCGAAGCATTGCGCGCCAAGGGTTGGCCCGCGCCCGTCGTGCTCGCGCTGCCCCGTGGCGGCGTCCCCGTGGGCGCGGAAATCGCGGACGCCCTGGGTGCGCCCCTGGACGTCCTGATGGTGCGCAAGCTTGGCGCGCCCGGGCGCCCGGAGCTGGCCATGGGTGCGGTGGCCAAGACGGGGGAGAGCACGCAGACCGTGCTCAACGACGAGGTGGTCGCGCTGCTCCGCGTCGGCCGCGACGAGATCGAGCAGACAAAACAGCGCGAACTCGACGTCATCGCCGAGCGCGAGCGCCGCTACAACGGCGGGCGCACGCGGCCCGGCCTGAAGGGGCGCACGGCCATCGTGGTGGACGACGGCATCGCCACGGGCGCCACCATGCGCGCCGCCCTGCGTGCGGTGCGCCAGGCCGATCCGGACCGGGTCGTGCTTGCCGTCCCGGTGGCACCGCCCGACGCGGTGCGCGCGCTCTCGGCGGAGGCGGACGAGGTGGTGTGCTTGCAGCAGCCCTGGGATCTGGGCGCGATCGGGATGTACTACCGGGATTTCCGCCAGATCGACGACAGCGAGGTGATCGATGCACTGGCGCGGCGCAGCCCGGGCGGCGCGGCGTAAGCCGGGCGCGCCTCAGGGCCCGGAGAGGCCGGTCATCGCCTCGAATTCCCGGCGGGTGCGCGGGTCGTCCCGGAATGCGCCCAGCATTCGGCTTGTGACCATGCGCGCGTCGGCCTTGCCCACGCCGCGCGTGGTCATGCACTGGTGCTGGCCCTCGACGACCACGGCGACCCCACGCGGGGCGAGCACGTCCGAGATGGTGGCGGCGATCTGGGCGGTCAGGCGCTCCTGGATCTGCAAGCGGCGGGCATAGGCCTCGATGACCCGGACGAGCTTGCTGATGCCCACCACGCGCCGGTTCGGGATATAGCCCACGTAGGCCGTGCCCAGGATGGGCACCATGTGGTGCTCGCAGTGGCTGGTGAAGTTCACGCCCGAGAGCACGATCATTTCGTCGTAGCCCTCGGTCTCGGCGAAGGTCCGCTCGAGCAGCGCCGCCGGATCCTCGGCGTAGCCGGCGAAATGATCGGCGTAGCTGCGCACCACGCGTTCCGGGGTGTCCCGGAGTCCTTCGCGCGCCGGGTCGTCCCCGACATAGGCGAGCAGGGTGCGCACGGCGCGAACCGCGTCGGTATGCGAAGGTACGCCGGGCCGCCCGGCTTCCGGATCGTCCGGGTCGGTTGCATCGAATGGGGTCATGGCATGGCCCTCCCACAGCCGCAACGTGGCCCGAGGCAGGGTACGCGACGCACAGCGCGATGGATGCGCCCCTTTGGTACGACCACGGCGTCGCTCCCATATATGGGGGTCACGTAGCGTGCGATGTGATCCGAATGGATCGCTGAATCGCACGCTATGCTTTGAAAATCGGGCAAGATTCAGCGATCAGGTGGCTCAACCTGATCGCATCCTGCCCTAGGTTTCAGGGAGGTGCGCCATGAACCCCGAGGATGTGCTCGATAACGGCGACGCCCTCGTCGTCGTGGACGTCCAGAACGACTTTTGCCCGGACGGCGCGTTACCCGTACCCGAGGGGGACCGGGTTGTGCCGGTGATGAACCGCTGGATCGCCGCGGCGGCGGCCAGAGGCGTTCCCGTCTACGCCTCGCGCGACTGGCACCCGCGGAACCACCTGAGCTTCGATACGCAGGGCGGCCCGTGGCCGGTCCATTGCGTCCAGGATACGGCCGGCGCCGCGTTTCATCGGGAACTCACGCTGTCCGACGACGCCATCGTGGTGAGCAAGGGCACGCGCTTCGACAAGGACCAGTACAGCGCGTTCGACGACACTGGCTTCGCCGAGGAACTGGCGCGCCATGGGGTCAAGCGCATCGTCGTGGGCGGCCTGGCCGAGGACGTCTGCGTCCACGCCACGGCCAGGGATGGCCGGTCGCACGGCTTCGACGTCGTGGTCATCCGCGACGGCACCCGCGCCATCAGCGCGGAGAGCCGGCAGAAGAGTGAGGCCGACCTGGAAAGCGCCGGTGTCGCATTCGTGTGACTCCGGCACCGGACACGCACGCGCCACGCGCACACGAAAAAAGGCCGCGCCACAGCAAATGGCCGGCCTTTTTGCGTGCCGATTCGAAAGCAGGCGCGCCGGCTTAGAAGCCCTCGCGCTCCTTGCGCTTGCGCTGAAGCTTGCGCAGACGCCGCACGGCTTCCGCCTTTTCGCGCGCCTTGCGTTCCGACGGCTTTTCGTAGTGCCGCCGAAGCTTCATCTCCCGGAAGACGCCCTCGCGCTGCATTTTCTTCTTCAGCGCCCGGAGGGCCTGATCGACGTTGTTGTCGCGAACATGAACCTGCACGGTTGAATCACACTCCTTTCCGCCTGAACCTTGCTCTCCTGACGTTCACAGAGACCGCGGGGCGCTTTCCTCGGGCAACATCACCACCGCGGCACGCGAACGCGCGTCCCGTTAACGGGGTGTGTATCACAGCCCTGCGCGCCTGTGAAGCCGTGGTGTCATCAAGGTGTCGCTGCCGACGTGCTTGTCAGCGCGGGCGGCGGCGGGGCAGGCTGCGGAACCACGGGCACGGTGCGAGGCATGCAGATGGCGCTGCTCAAGATCGCCCGGATGGGGCATCCGGTTCTGCGGCAGCCCGCGGAGATGGTGCACGATCCGCTGGCGCCGGAAATCCAGGGACTCGTGGCGGACATGGTGGAGACCATGGAAGACGCCGGCGGGGTCGGGCTGGCCGCGCCGCAGGTTCACGAGTCCCGTCGCGTCCTTGTCTTCCGGGTTCCCGCGGGCCGTGCCGAGACCGCGGAGAGCGGCGAGGTGCCGGTTACCGTGCTGATCAATCCGGGTTTCGAGCCCACCGATCCGCGTCAGGACGCGGACTGGGAGGGGTGCCTGTCCATTCCGGGGCTGGTGGGCAAGGTGCCGCGTTATCGGCGCATCCGCTACTGGGGCGTGGGCCTGGACGGCGCCACCATCGTCCGCGAGGCCGCGGGTTTCCACGCGCGCGTCGTCCAGCACGAAATCGACCATCTGGACGGTGTCCTCTATCCCGAACGCATGGCGGACCTTGCGACCCTGGCGTTTACGAGCGAGATTTCCCGGCAGGCGGCGGATCCCGCCGACACCCCGACGGCCGCATGACGGGAGCCGACATGACCGACATCGACCTCGACGCGCAGCGCCGTGAACTCACCCAGGCGATGCTGGCGCATGTGCCCTTCGACGGCTGGTCCTGGGCGGCCCTGCACGCCGCCGCGGCGGACCTGGGCCTGGACAGGGTCGATGCCGCCAACGCCTTCCCAGAGGGGCCAACGGGCGCCATCAGCGTGTTCAGCACCGAGGCGGACTACGCCATGCTGGTCGCGCTGGAGGAGCACGACCTGGAGGCCATGCGCGTGCGCGACCGCATCCTGACGGCCATCCGCGTGCGCCTGGAGCAGAACGAGGCGCACACGGAGGCGATCCGGCGCGCGCTGTCCACGCTGGCGCTTCCCGGCAATGCGGCGCAGGGGACGCGGTTGCTTTATCGCACGGTGGATGCGGTCTGGAGCGCGGCCGGCGACACCAGCGTCGATTTCAACTTCTACAGCAAGCGGGCGATCCTCGCCGGCGTCTACAGCGCCACCCTGATGTACTGGCTGGAGGACGGCAGCGAGGGCCATGAGGCGACGTGGCGCTTTTTGGAGAAGCGCCTGGACGAGTCCGTGCAGATCGGCGGCGCGCTGGGCCGGCAGGTCAAGGCGGTCGCGGCCGTTCCCGGCCGAATCGCCCGGATGCTGCCCGAGTTCGGCGGGCGCCGGCGCAGCTTCGCCGACCTGGCGGATTGAGCCGGCTTCGGGATCACCACGCCGTGCGCGGAAACAGCCGCGTGACGTGGCCCATCTTCCGGCCCGGCTTGACCGTTTGCTTGCCGTAGAGGTGCAGGCGCGCGCGCGGTTCGGCGAGCACCGTGCGCCAGCCGTGCACCTCCTCGCCCAGCAGGTTTGTCATCACCGCGTTGCTGTGCCGCTCCGCCGAACCCAGGGGCAGGCCCGCGACGCTGCGCACGTGCTGCTCGAACTGCGAGACCGGGCAGCCGTCGATCGTCCAGTGCCCCGAGTTGTGCGGCCGCGGCGCAAGCTCGTTGACGAGCACCGTGCCCTCGGACGTGACGAACATTTCCACGCCCATCACGCCGACAAGATCAAGGCCCTCGGCGACGCGCCGCGCGGTGATGCGCGCCGTCTCGGCCGTGGTTTCCGGAATGCGCGCGGGTGCCGTGGTGCGATGCAGGATGTGATTGGTGTGCAGGTTCTCGCCCGGGTCGTAGGTAACCATGGCGCCCTCGGCGCCGCGCGCCACCACGACCGAGATCTCGCGCTCGAACGGCACCCAGCCCTCGACGATGCCCACCGCACCGGGGATGGAGCCCGCCATCTCGGCCCACGCGGCGGCCGGGTCGGTGTCCCGGGCGATGGCCACCTGGCCCTTGCCGTCGTAGCCCATGCGCACGGACTTCAGGACCGCCGGCCGGCCCAGCCGTTCCAGTGCGCGCGCCAGCTCCTCGGCCGTCCGTGCCTCGGCGTACGGGGCCGTGGCGATACCTAGGTCGTTCAGTGTGGCTTTTTCGCGCAGCCGGTCCTGGCAGATCGCCAGGATGTCCGGTCGGGGCCGCAACAGCACGCGGTCCTGGAGCACGGACGCGGTGTCGGCGGGGACGTTCTCGAATTCGTAGGTGACCAGGTCCACGCTGTCGGCGAACCTGCGCAGCGCATCCCCGTCGTCGTAGGCCGCGATGGTCGCGCGGTCGCAGACCTGCGTGGCCGGGCTTTCCGCGTCGGGGCAGAAGATGTGGCAGCGGTAGCCCAGCGGCGCCGCGGCCAGGGCGGTCATGCGGCCGAGCTGGCCACCGCCCAGAATGCCGATGGTGGCGCCGGGCGCGAACCGTGCGGGGGTGTCGGCCATGGGTTCAGGCCTCGTCCTCGGGAAACTCCGCGACCGCTTCCGTCTGCCGGGCGCGCCAGTCGGCGACCGCGCGCGCGACCTCCGGGTCGTTCAGGGCGACCACCTGTGCCGCCAGCAGGCCCGCGTTGATTGCGCCGGAGCGCCCGATCGCCAGGGTGCCCACGGGCACGCCGCCGGGCATCTGGACGATGGAGAGCAGGCTGTCCAGGCCCGAGAGCGCCTTGCTCTGCACGGGCACGCCGAACACCGGCAGGGTTGTCATCGACGCCACCATGCCCGGCAGGTGCGCCGCGCCCCCGGCGCCCGCGACGATCACCCGGAGCCCGCGTTCATGGGCCGTCTTGGCGTAGTCCACCAGGCGGTCGGGCGTGCGGTGCGCGGAGACGATGCGGGACTCGTGCGCGACGCTCAGGGTCGTCAGGGTCTCGGCCGTGTGGCGGAGTGTGGCCCAGTCGGACTGGCTGCCCATGATGATGCCCACGGCGGGGGAATCGTGCGCCATCGAGGCATTCTCCGGGTCGGGCGCCACGGCGCGGCGGGCGCTGCCGTGGCGGGGAATGGTCGTGTCCGGGATCAGGCGATGATATCGGGCACGAGCCGGCTCTCCAGACGCTCGATCTGGTCCTTGAGGACGAGCTTGCGCTTCTTCAGGCGGCGGATCTGGAGCTGGTTCTGTGCCGGCTCCTCGTTGAGGCGGGCGATGACGTCGTCGAGGTCGCGATGCTCCGTGCGCAGCTCCTCGAGCCGGCTTTGCAGCTCCGCGCGCTCCTGTTCGTCCATCGCCGTGCGCAATCCTTCGTGTTTTTCGCGTTCAAAACAGGCTCATGCCGGCCGCGCCGTGCCGCAAGGGCGCACCGTTCCGCCAGCGTGGATGCGGCCGCAGCGGCACGGGAGTTGCGTCGGATCGTCCCGTCCTCGACTCGCGGCGTAAAACAACATACGCCACGGGTATGAGCAAGCGGATCGGGGTGCTGACGAGCGGCGGCGATTGTGCCGGCCTCAACGCGGTGCTGCGCGCCGTCGTCCGCCGCGTGTGCGCGGGCGGCGGCGAGGTCGTCGGCATCCGCGACGGCATCGACGGGCTGAGGGCGCGTCCCATTGCGGCGGCGCCGCTCCGGCCGGCCGATGTCGAGTGCGACGGAGCGGGGGGAATCGGCCAGGGCGGCACCTGGCTCGGCACGAGCAATTCCGGCGACCCGGCGCGCGATCCCAGTGCCCAGGCGCGCATACGGGCGGCATATGGCGAGCTGGGTCTGGATGCCCTGATCGGCGTGGGCGGGGACGGCAGCCTGCGTCTGCTCCGGGGGCATGCGTCCGCGGCCGGCTGGCGCCTCATCGGGGTGCCCAAGACCATCGACAACGACGTGGCCGGCACGGACCTCGCCGTGGGCCACGCCAGCGCCGTCGCCGCCGCCACCGACGCGCTCGACCGCCTGCGCACGACGGCCGAAAGCCACGGCCGCGTCATGGTGCTCGAGGTGATGGGGCGCGACACCGGGCACATCGCCCTGGCCAGCGGCATCGCAGGGGGCGCCGACGCCATCCTGATTCCGGAAATACCGCCCGACCTGAACGCGGTCGCCGGAGATATCGCGGCGCGGCACCGGCACGGCCACCGCGGGAGCCTGGTCGTGGTCGCGGAGGGTGTGCCCGATCCCGCGGGTGCGGCGGTGCGCCGGCGCGATCCGGGCGGCGGCGCGCATTACGGCGGCATCGGCGAGCGCGTCGGCCGCGCCATTGCCGCCGCGACCGCTGCCGAGGTCCGGGTCACCGTCCTCGGCCATCTTCAGCGCGGCGGCCCGCCCGTCGCCGAGGACCGGCTTCTGGCGTCGGTCCTGGGGGTCGCGGCGGCGGAGCGCGCGCTCGGCGAGGATGGCGACTGCATGGTGGGCTGGCGCAACCGCGCGCCGTGCGGCGTGCCCCTCGGGCAGGTCGCCGGCCGGCTGCGCCGGGTCGATCCCGCGGACGCGCGGGTCGCGGCGGCGCGCGGGCTGGGCATGACATTCGGCGAGGGCGGCGCGTAATGGGTGCGGCGAGCGGGGACGACGGCGCGGCCGGGCGAGCCGACAATCCGTTCTGGCGCTTCTCCTGGCAGGTGTACCATCGCGCCGGTGTTGCCGAGGCCTGTCTGGCCCTGCAGGCGCGCGAAGGTCTGGACGTCAACCTGCTGCTGTTCTGCACCTGGGCGGGACGGTGCGGGCATACCCTGTCCGCTGCGCAGATCGAGTCGCTGTGCGCGCAAACCAGCGCCTGGCAGGATGCGGTGATTCTGCCGCTGCGCGGCGTGCGGACCTGGTTGAAGACGCAGGGGGAAGCGGACGGCGCGGCCGCGCTGCGCGAGGCCGTGAAGGCCGCCGAACTGGACGCCGAGCGCGTGGAGCAGGAACGCCTGTACCGGGCGGTTCCGCTGACCGAGGGAGCGGCCGACATCGGCGCGATGGTGGCGAACGTCCTGATCTATTTCGGCCTTCGGGGGCGCACGCCTGCGCCCGAGGATACGGCGGACCTGGTCACGATCCTGCTCGCCGGGCTGCCGCACAGCATGCGCGCCCTCGACCTGGTGCGCCGTGTCGAGGACGGCGGGTGACCGTCGCAGCGGGCGCGGTTACGGGGTTCCGCCCCAACGGTGCACCCGGCCCGTGTCGAGGTCGAACAGGTCGAGGACCCGGCCCACGGCGTGGTCGACGAGATCGGTGAGCGTCTCTGGGCGCGCATAGAATGCGGGCACCGGCGGGGCGATGACGGCACCCATGTCCGAGGCCGCGAGCATGTTGCGCAGGTGGCCGCTGTGCAGCGGGGTCTCCCGGACCATCAGGACGAGCCGGCGGCGTTCTTTCAGGGTCACATCCGCCGCGCGGGTGAGCAGTGACGTGGTGTTGCCGTTGGCGATCTCGGCCAGCGAGCGCATCGAGCAGGGCGCGACGATCATGCCGCGGGTGCGGAAGGAGCCGCTGGAGGGGGCGGCGCCCATGTCGTTGGGGCCATGCACCGCGTCCGCGAGCGCGCGCACCTGGGCGACCTTCATGTCCGTTTCGTGCGCCAGCGTCACCTCGGCCGAGCGCGTCATCACGAGATGGCTTTCCACGCCCAGCGCGCGCAGGGCTTGAAGAAGGCGGATGCCGTAAATGCTGCCGCTGGCGCCGCTGATGCCGACGATCATCCGATCGGGGCGGCGGCGCTCGTCGTCCGGGTCGTGGAAATCCGTCACGTTCGGGGAACCTCCGACGCTGTGCGTGCTTGGCAATGCGCTTTCAGCCGCGTTACACTTTTGCTCCGTAAAGCATGGCAGGGAGAATTCCAATGGGTCTGCAAGAACGCATTGCCGCCCTTCGCCAGCGTCACGCCGCTCTCGAAGACCAGATCCATGAAGAAAACAACCGTCCCCACCCCGACGACGACCGTATTGCCGAACTGAAACGCGAAAAGCTCCGAATCAAGGACGAAATGGAGCGCGTCAGTCAGGAAGCGGAAGCGTAAAGCTCGGCCAGCCGCAGCCCCGATCACATGCCGACGGGATATTGCCCCGGCGGGCGAGGGGGCTCGGGAGTCTGTGCGTTCCGCACAACGCAGGTCCTTTTGACGCGGTGGCGCGCCCTGTGAGGCACGCGGCCATGAACACTGGACAGCCAAAGCGCCGCGTGGTAGCGCCCCACCCAACAGGGGAGCGCCTCCACGCGAGGCCGAACGGCGGGTGGCGATACGGTTCGACGCCCGCCGTTCGTGTGTCGGCGGGTCGCCAGCCATGATGGAAATTGTCCGACAGCCCAAGCCGCCATTGCGCTACGCGTGCCCCGTTTGCGGCGCGGCGCTTGATGCGCGCGCCGACAATGGCGCCGTGCCGGCGGAGACCGTGTGTCCGCAGTGCGGTACCCGTTGTGCTCTGTGCGGCGGCGATGCCCGGCGCGCCAATGCCGGGGCGCGACCGGCGGTGAAGGTGGTCCCGACGGGCATGGCGGCCACCATTCGGCTCGAATGATCCGGTAAAGGCGGGGACGGCCGGAACGCTGCGCCGAATGCGCCCGATCCCGGTGTATCGGGCTTGCATCCGGGCGGCCGGCGGGCCATGCGTGTGTACCGGAAGCAGGGGGTTCGCGTTCGAAGGCGGCCGTCGGGATGGACACGAGCTGGATCTTCGCCAAGGGAATCGCGATCGGAGTCGCGGTCGCCGCGCCGGTTGGGCCGATCGGTCTCCTGTGCATTCAGCGCACCATCAGCGACGGTCTCCCGACGGGAGTCGCCACCGGTCTGGGCGCCGCGCTCGCGGATGGCATCTTCGGCGCCATCGCGGCCTTCGGACTGGCCACGGTGTCGGATCAGTTGATGGCGCATCAGGACCCGCTGCGGATCGTGGGCGGCTTGGTGCTGTTCGTTCTCGCTTACCGCGCCTGGTACCGGGCGCCGCCGGAAATGCCCAGCGCGCCCGTGCACGTGCGGATCCTCTCCGGTTTCGGCACCGGCCTGGCGGTGACGCTGTCGAATCCCATGACCATTATGGGATTCGTGGGCATCTTCGCCGGCCTCGGCCTGAGCGACCTGAACGCCGGGCCGGTGAGTGCGACGCAGATGGTCGCCGGGGTGCTGATGGGCTCGGGCATGTGGTGGCTCGGCCTGTGCGCTGGCACGCAGGCCCTCAAGCCGCGCTTCGGCCCGCACAGTCTTGCCTGGACCAATCGCGTCGCTGCGCTGCTGCTCGTGGGCTTCGCCACGGTGGCCATCGGCGGCGTCGCGATCTGAGCCGTTTTTCCCTTTACACCTTTCGCGAGTCGGCCGCGCGCTGACCGGCGTACTGCCCACGGGTTTCGACGAGGGTCCGAGTTTGGGGTGGCGAAAGGCGGCCCGCGTGACCATCTCCTGATTGTGTTTTGAACCGGGATTCGAAGCGGAAGGAAGGAGGGAGGCACGATGACCGATCAGGTGCGTCGAAGCCCGCAAACGCGGTCCCAGACCAACCCGGGTGGCCAGGCCGGTGAGAACCCGATGCTCGATCTGCGCCGCCAGGTGGATCAGCTTTTCGACGAATTTGCGGGCACGTTCGGGCTGCCCGCATTCGGCTTCGGCTTCCCCGGATACGGCGAACCGCATGCCGGTGCCGCGGACGTGCGCGTCGAGGTCAGCGAGACCGCCGACGGTTTTGACATCGCGGCGGAAGTTCCGGGCATGTCGGAGGACGATCTCGATATTGACCTGAGCAACGACGTGCTCACGATCAAGGGCGAGAAAAAGGCCGAGCGCGAGGACACGGGCCGGAACTACCACGTCTCGGAGCGCCGGTACGGCCGCTTCCAGCGCAGCTTCCGGGTGCCCGAGACCATCGACCGCGACAACATTGACGCGCGGTTCAGCAACGGTGTCCTGACTGTGCACTTGCCCAAGCGCGGCGAGGCGAAGGAACAGACCCGCAAGATCAACGTTAAGTCGGTCTAGGGTCTGTTGGGGATCGGGGGATTCCCTTGCTGGCGGCGATGTGATTCAAGCTCCCAAAATGGGAGTTTGGCAT
>CAJXKW010000008.1 GCA_913055855.1 uncultured Limimonas sp. | reverse complement strand
AGAAATGGAAAGTATTCGCTACAAGAGCACAGATAAAGTCTATTCCGAGCTAACCTATGGAAATAAATACAAATACATTGCCGTTGCAGCTCATGTTAAAGATGCGGCAAAGACTTACCCAACTTACGCTGCAAAATCCGATTTACGGCCGTTTTTAGGCATAACCGAATCAGAGAACACGCCGTCCAACTTGTCGGACATCGTTCTCTATCATCACGAAGACGTGACGTATGCACGTTATCAAACGAGCAAGTATCGCTGTATTACCGGGTATCGTGCTTTTGGCCCGTCGCACCCTTTCGGTGGGCAGATGCACAAGGCTGCCGTGATGGTGATTCGGTGCCGAGACCGCGAAGATGCGTTTAGCGATGACCGTCTAGACAGTTTCATAGAAGCGATCACGCAGGTGGACTACCGGACGTCCGGGGAGAAATAGGCCAAGGCCAAAGGTCTGGAAACAATAGCAGCGTCGTTCGGCAACGTGGGATAACGGGTAGTATCCTGGTCGTCCCCCACCCGCGGCCCCGCCGCCATGCTTCGGCGACCGGCGCCGCGGGCGAAGGCGTCATGCGCCGAGCGCTTGCTTGAAGACAACGGGATAGAACTGCCCCAGCTCAGCCGGCCCAAGATGGGCGCCCATCCGGCGGAGCACGCGGCGGGCCGCCTCCGGGGCGTGCCGGTCGGCGATCGCCTGGATGGCCTCGTCGCGCGCCTGCCACAGATCCTCGTAGGCCGGCTCTTCGGCGCGCCCCTCTGCCTCCAGCGTGTCCAGGCGGTCGGACATGCGCTCGACATCGTTCGCCAACGTGATCGGATCGGTCATCGTCATGGCGTCCTCCCTTGCTCCTGTACGCGAGGCGAGCGTGGCGGACGCCCGAATCGCAGTCAATATAAGCGCGAAGTTCGTGCATCATGCACAACGATGGCGAGCAACCCCGGCACGATCCGGGGCAGCGCGCCTCAGCGACCCCGCAGAATGTGCACGATGCACAGCGTCGTGCGCCGATCATGATGCTCGGAGATTCGGGTCGTGTCCATCGAGGTGGTGTAGGAGCTGTGGGTAAGTCGGCCGACGCAGCGACCGCCACGAGTCTGGCGGCGGCGGGCGACTTATCCACAGCGGTGGTCACCGCGTTTCTCCGGTAGGGTTTTGCCAGCACACGCCAAACCCCGATCCAGGAGATCCGCGATGACCGACGACATGATCGCCCTTCAAGCCCTGCTCGCCAAGCAGCCCGATGCCGACATCGTGCGCGAGATGTTGGGGTTCACCGCCCAGCGCCTGATGGAGCTGGACGTCGAAACCAAGACCGGTGCCGCCCACGGCGAGCGTAGCCCCGATCGGCTGACCCAGCGCAACGGCTACCGGGATCGGAGCTGGGAAACTCGGGTCGGTACGATCGAGCTGCGCATCCCAAAGCTGCGCAAGGGCAGCTACTTCCCGGAGTTCCTCGAGCCGCGGCGGGTGAGCGAGAAGGCGCTCACGGCCGTCGTGCAGGAAGCCTACATCCAGGGCATCTCGACCCGCTCGGTCGACGAACTGGTCCGTGCGATGGGGATGAGCGGGATCTCCAAGAGCCAGGTTTCCAAGCTCTGCCAGGAGATCGACGAGCGCGTCGCCTCGTTCCTGGAGCGCCCGCTGGAGGGCGACTGGCCGTACCTCTGGCTGGACGCGACCTATCTGAAGGTGCGCCGCGAGGGCCGGGTCGTCTCCGTCGCGGTCGTACTCGCGATCGGCGTCAACGCCGACGGGCGCCGAGAAGTGCTTGGCATGGACATCGGCCTGTCGGAGGCGGAGACCTTTTGGGTCGAGTTCCTGCGCAAGCTGCGCCGACGCGGCCTGACGGGTGTGAAGCTCGTGGTCTCCGACGCCCACGAGGGCCTGAAGGCGGCCGTCACCAAGGTGCTGGGGGCGACCTGGCAGCGCTGTCGCGTGCATTTCGTTCGCAATCTGATGGCCCACGCCGGCAAGCAAGGGCGTCGCCTGATCGCGGCGTTCATCGACACCGCGTTCGCCCAGCCGGACGTCACGTCGGCCAAGGCGCAGTGGCGCCAGGTCGCCGACCAGATGCGTCCCAAGCTGCCCAAGCTCGCGGCGATCATGGACGAGGCCGAGGACGACGTCCTGGCCTACATGACCTTCCCGAAAGCGCACTGGACGAAGCTGCACTCGACCAACGGGATCGAGCGGCTGAATGGCGAGATCAAGCGGCGCACCGAGGTCGTCGGAATCTTTCCCAACGAGGCTGCAATCAAGCGCCTGGTCGGCGCCCTTCTGCTGGAGCAGAACGACGAGTGGGCCGTCCAGCGTTGCCGCTACATGACCCTGGCCACCATCAGCGAGGTGAGCGAAGATACCGTGCCCATGCTGGCCGCCGTGGCCAGCTGAGCCCCCGGCAATGCCCTGTCGGGAAACACGGCGACCCCGCGGCTCTTACACCAAGCCTCGGGACGCGATCGTACGCTTCATTGCAATTTACGGGATATTCCTTTTTATTTATAAGGTGGCTGTCGGTTCATTTTTTCAAATACCTTATCTTACCGTCAACGCCGCGGATGTCGGACAACTCAGCGACAAGCCGATCATGCGCAGTGGCGGTGTGGCCAAGCTAATCTCCACCTACAATAATGGGAACATTTATGGCGCCTGCCTTCCTATGATTTTGCCCATCTACTTGTTGTTTGAGCGCAATCCTATATTTGTTGCCATCGTCTGGGCTTCCCAATTCCTCACCATTTCCAGGACCGCCTGGGCGGGCGGTGCTTTTTTGATCTTCATTTTGTATTTTATCGGCAACAAACCCAACATGAAGCGCCTGGCACGCGGCCTTCTTGCACTCATTGTGGGGACGGTCCTGGTGGCGTGGTTGCTTCAGTTGCTGGGCCGCGACCTAACATGGATCTTCGACACATCATTGGGCGGCCGCGCACAGAAATACGACGGTACATTAGCTAACCTCAGTCTGTTGCCCACGGGAAGTGTGGCGCAATTCGGGGAAATCGTGTATCTTGGAATTCTTCGCAACTACGGTTTGATCGGTTTTCTGTGCTTTCTACCCTTCTTCTGGGGCGGTATGTTCCTCAGCTACCGTGGGCGCTTTGCCCATCATCCCGTGCGGCGTGCGGCCCGGCAGGGCCTGATGGCGTACTATTTCATGTCGATGAGCGACGGTGCGATTCTCTTCATCCCGGTCATGGCATATTTCTATTTTACGACCTTGGTCGCCCTGGAGGGTCAGGAACTGATCCCCATGGACGATCCGCAAGCCCGGGCCTTGCTCAAATGAAGGTCCTCCACGTGGCGGAATCGATCAAGGGCGGAATCGCCACCCAGCTCATCGCCCACTGGCACCATCAGGCTGGCGTCTATGGTCCCGCGAACGTCCGGTTGGCGGTTCCGGAGGCGCACGCGTCCGACCTCGACGGCGTCGATGCCGCAAGCATCCGGGCGCTACCCGCCATCCCCCGCGGCCTTGCGGGTGTCATCCGGCACCTTCGTGCCGTCCACGCCAGCGTGCGCGACGAGGCACCGGATCTTGTCCACGCCCACAGCGCGTTCGCCGGTGCGGCGACGCGCCTTCTCAAGCTCGTCGGGCTGTGTGCGGCCCCGATCGTGTACTGCCCACACGGTTGGGCGTTCGACCGCACGCGCGGGGCGGCGACACGGATTCTCTATCGCCTTGTCGAAGCCGCGCTCGCGCCGTGCAGCGCCGCTATCGTCTGCATTTCCAAGCACGACTACCGCCACGGCCGTCGCACGGGGATTGCGCGCAAGCGTCTCTACCTGATCTACAACGGCCTCCCGACAGCCTTGCCGGAGGCAACGCCGGCAGCGGATCACGGGAGCACAGGACAGGGAACCGGGCTGCGGGTCGCGTTCGTTGGCCGCCTGGACCGGCAGAAGGGCTTCGACGTCCTCCAGGCAGCCGTGGCGCGCACGACACGGCCGGTACAGGTGGTCTGCGTTGGCGACGCCGTCCTGGGCGATTCCGCGAATGAACCCGCCGCCCAGCCCGCAAGTCAGGCGATCACATTCCGGGGCTGGCTGCCGCCGGCTGATGTCGCCAGCGAGCTTCGCCGGGCGGACATCGCCATCGTGCCGTCGCGCTGGGAAGGTTTCGGCCTCGTGGCGGCGGAGGCGCTGCGGGAAGGCACGCCGGTCATCGCCACGCGGCGGGGCGGTCTGCCCGAGGTCGTCGCCCACGACGCGACCGGGGAAATCGTGGCGGAACCGGATCCGGATGCGCTCGCGCACACCCTGGATCGGCTGGATGCCCCCCGTCTCGCCCGGTGGCGGCAGGCCGCGCGCCGGCGTTTCGACGCGTATTTCCGGGCCGACTGCATGGCCCGACGCACGATGGCGGTTTACGCCGCTGTCACGGATGCGGCCGACGCGGATGCCGCGGACCCGGTGCCGTCGCGTTGACTGTCGTCCTGCGGGGCTTGCGTCTGGATGTCGATCCGTCCCGCATCCGCCTGCCCTTTTGCCCACGGCGCCATCTTACAGGCACCAATGTTTGTTTAAAGGATTCAAACGGCGCAGCATCCGCCACGACGTGCCAAGCCACGTGCGACGGCGCGCCCGGGCGGCGCGGCGCGCGATGCCGCGTGCGTGTCCGCCACCGATCCGTTAGGCTACAGTGTCAGCCCGGTCTCGGCTGCTGTTGCGGGGGGAGCGGGCCAAGCGGCCACGCTAGTGTCTGTTTAGATCGTTTCAAAGCTTGATTCCGGACCGCCGTTTCTTATATACGAATACCAGAGTAGATCGGTCCGGATTTGGAGGGCGCATGTTCCGGCTCAACCGGCTGACCGATTACGGGGTCGTGGTGCTAACGCAGCTTTGCCTGAGCGACACCGGCCTGGCGTCCGCCCAGCAGATCGCTCGCCGGACAGGCGTCCCCGTGCCAACCGTCGCGAAGGTGCTGAACGTTCTCACCCGGGATGGCCTTGTCGAATCGCACCGCGGTGCGGCCGGGGGCTATGCCCTCGCCCGGCCCGCGACTGAAATCGGCGTTTCCGAGATCATCCAGGCGCTCGAGGGCCCCATCGCCCTGACCGCATGCGTGGAGAACGCGGACGGCCAATGCGGCAACGAGGCCACCTGTCCCATGCGTGGCGGTTGGGAGAAGGTGAACCGCGCCATCCAGGACGCCCTGGAAAGCGTAACCCTTGCGGATATGATCGGTAGCGCCATGCCCGTCGGGACGGGGTCGAGCACGGCGGAAACCGGCACCAAGCAGGTCGGCTCCGCCGGGTAGCACCGGGCGGCGACGCGCCGGCCACGACCAGGAGAGATTGGGAGCACGAGACGCCATGGGTGCCACAGCTGAGACGGTGGAGCAGGTCCGCGAGGCCACCAGTCAGAAGTACAAGTACGGCTTTGTCACGGAAATCGACGAGGAACGGCCGCCAAAGGGGCTTAACGAGGACATCATCCGCTTCATCTCCCAGAAGAAGGGCGAGCCGCAGTGGTTGCTCGACTGGCGGCTGAAGGCATTCCGCCACTGGCTCACCATGAAGCACCCCAACTGGCAGAAAGTTAGCGTCCCGCCCTACGATTTCCAGGAAGCCTATTATTACGCGGCACCCAAGAGCGATGCCGACAAGCCCCAAAGCCTCGATGAGGTCGATCCGAAGCTGCTGGAGACCTACGAAAAGCTGGGCATCCCGCTGAAGGAGCAGGAAGCCCTGGCGGGTGTGGCCGTGGACGCCGTGTTCGACAGCGTCTCCGTGGCCACCACCTACAAGCAGAAGCTTGAGGAGCACGGTATCATCTTCTGCTCCATATCCGAAGCGGTGCAGGAATATCCCGAGCTGGTCCAGAAATACCTGGGAAGCGTGGTCCCGTACTCCGACAATTTCTTCGCAACGCTGAACAGTGCGGTCTTCACCGACGGCTCCTTCGTCTACATTCCGAAGGGCGTGCGCTGCCCGATGGAGCTGTCGACCTACTTCCGCATCAATGCGGAGAACACGGGTCAGTTCGAACGTACCCTGATCGTCGCGGATGAGGGCAGCTACGTCAGCTACCTGGAAGGCTGTACGGCGCCGCAGCGCGACGAGAACCAGATGCACGCGGCCGTGGTCGAACTCGTCGCGCTCGGCGATGCGGAAATCAAATATTCCACCGTGCAGAACTGGTTCCCGGGGGACGAGAACGGCAAAGGCGGCATCTACAACTTCGTCACCAAGCGTGGCGCCTGTCGCGGCGACAATTCCAAGATCTCGTGGACCCAGGTAGAGACCGGTTCCGCGATCACCTGGAAGTATCCAAGCTGCATCCTCGAGGGCGACAACTCCGTCGGCGAGTTCTATTCCATCGCCATCACCAACAACTACCAGCAGGCCGACACGGGCACCAAAATGATCCACGTCGGCAAGAACACCCGCAGCCGCATCGTCTCGAAGGGCATCTCGGCGGGCCACGCCGACCAGACCTATCGCGGGCTCGTGCGCGTGGCGCCCAAGGCCGACGGGGCGCGCAACTTCACCCAGTGCGATTCCCTGCTGATCGGGCAGACCTGCGGGGCGCACACGGTGCCCTACATCGAGAGCCGCAACCGCAGCGCCAACGTCGAGCACGAGGCGACGACGTCGAAGATCAGCGAGGATCAGCTCTTCTACTGCCGCCAGCGCGGTCTCGACGAGGAGAATGCGGTCGCCCTTGTGGTCAATGGCTTCTGCCGCGAGGTTCTGCAGCAGCTTCCCATGGAGTTCGCCGTAGAGGCGCAGAAGCTCGTGGGAATCAGTCTCGAGGGCAGCGTCGGCTGACCGTCGACGCCCGCCAGGAACGCAACGACGACGACGGCACAGCCGCGCCGCTTAACCGGCGCGGGCGAGAGGGAGCGAGCACGCACGATGGCATTGCTGGAAATCGACAACCTGCGCGCGGAAATCGAGGGCCAGGAGATCCTGCGCGGCGTCAACCTGACCATGGAGCCCGGCAAGGTCCATGCGATCATGGGCCCCAACGGCTCGGGTAAGTCAACGCTGGCGCACGTCCTCACCGGCCGGGACGGCTACACGGTCACCGGTGGCGAGGTCCGCTTTGACGGGCAAAACATTCTGGAGATGGAGCCCGAGGAGCGCGCCGCGGTGGGGCTTTTCCTGGCGTTCCAGTATCCCGTGGAAATCCCCGGGGTAACCATGACCACCTTCCTGAAGGAAGCGGTCAACTCGCTGCGCAAGGCACGCGGCGAGTCCGAGTTGGACGCCCTGCAGTTCACCAAGCAGCTCCGGCAGCGTTGCAAGGAGTTGGGCATTTCCGATGATATGCTGCGCCGGTCCGTCAACACCGGGTTCTCCGGCGGCGAGAAAAAGCGCGCGGAAGTCCTGCAAATGGCGGCGCTTGAGCCGAGGCTCGCCGTGCTCGACGAGACCGACAGCGGACTCGACATCGACGCCCTCAAGACGGTGGCGGACGGTGTGAACAGCCTGCGCGCGCCGCAGCGCTCCATGCTGGTGATCACCCACTACCAGCGCCTGCTCAACTACATCGTGCCCGACGTGGTTCACGTTATGGTGCGCGGGCAGATCGTCCGCAGCGGCGGCAAAGAGCTGGCGGAGCAGCTTGAGGCGCACGGCTACGCCGAATACGCCGAACAGGCCGCGGCCTGACGCGTCCACGCGGTTGAACGAGCGAGGCACCAGACCATGGCGAGCGAATCGGCGCTACAGCCGTTCTATGAACAATACACCGCACTCAGCCACGCGGGCCTGTTGCCCGGCGGCGATGTCGACTGGCTGACTGCGCTGCGCGAGCGCGGGATCGCGCGCTTTCGCGAACTGGGCTTCCCCACGCAGCGCGTGGAATCCTGGAAGTATACCAGTCTGCGCAACCTTGAGCGCAATATCTTCCACCCCGCCACGCTTCACACGGGCAGCGTCGGCGTCGACACCGTGCCCAGCCTGCTTGCGGACCAGGCCGGGCATCGTGCGGTTTTCGTCAACGGCTGGTTCCGTCCGGAGCTGTCCAGCCTGGGCAACCTGCCGGACGGCGCGAGCCTGCGCAGCCTGCAGCAGGATCTGGAAATCGCGCCGGAGGCGCTGGGCGGCTATATCGACCGCATCGCCACGCGCCAGGCCGATCAGCCTTTCTATCACCTGAATTCGGCGCTCATGCAGGACGGCTTCGTCCTGCGCGTGCGCGAAGGCGCGCGGATCGAACAGCCCATCGAGATCGTCTCGATCGCCGCGCCGACGGCGGAATCCCTGGCGTTCCATCCGCGCAACCTGATCGTGCTGGCGCCGGACAGCGAAGCGACGCTGGTCGAGCACCACGTCGGCATGGGCGAGGATTCGGCAAGCCTGGCCAATGCGGTGACGGAAATCAGCGTGGGCGAGCGCGCCAAGCTGCACCACTACAGGCTGCAGGGCGAGCCGGAGAGCGCGTTCCACATCAACACGCTTCATGCCAGCGTGGCGGAGCAGGCGTTCTACGACGGCTTCACGCTCACCGTCGGCGGCAAGCTCACCCGCAACGAGCAGCATGTGAGCCTGGACGGCGCGTTTGCCGACGCCCGGCTGAACGGGGCATATCTCCAGGCGGGTCGGCAACATTGCGACAACACCACGCTGATCGAGCACGCGGTGCCGGACACGCGCTGCCGCGAGATCTTCAAGGGCGCGCTGGAAGGCAAGGGGCGCGCCGTGTTCCAGGGCAAGCTGCATGTCCACCCGGATGCGCAGCGCACCGACGGGCACCAGCTCTCACGCGCGCTGCTGCTCTCCGACGAGGCGGAGATCGACGCCAAACCGGAGCTGGAAATCTACGCCGACGACGTGGCGTGCAGCCACGGCTCGACGGCCGGCGAGCTGGAGAAGGACGCGCTGTTCTACCTCCGCTCGCGCGGCATACCCTATCAAACCGCGCGGCGAATCATGGTGGAATCCTTCCTCGGTGAAGTTGTCGAGGAGATGACGCTGGACCACCTGCGGACCGCGTTCATGCAGCGCATCAGCGACTGGCTGGACCGCAAGGGGGCGTGACCCGCCGCGATCCGGCCCGCTTGGCGGACAAGCTGAAGGGCCCGCAATGACCCCTGTCGCCGACACCCTCACCGCGCCCCGCGCGGGCACCACCGGCCTCGACGTGGATACCGTCCGCGCCGCTTTCCCGGTGCTGAACCAGGAAATTTACGGCCGTCCCCTCGCCTATCTCGACAACGCGGCGAGCAGCCAAAAGCCAGAGCCGGTGGTCGAGGCGATGTCGGCGGCGTACCGCCAGTACTATTCCAACGTGCACCGCGGTGTGCACAAGCTCAGCCAGATCGCCACGGACCATTTCGAAGCGGCGCGCTCGGCCGTGGCCCGGTTCATCGGCGCGGCGCACGCCGAGGAAATCGTGTTCACGCGCGGCGCGACCGAGGCGCTGAACCTGGTGGCGCACAGCTATGGTCGGCGCTTCCTGCAGGTCGGCGACGAGGTGCTCATCACCACCATCGAGCACCACTCCAACATCGTGCCCTGGCAGATGCTGCGCGACGAGATCGGCATTACGCTGCGCGTCGCGCCGGTGCAGGACGACGGCCATGTGGCGGCCGAGGACGTCATCGCGTTGATGAACGCGCGGACGAAAGTCGTCGCCCTCCCGCACATCTCCAACGCCCTGGGCACGATTCTCCCGGTGCCGGCCATTGCGGAGGCGGCGCACGCCGTGGGCGCCGTGGTGGTCGTGGACGGCTGCCAGGGCGCCCCGCACACGGCGGTGGACGTACAGGCGCTGGGGGCCGACTTCTACGCCCTGTCCGGGCACAAGATGTACGGGCCCACGGGGATCGGTGCGCTCTACGGTCGCTGGGACCTGCTGGAGGCGATGCCGCCGTACCAGGGCGGCGGCGAGATGATCGCCAGCGTCACGTTCGAGAAATCCACCTGGAAGAAGCCGCCGCACCGCTTCGAAGCGGGCACGCCCGCGATCGTGGAGGCGATCGGGCTGGGCGCGGCGGTCGCCTATCTGGACGACCTGGACATGGCCGCGGTCGCAGCGCACGAAGCGGACCTGCTCGCCTATGCCACGGAACGTCTGGACCGGATCGACGGCTTGCGTATCATCGGCCGGGCGCCGGAGAAGGCGGCCATCGTGTCCTTCGTGATGGATCAAGCGCACGCGCACGACGTGGGCACCATCGTGGACCGGGCCGGCGTCGCCATCCGCGCCGGGCACCACTGCGCCCAGCCGGCGATGGAACGCTTCGGCCTGAGCGCCACGGTGCGCGCGTCCTTCGGCATCTACAACACGCGCGCCGAGGTGGACCAGCTCGCCGAGGCCCTGGACTTCGTGAAGGAGATTTTCGGCTGATGATGGACGATCTGCGGGAGCTGTATCAGGAGGTCATTCTCGATCACGGCAAGCACCCGCGGAACTACGGGACGATCGAGGACTATAACCACACCGCGCACGGCCACAATCCGATGTGCGGGGATACCCTGGTCCTCTACCTCAAGACGGATGCGGACGACGTCGTCCGCGACGTGAGCTTCAAGGGCCAGGGCTGCGCCATTTCGGTCGCGTCCGCGTCGCTGATGACGGAAATCCTCAAGGGCAAGACGGTCACCGAGGCGGAAAGGCTTTTCGCCGCCTTCCACGACATGTGCACGCGCGACGATGCCGAGCGGCCGTCCGATGTGGACGAGGAGGCGCTGGAGCGCCTGGAGGTCCTTTCCGGGGTACGCGAGTTTCCCGTGCGCGTGAAATGCGCCACCCTCGCCTGGCACACCATGGATGCCGCCGTGCACGACAAGGGCGAGATCTCCACGGAATAAGCACACGGCGGCGAGCGAGCGAGACAGGAGGCGACGCCATGGAAAATCCCGTCTTCGGCGGTGCTGAGGTCAGCACCGATCCCACGGAGACCGAGGGCCTGAGCGCGGTCTCGGGCGAGGCGCGCAGCGAAGCGGGCGAGTTGCCGAGCGATGAGGCCATCGTGGCGGCGCTGCGTGAGGTCTACGATCCCGAAATCCCGGTGAACATCTTTGACCTGGGTCTGATCTACGACCGCGAAATCCGGGATAACGGCAACGTCAACATTCAAATGACCCTGACCACGCCGGGCTGCCCGGTGGCGGGGGAAATGCCACAGTGGGTCGCCGACAGCGTCGCCATGGTGCCGGGAACGGGCAAGGTGACGGTTACCCTCACCTGGGACCCGCCCTGGACGCTCGATCAGATGACCGACGACGCCAAGCTCGCCCTGGGTTTGATCTGATTCGCCGAGGCGCGTAAGATCATCCGTGTCAGTGGCTGACAAGGCGAGCGATGCCGGGGAGTGACGAAAGATGGCGAACATGGCCATGATTAGCATCACCGATGCCGCGGCCGCCCGCGTGCGCGAACTCGTTGCCGGCGGGGACGGCGAAATCGAGGGCATGCGGATCGGCGTCACCCAGAAGGGCTGCTCCGGCCTGAGCTATAAGCTCGAGTACGCCAAGGAACCGCAGCCCATGGAGGACGTCTTCGAGGACAAGGGCGTCAAGATCTTCATTGATCCCACGGCCGTGCTGTTTCTTTTCGGCACAGAGATCGACTACGCCGAGGGCAAGCTGGAAAGCGGCTTCGTCTTCAACAACCCGAACGAAAAGGGCCGTTGCGGCTGCGGCGAGAGCTTCACCGTCTAGGCCCGTCGGGGATCCCGTCGGGACACGGTGCGATGCGCGCGATGTCGCAGGGGGCACCTGTGTCCTCGCGGCGGCCAGGGGACGTGTTTATATCTCGGGCGGGACGCGCCGTTGATCGCGCCTTCCTCCGGAGGTTTTGATGCCCAGGCTCGACCGCGCCGCCGTGGCGGCGCTTGCCGTTTCGTTGTCGTCGGCCCCGGCACCGGCGCAAGACGCCGAAACGCTCGCCCACGGCGAGAAGGTCTTCGAGCGCACCTGTGCCGTCTGTCACGTCAAGCGCATGAATCCCGAAAAGGTTCGCACCCAGCGCGACCTGGCGGCTCCGCCCATGAACCTCATGACCACCCATATGCGGATGAAGATGAACAACTCGAAAGAGGCGTTCATCGATCACATGGTGGACTTCACCCTGAACCCGACGCGCGCCAAGGCGAAGGCGATGCCGCGGGCCATTAACCGGTTCGGGCTGATGCCGTCCATCCGGACCATCGCCCCCGACATCACCAAAGCCGATATCCGCGCCGTGGGCGAATGGGCGTGGCACCACTACGATTATGCGCAGATGAAGAAGGAGCTTCAGCGCCATCTGCACGGGGAGCACGGCCACCGCCGGGGCATGGGCCAGGGCCGCCGCACGGGCGGCGGGCGCGGGTCCGCCGAGGGACCCGGCCAACCCTGAGGCGCCTCAGCCGGCGGGGGATTGCCCCTTGCCCTCGTTGCGGTAGGTCTGCGCCATGTTCGCGTAGTGCTCGGCCGTCAACGGCAGGTTGGCGCGTTCCGCTTCGGTGAGTTCGCGCATGCGCTTGGCAGGGCTCCCGCCCCAGAGTTCGCCCGCCGGGACGCGCTTGCCCGGCGTGACCAGGGCACCCGCGGCGACCATGCCGCCGCCCTCCACCACCGAATCGTCCATTACGGTCGCGCGCATGCCGACGAACGCACCGTTCTCCAGGGTGCACGCGTGGACCAGCACCATGTGCCCGATGGTGACGTCGTCGCCGATGTGCGTGGGCATGCCCCCGCCGGTTTCGCGGTAATCCCCCGCCGGGTCGCGGTTCACGTGGACCATGCTGGCGTCCTGGATGTTCGTGCGCGCGCCCACGCGGATCTTGTTGACATCGCCGCGCAGGATGCAGCCGTACCAGACCGAACTGTGCGGACCGATCTCGACGTCCCCGATGATCACCGCATTCTCGGCGATAAAGGCGGTATCCGCGATGCTGGGCCAGATGCCGCGATAAGGCAGGATGGTGCCGGCCATGTTGGGTCTCTCCTGATGTCGTGGAATGCCTCCGCCGTTGCGATACGCCCGCGCGGACAGCCCTGTCAAAGCCGCGACAAAACGGCTTTACGTCGCGGATCGAAAGGCTTAGGTTTGACCATGTGAGAAAACTGGAGGGCCGGCCATGGAACCCGCAGCGGCGAACGGAAGCAACGCGCTCGCCAACCTGACGCCGGCGGAGCTGGCACAGCAGGCACGTCAACGCGACGGCGCGCGGCAGGCCCAGCGTCCCGCGGATGTTCAGCCGACCCGGAACGACACCGCGCGCCCGGAAGCCGCGCGGGCCGTGCGCACGGACAGCGCCGAGGTGCCCGCCGTGCGCGCGTCCGACCTGACGCAGCGGGCGCAGTTCGCGCTGACCACGGCGGAAGCGGCGCGCCAGAATGCGGACGATGCCTCGGCGGGCTTCCAGCAGCCGGAAATTCAGACGCGCATCGGTCCCGAGCCGCCGGGTGACGACCTTGCGGCCGCGTTCGATACGCAAGCGCTTCAACGCGATCCCGACCCGCTCGTGGCGCAGGACGGGCTTACGCAGGACGACGGCCTGAATCAGGGCGACATTGCCGAGCCGGACAACACGGCCCGGGCCTATGGCGCTGAATCCGGGGGCAACGCGGCGGATCCCGAGCGCGCGGCACAGTTCCGGGAGTTGAGCGAACAGGCGCAGTTCCTGCAAAACGCCGCGGCATCCGGGAACGAGCAGGCCAACGACAACGCGGCCGAGCGGCCGGATGCTGGCGCCGAGACCCGCAACGCCGGACCCAGCACCAACGATCGGGCCGCCGAGCGCGCCGAAGAGACGGATATCAGCATGGGCGGCACCGCGGGCGATGCGGCCGGCCCCACCCTGCCCCGCGGCTCCACGCTCAGTCTCGTCGCCTGAACGGGATTTACGTCCGGCGTTTTAGGGAAACAGGGGCTGCTGCATCAGCCCCGTCGCTTCCTCGAGCCCCGTTACCAGATTCATGTTCTGGATCGCCTGCCCGCTCGATCCCTTCACCAGATTGTCGATCGCGGCGATCACGATGGCCCGGCCGGGCACGCGGTCGGCAAAAACCCCGATCACCGCCATGTTCGAGCCGCGCACATTGCGCGTCGCCGGGCTCTCGCCTTCGGGCAGGACATGGACGAAGGGTTCGCCGTCGTATTCCTTGGCCAGGATGGTGCGCAGGTCCTCGGCCGTGGTGCCGTCGGAGAGGCGGACATAGCAGGACACGAGTTCGCCGCGGTTCATGGGCAGCAGGTGCGGCGTGAAGCTCAGACGCACCTCTGTCCCGGCGGCCGCCGCCAGTTCCTGCTCCATTTCCGGCGCGTGGCGGTGGCGCCCCACGCCATAGGGATGCGCGCCCTCGCCCACCTCGGCAAAGAGCAGGCCCTGGGTGGTCTTGCGCCCGGCGCCGGTCGCGCCCGACTTGGCGTCGACGATCAGCTCACCCGGATCGACCGAACCCGCCGCGAGGAGCGGCTGCAACGCGAGCAGCACGGCCGTGGGGTAGCAGCCGGGACACGCGACGAGCTGTGCGCCCTGCAGCGCGGGCCGGTTGAGTTCGGTCAGCCCGTAAACGGCGCGTTCCTGAAGATCCATCGCCTGGTGCGGCTGGCCGTACCACAGCGCGTAAGTCTCGGGATCGCGCAAGCGGAAATCCGCGGAAAGGTCGATCACCGTCAGATGCCGCGGCATCTGCGCCACGATGGCCTGGGTCGTTCCGTGCGGCAGCGCGCAGAATACCACGTCGAGCGCCGACCACTCGGCCTCTTCCCAGGTCACCAGTTCGGGCAGGTCCAGGGTCGCCAGATGCGGATAGACCGCCCGCATTGGCTTGCCCGCATGCTGGTTCGCGGTGAGCACCCGGATCGCGGCATTTGGGTGCGTGGCCAGCAGACGTACCAGATCGGCACCCGTGTACCCGCTCGCGCCGAGGATGCCGATATTCAGCGTTTGCGTCGTGGTCATGGCGCCGCCCCTGTGAAAGTCTGCCGCCAGTTTGCCCCGATATGGATGCCTCTAGCGCACAACGCACGGGGGCGGCAAGGTTCGTGACGACCACACGAACGGCGCCGCGCCCGGCTGGACGCGGCGCCGTGTGCGCCATGGCGATCCGGCGGCCGCCGCCACCGGCCGTCAGCGCTTGGAGAACTGGAAGCTGCGGCGCGCCTTGGGACGGCCGTACTTCTTGCGCTCCACCGTACGCGAGTCGCGCGTAAGCATGCCCTGCTGCTTGAGCACCGCGCGCAGCCCCGGCTCGTAGCGGCTCAGTGCCTTGGACACGCCGTGCCGAATGGCACCGGCCTGACCCGACAGGCCGCCGCCCTTGACGGTGATATAGGCGTCGAACTGACCCTCACGGTCGGCGACACCAAAGGGCTGCTGCACCATCATCTGGAGCACCGGGCGCACGAAGTAGTCGTTCAGGTGCTTGCCGTTGACCTGCATCTTGCCCGTGCCCGGCTTGATCCAGACGCGCGCCACGGCGTCCTTGCGCCGACCGGTGCCGTAGGACCGGCCGAAGGAATCGATCTCCGGCTCGTACTGCGGCGCTTCGGTCTCCGGGCCGGGGGTGGCCGCAGCGTCACCCAACTGCGAGAGATCGCTCAGCGTCTGCTCGTCCTGCGCCATCGTCTTACGCGCTCCTGCGGTTCTTTTCGTTCATCGCGCCGATGTCCACCGGCGTGGGCTGCTGCGCCTCGTGCGGATGCTCGGGCCCGGCGTAGACGCGCAGGTTGCCCATCTGTTGCCGGCCCAGCGGCCCCTTGGGCACCATGCGCTCGACGGCCTTACGCACCACGCGCTCGGGATAGCGCCCGGAAAGCAGCTCGTTCGCCGTGGTGCTTTTGATGCCGCCCGGGTGGTTGGTGTGCCAGTGGTACACCTTGTCCCGACGCTTCTTTCCCGTCAGCCGGACCTTGTCGGCGTTGACGACGATGACGTTGTCGCCGCAGTCGACGTGCGGCGTGAAGATCGGCTTGTTCTTGCCGCGCAGGATGTTGGCGACCTGCGCCGCGAGGCGGCCGAGGACGACGTTCTCCGCGTCGACCACGACCCAGGATTTCTCGACCTCGCTCGGCTTCGCGCTGTAGGTCTTCATCTGGACACGTTGCCCCTTGTTCGCTCTCGTCCCGGAAATCGTGCTGACCGGAGACACTCAACGAGAAAACGGGGCACCGACGGCCCCGTTCGATTGGGCGCGTTTCTACGCCGCCGTACGCGCCCTGTCAAGCAGCCAAAGCCGGAAAAGCGCGGCAATCCGAGACGCTTAGGTGCGCGGTATCCGGGTACCTTAGCTGTCCTCGGCGGGCCGGATCAGGCTTCCGGTCAGATGCGCGACGGGCTCGCCCGCCGTGTCCGTCGCCGGAATGACGTAGACCTCGCCGTAGACCAGGCGCCGGCCCACGCGCACCATGCGCGCGTCCGCCAGAAGGTCCTCGGGCCGGGGCTTGCGCAGGAAATTCATGGAAAGCTGGCTCGTTACCGCCAGGGCTTCCGGACCGATGGCGGCCAGGGCACCGATGTACAGGGCGTAGTCCGCCAGCGTGATCATCGCCGGCCCGCTGATCGTGCCGCCGGGACGCAGATTGCGGTCGGTGAAAGGCAGGCGCACGCGTGCCGTACCGTACCCCAGGCCTTCCACCCGCAAACCCGCGTCATCCGCCCACGGCAGCTCCCGGGTCGTGAGTTCCCGGACTTGCTCAAAGCTGATCCGGCTTTCCGCCGTCGTCGCCACGATCCATGTCCCCCTGTCGCCGTTGCTGTTGCTGGTGTGCGCGCGCGGAGCGTGCTACGGCTTCACGCGGAGCGCAAATCCGGCATGCCCGGGTGTCCGCAGCATGGGAGGTTTCATGATCCAGGACGCCGCCGATCCCGTCGCACCGCAACCAGACGCCGACATCGTCCAGCGCATCGACGACAGCGCCACCCGCGTCAGCCGCGTGGTGATGAACCGGCCCAAGGCCTACAACGCGCTGTCGCTGGAGATGATGAGCGCGCTTCAGCGCACGCTCGATCAAATCGCGGAGGACGAAGGCGTCCACGCCGTGGTCCTCGAAGGCGCGGGCAAGGGCTTCTGCGCCGGCCACGACCTCAAGGAGCTGCGCTCGGACTCCAGCCGCCAGTTCTATGAGCTGGTCTTCGACACCTGCTGTGCCCTGATGGGGCGGATCACCACCCTGCCCCAACCCGTGATCGCGCAGGCGCACGGCATGGCCACGGCCGCCGGGTGCCAGCTCGTCGCCACCTGTGACCTTGCCGTGGCGGCGGACGACACGCGTTTCGCCACGCCCGGCGTGAACATCGGCCTGTTCTGCTCCACGCCCATGGTCGCCCTGTCGCGCAACGTTCCGCGTAAGCGCGCCATGGAGATGCTGCTCACGGGCGAGGCCATCGACGCCGAAACCGCCGCCGATTGGGGCTTGGTCAACCGCACGGCGCCGTCAGCAAGCCTGGCGGAGACGACGCAGACCCTCGCCAAGCAGGTGGCGAGCAAGTCGCCGCACGTGGTCCAGATCGGCAAGCGCGCGTTCTACGAGCAGATCGATATGGATCTCATGGCCGCCTACCGGCACACGGCCCAGGTCATGACGGAGAACATGCTTGCCCACGACGCCGCCGAAGGCATCGATGCGTTCCTGGAGAAGCGCCATCCGACGTGGCGGGGGTGTTGAGCCCCCGCCGGCGCGCACCGTCGCCCTGCGAACGGAGGCAACGATGGCACGTTTGTCCCTTGACTTGCCGGAATCCCTGGCGGCCTGGGTCGAGGAACAGGCGACCGCACGCGGCTACGACTCCCCGGGCGCGTTCGTGGCCCATGTGTTAACCGATGTCCGTGAGCGTGACGGCGCGGTCGAAGCCCTACGTGCAGAAATTCAGGATGGCTTGATGAGCGGCCCCAGCGACCGGTCCGTCGAAGACATCCGGGCGGACGTCAAAGATCGTTTTCGGCGGAATGCCGATACGCCTTGACCGAGTATCGGTTCACCGCAGCAGCAGATCGCGACCTCGACGAGCTATATTGGAACGGGCTGACCAACTTTGGCGAATGCCAAGCCGATAGCTATCTTGACGACCTGATTCGCTGTTTCGAAACCCTTGCGGCGAACCCTCGTATGGGGCGCGTACGTCCCGAGTTTGGCAAAGATATTCGGATCCATACGCACAAAAACATTTGATTGTGTACGATCAAGAACCATCAGGAACCCGGATTGTTCGTATTCTCTATGCCCACCAGAGTTTCAAGGATGCACTTTAAGTCGCTGTTTTTTGAATAATTTCCTGTATCACCACGGGATCACGTCGCCGGCGTTGTCGTAGAAGCCGCCGCTGTCTTCGGACGTGAGGCGGTCGATGACGGCGAGCACCCGGGCGGCGCTGTCCTCGGGCGAAAGTGGCGCGGTCCGGCCGCCCATATTCGTGTTCACCCAACCCGGATGCAGCGCCGCAACGATGACCCCGCGCGGCTGCAGATCGATGGACAGGCAGCGCGTGACCATGTTCAGCGCCGCCTTCGAGGATCGGTAGATGTGCGCGCCGCTGGTCGTTGTGTCGGCAATCGAGCCCAGACGGCTGGAGATGTTGATCAGCTTGGCGTGCGGCGCGCGTTCCAGGTGCGGCGCGAATGTCTCCGCCACCCGCATGGGCGCGAGGGTGTTGACGTTGAACACCTGGAGCCAGTCGTCGTAGGCGATCTGGCCGAACCCGGCGCGCGGCCCGAAGATGCCCGCGTTGTTGATGAGCAGGTCCACCGGCTCATCCGCCAGCTCGCGCCCCAGCCCGGCGAGCTGCAGGCCGTCCGTCACGTCCAGCCGGTGGCGCACCACATCGCCGCCGATCTCTTTGAGGTTACGCGCCTTCTCGGGCATCCGGCAGCACGCATGCACGCGCCACCCCGCCTTAGCGAGCTGCCCGGTGAACGCGAGCCCGAGCCCGCGATTGGCGCCTGTAATGAGTGCCGTCGCCACGCCAGCCTCCTTATCCCGGCCGAGGACATGCGAGGTTAGGCGCCTCGCCCCCGGCGACTTCGACCGCATCCGCCACTCTTTGCCCCTGAACCGAAGTAGGCCGGTTGCCGCGCGCTTCCACACACGACGACGCGGTCGCGCCACCTCAGAGAAGGAACAGCGCCGCCATCCCCAGGAAGGCAAAAAAGCCCACGACGTCCGTGATCGTGGTCAGGAACACCGTGGACGCCACGGCCGGGTCGATACGCAGCTTCTCCAGCGTGATGGGCACCAGCGTCCCGAACAGACCGGCCACGATCAGGTTGACGATCATGGCGAGGGTGATGATGACGCCGATGTCCAGGCGGCCGAACCACAACCACGCGACGATTCCGGTGGGCACGGCGCAGACGACGCCGTTCAGAAAGCCGACGGTCAGCTCCTTGCCGATGAATCGCACCGTATTGGCGGGGGTGAGATCCTTCATCGCCAAGGCGCGGACAGCGACCGTCAGGGTTTGCGTCCCGGCGTTCCCGCCCATCGAGGCGACAATGGGCATGAGCACCGCGAGTGCCACGACCTGTTGCAGCGTCGCCTCGAAAAGACCGATCACGAGCGAAGCCAGGACGGCCGTGCCCAGGTTCACCACGAGCCAGGACGCGCGCGAGCGCGTTGTCTCGATCAGGCGGCCGTAGAGGTCGCTCTCCCCCACGCCGCCGAGCTTCATCAGGTCGTCCTCCGCCTCTTCGTCGATGACATGAACGATGTCATCCACGGTGATCATGCCGATCACGCGCTCCGCGTCGTCGAGCACCGGGGCGGAGACCAAGCCGTACTGCCGGAACAGATAGGCCACCTCCTCCTGATCCATCGTGTACGGGACCGTATTGAGATCGCCCTCCATGATCTCCGTGATCGGGGTGGCGCGCTTGGTGCGCAGTACGCGCGAGAGCGGAACCTTGCCCTGCGGCTTGTGCTTCGGGTCCACCACGTAGAGGTCGTAAAAATCCGCGGGCAGATGAACGGCCGAGCGCATGAAGTCGATGGTCTCGCCCACGGTCCAGCCCACCGGAATCACGGCGACCTCGCGCTGCATGAGCCGGCCGGCCGAATCCTCGGGGAAGGCGATCGCCTCCTCCAGGATCAGCCGGTAGCCCTCGGGCAGCTGGGTGAGGATGCGCTGCTGGAAGCTCGGGTCGAGGTCCTCGAAGATCTCCACCGCGTCGTCGGATTCGAGTGCCGCGAGCGCCGAGGCCAGCCCGCGCGGGCCGATGTGGTCGAGCACCTCCTCGCGCACCGGTGCCTGAAGGTACGACAGCGTCTCCGGCTCGAACGCGGAGCCCAGCTCGCGCACGAGCTGGACGCGCTGGTCCGGATTCAGCGCCTCGATCAGGTCGGCGGCGTCCGCAGCGTGCAGAGACTCCGCGACAGCCTGCACGGCCGCGGTGTCGCCTGCGTCCAGCGCATCCACGCAGCGCGCCACGTCCTCATGGTGCAGGCCGTAATCCTCGCCCGTGGGCGCCTCGCGCGGGAGCGTCTCATCCTCAGTGGCGGGCATCGACATCGTGCGTCGCGCTCCTCGTGGCCGGTTGTGGTGAAAGCCGCGTCCGGCAGCGCGCGGCGCCCCGTGGTCCAACGCCCCGTGCCGCGGCCTGCGGGAACCGGATGGCCCGGGCTAGCCGCCGGGACGGCCGGACGCTGATTCCTGCGCGTCCACGACGGCCACGGCCGTCATGTTGAGCACGCCGCGCGCGGTCACGGAGGGCGTGAGAATATGCGCCGGCCGGCGCGCGCCCAGCAGCAGCGGCCCGACCGGAAGCCCCTCGCCCAGCGACTTCACCATGTTCATGGCGATGTTGGCGCTGTCCAGCGTGGGCAGAACCAGGAGGTTCGCCGCGCCCTTGAGCTTCGAGCCCGGGAAGATGCGCTCGCGGATCGCCGGCTCCAGCGCCGCATCGGCATGCATCTCCCCCTCCACCTCGAGTTCCGGATGATAGCGGTGGAGCCGGGCTACCGCCTCGCGCATCTTCTCGGCCGTGGGCGAATCGGCGTTGCCGAAGTTGGCGTGCGAGAGCAGCGCAATCTTGGGCGTGATTCCGAACGCGCGCACGGCCGCCGCGCTCTGGCGCGTCATTTCCACGATCTCGGCCGCCGAGGGATCGCGGCTGATATACGTATCCGTCAGGAAGTAGGTTCCCGACGGCACGACCAGCACCGACATCGCCGAAAGATCCTGCACGCCGTCCGCCCGGCCGATGACGTGGCGGACGTGCCCGAGATGGTCGCCGTAGACGCCCTCAACACCGCAGATCATGGCGTCGGCGTCGCCCAGGTCCACCGCAAGCGCCGCGATCACGGTCGCGGTGGTGCGCACCACCGTCCTGGCGAGATCGGGCTGGACGCCTTTGCGCGCCATCAGTTCGTGGTAGCGCCGCCAATAGGTGCCGTAGCGCGGATCGGATTCCGGGTTGATCACCTCGACGTCGCTACCCGGCGTGAGGCGGAGTCCCAGGCTGCGGATCCGGTCCGCGATCACGGCCGGCCGCCCGATCAGGATCGGCCGCGCGAGATGCTCGTCGAGCGCTACCTGGGCCGCGCGCAACACCCGCCAGTCCTCGCCCTCGGCGAAGATCACCCGTTTGGGCTCACGCCGGGCGCGATCGAACACCGGCCGCATGACGAAGCCCGAGCGGAACACGAACTCCGACAGGCGCTGGCGATAGGCGTCCATGTCCGCGATGGGCCGGTCGGCGACCCCGGTATCCATGGCCGCCTTCGCCACCGCCGGCGCCAGCTCCAGCATCAGCCGCGGATCGAAGGGGCGCGGGATGAGATAATCGGCGCCGAAGCCCTGGGCGGGTTCGCCGTAGGCGCGGTCGACGACCTCCGAGGTCTCCGCCAGGGCGAGGTCGGCAAGCGCCTTCACGCAGGCGGTTTTCATGGCCTCGTTGATATCGCGCGCGCCCACGTCCAGGGCGCCGCGGAAGATGAAGGGAAAGCACAGGACGTTGTTGACCTGATTGGGATAGTCCGAGCGCCCCGTCGCAATGATCGCGTTGGGGCGGACGGCACGCACCTCATCGGGCATGATCTCCGGCGTGGGATTCGCCAACGCGAGCACGATGGGCGGATCCGCCATGCGCGCGATCTGATCCCGGCCGAGCACGTTGGGCGCGGAGAGCCCGAGAAAGATGTCCGCGCCATCGATAACATCGTCCAACGCGCGCAAATCCGTCTCGCGGGCGTAGCGCGCGTTCCAACGGTTCAGGTCGCTGCGCCCCGTGTGCAGGACGCCGTGGATGTCCGTGACCCAGACGTTCTCGGGTTTGAGCCCGAGCGTCACCAGCAGGTCGAGGCACGCCAGCGCCGCCGCCCCGGCGCCCGAGCAAACCAGCTTCACCGCGCCGAAATCCTTACCCAGCAGGCGCAGGGCGTTGAACACGGCCGCACCGACGATGATCGCCGTGCCGTGCTGATCGTCGTGAAACACCGGAATGGCCATGCGCGCGCGCAGCGCGGCCTCGACCTCGAAACACTCGGGCGCCTTGATGTCCTCAAGGTTGATGCCGCCAAAGCTGGGCTCCAGCGCCGCCACGACCCGGATCAGATCATCGGGCTCGGCCGCGTCCAGCTCGATATCGAACACGTCGATGCCGGCGAACTTCTTGAACAGAACGGCCTTGCCCTCCATCACGGGCTTGGCGGCGAGCGGGCCGATGTTGCCCAGACCCAGGACGGCCGAGCCGTTGGTCACCACGGCGAGCGTGTTGGCCCGCCCGGTGAGTTCGGTGGCGGCTTTGGGATCGGCGACGATCGCCTCGCACGCTGCGGCCACGCCCGGGGAATACGCCAGGGCCAGATCACGCTGGTTGCCCAGCGGCTTCGTGGGCTCAACTTCCAGCTTGCCGGGGCGCGGTTCGCGGTGATACGCGAGCGCGGCGTCGCGAAGATCTTCGGCCATGGGACCTCCCGGACGAGACGAGCGACGGGCGCGCCGGCCCGCCGCGCCTGACGACGCCGGATCAGCGCGCTGAGGGCGCCGGGGAGGTAGCAGAATGCCCGAGTCACCGCAAGTTGCGGCACCGTCGCCGGCGGCCGGGGCCGTCGCGTGGCACGTGGCCGAGGGGCGTGTCACCTACCCGGCTGCGGAAGCCTTCATGGCGGATCGGGTGGCCGCCATCCGCCGCGGGGATACGCCCGAGCTGGTGTGGCTGCTGGAGCACCCGCCGCTTTACACAGCCGGCACGAGCGCACGCGAGTCCGACCTCCTCGCGCCGGGCGACATCCCCGTCTATCGCACCGGCCGCGGCGGCCAGTACACCTATCACGGGCCGGGCCAGCGCGTGGCCTATGTCATGCTCGATCTCAAACGGCGCAACGCCGACGTGCGCCGCTTTGTCCACGACCTGGAGAGCTGGCTGATCGCCGCGCTCTGGCGCTTCAACGTGCGCGGCGAGCGGCGCGATGGGCGCGTGGGTATCTGGATACGGCGCGACGGCGGGCGCGAGGACAAGATCGCCGCCATTGGCGTCCGGGTGCGCCGCTGGGTGACCTTTCACGGCATCGCGCTGAACGTCGATCCGGACCTGTCCCGCTACGCCGGCATCGTACCCTGCGGCATCCGCGAGCACGGCGTCACGTCCTTGCACGACCTGGGACTGCCGGTAACCATGGCGGATGTCGACGTGGCGCTGCGCGAAACCTTCGCCGAGATCTTCGGGCCGGTGCAGCCGGCGGATACCGATGCCCTTGGCAAAATTCCCGGCCACGGGTAGGTTTATTAGAAACGCGTGAAATAGACGGACCACGAGAAACAAACGAGGGGGAGGATGGGCGAGCCCGACATCACCGACTGGATCGGCAAGGTCGAAGAGCGCGAGGACACGCTCGCGCCCGTGATCGCGTCCCAGCTCGCCGCCACGATGCCAGAGTGCGGCCTGAACCCGTCCGACGTCCGCGCGGGCGCGCCGCTGCCGCCGCTGTGGCACTGGTCGGCGTTCCAGCCGGACGCGCCCATGGAAGAGCTGGGGGGTGACGGCCACCCCAAGCTGGGCGGCTTCCTGCCGCCGGTGCCGCTGGAGCGGCGCATGTGGGCGGGCGGCCGTCTGACCTTTCACGCACCGCTCCATGTGGGGGAAACCCTGCGCCGGCGCTCGGAGATCCTGAACGTAACGGAAAAGACGGGCAGCACCGGGCGGCTCGTCTTCGTCACGGTGAGCCACGAACTCAAGGGTGACGCTGGTCTGGCGATCAGCGAAGAACAGGACATCGTCTACACCGAGATGCCGTCGGAATACCGGCCGCCGAAGAAAAAGCCGGCCCCGGATGCCACCGCCTTCGACACGTACGTGCCCATGACGACGGCGCGCCTGTTCCGCTACTCGGCGGCGACGTTCAACGCCCACCGCATCCACTACGACCGGCCGTACGCGACGGACGTGGAGAAGTATCCCGGCCTGCTGATCCACGCGCCCATGCAGGCGACACTGCTCATGGGGGCGGCCGTGCGGCACCGCGGGACCACCCCGCGCCGTTTCAGCTTCCGCGGTGTCCACCCGATGTTCGACTTCCACGATATGCGGCTCGTCGGCGTGGACGACGGCGATGCGATCGATCTGTGCACCGTCGCCACGGACCAGGGCCATCAAGGGCTGCAGGCCCGGGGCGAATGGGGGGCATCATGAACAACGTTCTCGAAGGGATGCGCGTGGTCGAATCGGCGGCTTTCGTGGCCGTTCCCCTGGCCGGGATGAATCTGGCGCAGATGGGGGCGGAGGTGATCCGCATCGATCCCATCGGCGGCGCGCCCGACTATACCCGCTGGCCCGTCACCGAAGGCGGGCAGAGCCTGTTCTGGGCGGAACTCAACAAGGGCAAGCGCTCGATCGCGGTGGACATGCGCTCCGAGCGCGGGCGCGAGATCGTGACCGAGGTCGTCACGGCCGCCGGCCAGGACGCCGGGATGTTCATGACCAACCGCAAGGTGCCCGGGTGGCTGGACTACGAGACGCTCTCGGCGCGGCGGCCCGATCTGGTGATGGTCACCCTTACCGGCGACCGGCACGGTCGGCCGCAGGTCGATTACACGGTCAACCCGGCGGTGGGCTTTCCCGACGCCACAGGACCGGAGGAGTCGACGGAGCCGGTGGCGCACGTCCTGCCCGCGTGGGACTGCATTGCCGGCAACATGGCCGTCTCGGCGCTGCTGGCGGCGGAGCGCCGGCGCCTGCGCACCGGGGAGGGCCAGGAGGTCACGCTGACGCTCAAGGACGTCGCCGCGGCCATGCTGGGCAACCTCGGCATCATCGGCGAGGTCTCGGTCAACGGCGAGGATCGCCCGAAGGGCGGCAATTCGCTCTACGGCGCCTACGGACAGGACTTCGTCTGCGCCGACGGGCGGCGGATCATGGTGATCGGGCTGACCCAGCGCCAGTGGCGCAAGATCGTCGAGCTTACCGGCACCGGCGACCAGATGGCCGCGCTGGAATCCCGGCTGGGCCTGGATCTCAAGGAACAAGGGGCGCGCTACAAGGCGCACCACGAGATCACGGAAATCCTCAAGCCCTGGTTCGCCGCGCGCACACTGCCCGAGATCGCGGAGATCCTCGAGAAGAACACCATGACCTGGGGTGAGTTCCGCAGCTTCGCGCGCGCGGTCAACGAGGATCCGGATATCTCGCCGGAAAATCCCATGTTTTCCCGGATCGAGCAGCCCGGCATCGGCACCTACCCGGTGCCCGGCTCGCCCATGAGTTTCTCCGCCGCGCCCCGGCAGACCCCCGCGCCCGCGCCGCACCTGGGCGCGGACACCGAGGCCGTGCTGGCGGACGTGGCGAAGCTGCCCTCGGGCGAGATCGGCAAGCTGTTCGACGAAGGCGTGGTCGCCGGAACAGGCGGGTGAGAACGCCGTAGCCCAGCGCCATCCGGAGAGGCTTTGCGTACGCCGGTCGGGATGCGAACCGTCCCGGCCGGCGTCGCATTGTTCGTGTCCCGCTTCCTAAACGGTCGCGGCCTGAACGAAGCCGGGTGCCACGGGCTCGGGCTCGGTTTCGACGGTCACGTTCTGGACATGCGCGGCCGGTGGCCCTGTCCAGCACGCCCGGATCATGTCGTCCACCTGGGCGTCCTCGCCGGCGAAGACCGCCTCGACGCGGCCGTCGCGGCGGTTGCGCACCCAGCCACTGAGACCCCGTCGGCTCGCCTCGTCCACGGTCCAGCCGCGGAACCAGACCCCCTGGACCCGGCCGTCGATATGTGCGCGCACGCGCTTCATGCTCGCCTCAACTCGTTCGTGTCGGCGCCGAATCCCCTTCCGGATATAACGCGGACAGCGCGACGGCGACAGCCCGTCGGGCGGCGCGCTCCCACTCCCGGCGGTTCATCCACTGGTCCTCGACCGTCAGCTCGGGGGCGTTCGGGTTCTCGTGAACCAGCGCGTTGCGCGTCCGGCGCAGCCAGGCCAGTTCCTCAGACAGCGCCGGATCGCTCGGCGTGTAGCGGAGCTGGGAGTCCACGATCACCGCGGCGAGAATGACTGTACTCGCCCAGGCGCCGGCGCAGAACACCGCCTGCAGGTCGATCATGAGCGCGCACGCCTGCTCGCTGAGCACGCGTGCGGCGCCGCCCTTGCCCTGGTTGCGCTCGAAGCTCTCGAACCAGCGCCGGCGCTCCTCCCAGGTGGCGAGTTCGGGATATTCGATCTGTTCCATGATCGGACAGATCTAGCACGCCCCCGTTGCCGCCGTCGCTATTCGAATTCGAGGATCGCCTGGTCCACCGACAGGTTGTCGCCGGCCTCGGCGTGCAGCTTCGCCACGGTGCCGTCGCGTTCGGCGCGCAGGATGTTCTCCATCTTCATCGCCTCGACGATGGCAAGTTCCTCGCCCGCCTTCACCTCGGTGCCGGGTTCGACCAGGACGTGGGTGAGCAGCCCCGGCATGGGCGAGAGCAGATAGTTGGATAGATCCGGCGGCTCCTTCTTGGGCATGCGCGCCGCCAGCTCCGCCGCACGCGGGCGCATGATCCGGATATCGCGCGTCGATCCGCCGTGGGTGAGGCGCCAGTTCGCCCCGGCCTTGTCGACCTGCACGCTGATCGCGCGCTCCTCGATCTGGCCCTGGAAAAGCAGGTCACCCGGCCGCCAGTCCGAGGCGATGCGGCTGGTCTCGCCGCAGCAGGTCACCGACCAGGCGCCTTCGCCCGTGGGCGTCACCGTCACCGGAACCTGCTCGTCGTCGACGAAGGCGACCCAGTCATCGCCCACACCCTTCTCGTGCCCGGCGATCTGGCCGCCGATGCGCGCCTCGCGCTGGCTCGCCAGGCGCTGAAGCACGGCCGCAACGACGATCAGGCGCTCGCGCACGCCCGGCCCGGGCGTGGTGCCGTGGAAGCCGTCCGGATATTCGACCTCGATGAAATCGGTGGTGAGATCGCCCGTGCGGAAGCGATCCTTGCTCATCACGTCGCCCAGGAACGCCATGTTGTGGTTCACGCCGCGGACGTAATAGGCGTCCAGGGCGGCCTGCATGATGTCGATGGCCGTGTTCCGGTCGGGCGCATGCGTACACAGCTTTGCGATCATGGGATCGTAGTACATGGAGATTTCCGATCCCTCGACCACGCCGCTATCCACGCGCACCTGATCCGATTGCGCGGGCTCGCGGTAATACGCCAACCGTCCGATCGACGGCAGGAAACCGCGCAGCGGATCCTCCGCATAGACACGCGCTTCCAGGGCCCAGCCGTTGAACGTCACGTCGTTCTGCTGCAGGCGCAACGGCTCATCCGCCGCAATCCGGATCATCTCTTCCACCAGATCGAGCCCGGTGACGAGTTCCGTGACCGGGTGCTCGACCTGGAGCCGGGTGTTCATCTCCAGAAAGTAGAAGTTGCCGTCCTTGTCGGCGATGAACTCGACCGTGCCGGCGGTGCGATAGCCCACCGCGTGCGCCAGGGCCTTGGCCTGTTCGCCCATGCGCGCGCGCAGGTCCGGGTCGAGCGCCGGGGACGGCGCTTCCTCGATGACCTTCTGGTGCCGGCGCTGGATGGAGCACTCGCGCTCGCCCAAGTGGATGACGTTGCCGTGCCCGTCGGCGAGCACCTGGATCTCGATGTGGCGCGGGCGCTCGACGAACTTCTCGATGAAGACGCGATCATCGGCAAAGCTCGATTTCGCCTCGCTGCGCGCAGCGCGGAAGCCCTCGCGCATGCCCTGATCGTCGCGGGCGATGCGCATGCCCTTGCCGCCGCCGCCCGCGGTCGCCTTGATCATCACCGGATAGCCGATGTCGCGGCCGATCCGCACGGCCTCTTCGGGATCGTCGATCAGCCCCATCACGCCGGGCACGGTATTGACCCCGGCCTCGTCCGCGAGGCGTTTGGAGGTGATCTTGTCGCCCATGGCCGCAATGGCGTCGGCCGGCGGCCCGATAAAGGTGATTCCGGCGTCCTGGAGCGCCCGGGCGAATTCCGTGTTCTCCGAAAGGAACCCGTAGCCCGGGTGCACGGCTTGCGCACCGGTGTCCCGGCATGCCTGCACGATTCTGTCGATGCGCAGGTAGCTCTCGGCCGATTCCGGCGGTCCGACGTGGACCGCCTCGTCCGCCATTTCCGCGTGAAGCGCCGTCGCGTCGGCGTCGGAATAGACCGCCACCGTGCCGATACCGAGCCGCCGGCACGTGCGGATGATCCGGCATGCGATTTCGCCGCGGTTCGCGATGAGGATCTTGTCGAACACGCTTGGCCGTCTCCGCTTGTTCTGCTTGCTGCGTCGCGTTGTGCGTCCGGCGGACCCCTCTCGCGGACGCGTTCCGGACACCCTTAAGGCATGCTGCTTTGCAAAAATCAACAGGCAGCCGCGCGCATTTTGGCGCGACCCCCGCGTGCGCGCTTGCGACGTCTTAACGCGTCTTTAGATCGGCGGGCGCAGACTTCGCCACCGGGACGGGCTGTCAAACTGCCGACGCTGTCACGGAGCCAGGATGCAGCCGGAAGACCTCGCCCAGCAAATTCACGCCCTGGACGCCGTGCCCGAACAGCGCAGCGGCGCGGACCGGCTGCGCAAACAGGTGCGCCTGATCGATCTCAAGGCCGCCGTGGCCGGACGCGGCGCGCGCGAACTCGAGCACATCCTGGCGGCGGTGCCCGCCGAAACCCTGAGCGCCATCCGGCGCGACGTCGCACAGGCGCGTGCCGGCCACCCCGACGGCGAAATCACCTCCGACGACGCGTTCGAGCGCGCGGTAAGCAGCATCGAGCGCCTGATGCACGTCGCTCACTGACGCATCAGGGGCGCGGCCGCACGTTGATTCGCGCCCGCAACCTGCGCCACAACACCCCCAACAAGCGTGGGGGTACCGCATGAGCATCACACGGCTCTTCGACAACAACCGTCACTGGCGCGCGCACAAGACGGCACAGGACCCGACGTTCTTCAGCCGGCTCGCCCGGGGACAGGCGCCGGCCTATCTCTGGATCGGATGCTCGGATAGCCGCGTGCCGGCCAACGATATCCTCGGGCTCGAACCCGGCGAGCTGTTCGTCCACCGCAACATCGCCAACCTCGTGGTGGCGGACGACGCCAATCTCTGTGCCGTCATCACCTACGCGGTGGCCGCGCTGCGGGTGCGCGACGTCCTGGTCGTGGGGCACTACGGCTGTGGCGGCGTGCGCGCCGCCCTGGGCGGGCCCAGCGGCCTGGAGGCCGTGGACGCCTGGCTCCGCCCCGTCACCGATCTTCATGCCGCCAACCGCGCGGAACTGGACGCCATCGCCGACCCCGAAGCGCGCGTGGACCGCTTGTGCGAACTCAACGTGGCGCAACAGGTAGCCAACGTCGCCGCCCACCCGGCCGTTCAGGACGCCTGGGCCGAGGGGCGGACGCTGAACCTGCACGGCCTGATCTACGGCCTTGCCGACGGGCAGTTGCACGACCTCGGCTGCACCCGAACCGGAGCGGCCGAGGCGCCCCGCGCGTCCGCGGCGCAGCGCGGCTGATACGGCGCGTTGACGGGTAAGCCTTGTAGCGCGCCGGGGCGCGGGTTATGTCCCCCGCCATGACCATTCGTCCCGTCCACGTCGTCGGCGGCGGCCTCGCCGGCAGCGAGGCCGCATGGCAGCTCGCCGAGCGCGGGGTGCCCGTGGTGCTGCACGAGATGCGCCCCGGCCGGCAGACCGACGCCCACGAGACCGACGGTCTCGCGGAACTGGTGTGCTCCAACTCCCTGCGCGGGGACAATCCCGAAACCAACGCGATCGGCCTGTTGCACGAGGAGATGCGCCGCTGCGGCAGCGTCATCATGGCGGCCGCGGACCGCGCGCGATTGCCCGCGGGCGGCGCGCTCGCCGTGGACCGGCACCGCTTTTCCGACGCCGTCACCGAGGCCGTTCAGGCGCACGCGAACATCACCGTCCGGCGCGACGTCGTGGACGAGCTGCCGCCGCCGGAGTGGGACAGCGTGATTCTGGCGACCGGCCCGCTCACCGCCGGCGGCCTCGCCCGGGCGATCCAGGAGCTGGGCGGCGAATCCCACCTCGCCTTTTTCGATGCCATCGCCCCCATCGTGTACCGCGAAACCATCGACTTCGACGTCGCATGGTTCCAGTCGCGCTACGACAAGGTGGGGCCCGGTGGTGAGAACGGCGGCCAGGGCGACTATATCAACTGCCCGCTGGACAAGGCCCAGTACGAAGCCTTCATCGACGCCCTGCTCAGCGCGGAGACGACGCAGTTCAAGACCTGGGAAGCGGACACGCCCTACTTCGAGGGCTGTCTGCCCATCGAGGTGATGGCGTCGCGCGGTGTGGACACCCTGCGCCACGGGCCAATGAAGCCCGTTGGCCTGACCGATCCGCGCACGGGCAAGCGGCCCCACGCGGTGGTCCAGCTCCGCCAGGACAATGCGCTGGGCACACTGTACAATCTGGTCGGATTCCAGACCAAGATCCGGTACAAGCAGCAGACCGAGATCTTCCGCATGATCCCGGGGCTGGAAAACGCGGCGTTCGCCCGGCTGGGCGGGCTGCACCGAAACACGTTCATCAACGCGCCACGGCTGCTCGACGATCATCTGCGCATGCGCGCCTGCCCGCGCCTGCGCTTCGCCGGGCAGATCACGGGGGTGGAGGGGTATTGCGAGAGTGCCGCGATCGGTCTGCTGGCCGGGCGCTTCGCCGCCGCCGAGCGCCTGGGCGAGCCGGTCGTGCCGCCGCCGGCGACCACGGCGCTGGGCGCGCTGCTGGGCCACATCACCGGCGGCGCCGAGGCCGAGACGTTTCAGCCCATGAACGTCAACTTCGGCCTTTTCCCGCCCATCACCAACGACAAGGGCAAGCCGCTCAAGAAAAAGGAACGCAAGCCCGCCATCTCGGCGCGGGCGCTCGGCGACCTGGACACCTGGCGCCAGCAATCACCCGCGGCGGCCGCAGAATAGCCACTCGGCGTGCCGCGAATCGGGGTTTTGCGGATTCGCGCCTTGCGCCTAAACTCTCCCTGTAACGATTCGAAGAAGCTGCCGCCGCGGGCGGCACACCAACGGATGGGGAGAGCATGCCATGTGGCGCAACCGGGTCCGAACGGCCGCAACGGCCGCAGCCGTGATCACCGCCCTGGCCGCCGCCCCGGCGGCCGCGGGTGAGCGCACCCCCGCTCCGCCCGAGGCAAAGGCCTACATCATCGCCCCCGAGGACGGCGCGACGGTATCCAGCCCCGTCACGGTCCGGTTCGGCCTCGACGGCATGGGCGTCGCCCCGGCAGGTGTGGAGCAGGACAAGACGGGCCACCATCACCTGCTCATCAATACGAAGTTGACCAAGGACAAGCTCAACCAGCCGCTGCCTTCTGACGAGCAGCACCGACATTTCGGCGGCGGCCAGACCGAGACGACGCTCGACCTGCCACCAGGCGAGCATACGCTGCAGCTCGTTCTGGGCGACTGGCGGCACGTGCCGCACGACCCGCCAGTGACATCCGACCGGATCACGGTCACGGTGAAGTAGGCCGGGCTGCGCCTCAGTAGCGCCCGGTCGCGCTGCTCCAAAGCAGGCGCAGGCCGCGGCCGGGCAGCGGCCCCTGTACGCGCGCGGCGAAGGGATCGTGGTCGAGCTTCGCCAGGGTGCGCAGATAGCCCGAGGCGAGCGTGCCCGGCAGCAGCGCGGGCACGGCCGCACCGGGTACCTGCCGGCGCTGCGCCCGCGCCCGATCGAGGTGGTCCTGCGCCAGCTTCGCGACCTGCGCCACCACGGGACGGATCTCCGGCGGGCGGCGCAGTTCGAACAGGTCGTGCGGATCCATCCCGGATTCCCCGACCAGATCGCCCGGCATCATCAGGCGCTTTTGCGCGGCGTGGAAGGGCACGGCGCGGATCAGCCCGGTCAGCGCCCAGGCGATGCCGACGTGGCGCCCCGCCGTCTGGCTGGCGTCGTCGTGCGCCCCAAGGATCTCCAGGGCGAGCCGTGTCACCGTGGCGGTGGTGGCTTCGGCGTAGCGCTCCAGATCCACAAGATCTGCGGGCGCGTCGGTCTCCAGGTCGCGCTCGCGCATGTCCAGGAGCCGGTCGAAATGCGCGCGTGTGAGATCGTGCTCGCGCGCGGCCACGGCCAGCGCCTCGGCGACCTGGTGCTTGCGCGGCGTCCCCGCGAAGATTCCGTCGAGCGCCTCGCGCCACCACTGGATGCGGATCTGTCCCGCCATGGGCTCGGTGACCACTTCGGCCACCTTGGCGATCTCGTGGTTGAACGCGTGCAGCGCGAACAGGGCGGGCCGGCGCTCCGGCGGCGCGAACAGGCACGCCAGGAAACGGTCGCGGTCGTGGCGGCGCAGCACGTCGGCGCAGTACGCCACCCGGGGCTCGTGCGGCTGGGTCATGGCGCCCATCTAGGTCCGGGACGCGCCCGCGGCCAAGCCCGTCGCATCCGCGCATGGCGAAATCCGCTGCACGACCGTGACGCGCCCCCGGTTAACACGCGGGTGCGACGACTTACCTTAGGGCTGCGGGGCGCTTCGCGGGGATGGCCGCACGCCCGGCCGCCCCCGCCGGAAACCTCGGAGCAGCGTGCAACCACGAGAGCGAGGGAGGAGATCATGGCATTCGAGCTTCCGCCGCTGCCGTTCGCGTACGACGGCCTGCAGCCCTACATGTCGGCCGAGACCCTGGAATTTCACCACGACAAGCACCACAACGCCTATGTGACCACGACGAACAGCCTGATCGAGGGCACGGATCTCGCGGGCAAGTCGCTCGAAGACATCGTCCGGGCGACCTATAACGACGGCAACCGGACGAAGATCTTCAACCAGGCCTCGCAGGCGTGGAACCACAATCTCTTCTGGCCCTCCATGAAGCCCGGCGGCGGCAAGGACGGCATGGGCCTGCCCGGCGAGCTGGAGAAGGCGATCACCGACACCTTCGGCGGCTGGGACCAGTTCCGCGAGCAGTTCGTCGCCACGGCTACCGGCCAGTTCGGCAGCGGCTGGGCCTGGCTCGTCCAGTCCGGCGGTCAGCTCAAGATCTACGGCACGCCCAACGGCGTGAACCCGCTGTGCTTCAACGATCATGCCCTGCTCGGCTGCGACGTCTGGGAGCACAGCTATTACCTCGACTACCGCAACCGCCGCGGCGATTACGTCAAGGCGTTCCTCGACAACATGGTCGACTGGGAAGCCGTGGCCAGCCGCATGGCCAGGTAAGCGGGCGCCAACGCGTCAAGGGCCTCACCCGTCGACACGTTGAGGGTGAGGCCCTCGTTCCGAGCCCATCCACGGCTGCCGGCCGCGCCCGCGCCACTTCCGAGATCGCGCGTATTATGCGGCCGCGGCGTCGAACGCGCCGTGGCCCGAACCCCCCGTTTCCAGCGCGCGAACGATGTACTCGGCGAGCCGGCGCGGCGCCGGACCCAACTCCCCGGGCGCGGTGCACAGGGCGATCTCCGTATCCGCCAGTTCGGGCAGGCCCTCTGGTTCGCCCAGCACCTGCAGCCCCGCCGGCACCATCTCCTTGGGCAGCACCGTCATGCCGAGCCCGGCGCGCACGGCCGCCTGGGTGCCCGCAAGGCTGGTGCTCGTGTAGACCACGCGCGGCGTCCGGCCCTCGCTTTCCAACGCCTTGAGCGCGCGCTTGCGATACACGCACGGGTGCGGTGACACCACCAGCGGCACCTCCCCGTCCCGTGGCACCAGGCTGCCGTCCGCTGCGGCCCAGACCAGCGGCTCGCGCCACACCCGCATGCCCTGCGCCGGCCCCTGGGGCTCGCGCTTGACCAGCACCACGTCGAACTGTCCCTGCCGGAAGCGATCCAGCAGGTTCAGGGTAAGATCGCAGGTCACCTCGAGGCGCACGCGCGGATAGGTGTGCGCGAACTGCGCCAGAACCTCCGGAAGATGGGTCGTGGCGAAGTCCTCCGGCGTGCCCAGCCGGACCACGCCCGCAACTTCCGGTTCGCGGATGCGCGCGACCACCTCATCGTTGATGCGCAGGATCTCGCGCGCGTGCGTCAGAAGCAGCTCGCCCTCGCCGGTGAGCTGTACGCCGTGGGCGTTGCGCCGCAGCAGAGTCTGCCCGAGCGCCGATTCCAGCCGCTTCACGTGCAGGCTGACGGTCGACTGCGTGCGGTTCAGCCGCTCCGCCGCCCGGGTGAAGTTGCCCAGATCGGCGATCATCACGAACGCCCGCAGCAGATCGATATCCAGGTTCGTCAGCCCCGCCACGGTCTCAAGCCTCCCGTTTCGCGCCGCACCTTCATGGCTATCATTGAGAAACTCAATGAGCGATAAGCCAAGCATGATGCTATATCACCCTCAAGCGCGAGCCAAGCGGCTTTCCGCGCTGTCCGCACGCACGATCAGAGGGTGATGGCATGCGCGATCTCGACCGTCTGGAGGCGCAGAGCGTCTACATCCTGCGCGAGGCCTACGCGAGCGTCGCACCGCTGGCGCTGCTCTGGTCCCTGGGCAAGGACTCCTGCGTGCTGCTCTGGCTGACGCGCAAAGCCTTCCTGGGCCACGTGCCGTTCCGCGTGGTGCACATCGACACGGGCTACGAATTTCCCGAGGTCTACCGGTTCCGGGACGAAATCGCGGCGGCCTGGGACCTACCCCTGGAAATCTATCCGGCTGCGCCGCTGGACGAGGTGGACCCCACGCTGACACCCGGCGCACGCTTCGCCGCGCGCAAGATGCAGGGCCTGCTGAAGCTCGTGGCGGAACGCGATCTCGCGGGCGTGATCGCCGGCATCCGCCGCGACGAGCAGGCGCTACGCGCAAAAGAGCGCGTGTTCTCGCCGCGCACCCCGGAGGGCGCATGGGACTTCCGGAATCAGCCGGCGGAGCTGTTCGACCAGTTCGCCACGACCTGTCCGCCGGGTCATCACCTGCGCATCCACCCGCTCCTGGCATGGTCCGAGCGCGATGTCTGGCGCTACATCCGGCGGGAAAACATCCCCGTCGTGCCGCTGTATTTCGCCCGCAACGGCCAACGCTTCCGCTCCCTCGGCGAAGTCGGGATCACCGAGCCCATCGCCAGCGGGGCGGAAACCGTGGACGCCGTCATCGCCGAGCTGGATGCGGACAAGCGGCCCGAGCGCGCCGGGCGGACCTTCGACCACGAGTCGGAGGACACCTTCGAGCGCCTGCGCGCGCAGGGGTACCTCTAGCCGGTCCGCCGTGACCCGATGCGCGCCGCCTGGCGCGGCCACCCCGGACAACCGCTCGCTGCGGGACGAGCAAGGAGCCACGCATGTTCGACGCTCTGATCTGTCTTCTGATCGCCCTTGTCGTGGGGCCGCCGCTCGCGGCGGTCGCCGACGGCCGCCTGCGCGCCCCGGCCAAAGGGAGCGCCCGGCTGCGCCGCGCGGCCGCCGCCCTTTGGTGCAGCTTCGCCGGCAGCGTCGCCGTGCTCGGCATCGCCTGGCTCGCCGCGACACCGCTCGTGCTCGGGCCCATCGCGCTGAACGGGCCCGCCCTCGTTCTCACGCCGCTCATCAGCTTCGTGGCCGCGCTCGTGGCCACGTTCTCCGTGCCCTACATGGCCGCCGACCCGCGGCCGCGGGTGTACACGGAGCGCCTGCTCCTGCTCGCCGCGGCGGCGCTGGTCGTGGGCATCAGCCGAGACGCGGCGCTGTTCGCCCTCGCCTGGGTGGCGACGGGGCCGCTGCTCGCCCTTCTGGTTGGACATGCCGCCGGCTGGGCGCCCGCCGAGGGCGCGCGCGACCGGATGCTGCGCGCCTTCGCCGTGGGTGACGCCGCCCTGGTCGTGGGCGTGCTCATCCTGTCGCTTCAGGCGGGAACCACGCGGATCGACATGATCGCCGCCCAAGCATCCGCGATGGCGCCTGTTCTCCGGGACGTCGCGCTGGTCGGGCTGCTCGCCGGCGGTATCGTGCGCACCGCCATCCTGCCCGCCAGCGGCTGGCTTCTGACCTCAGTGGTTGCGCCCACCCCCGTTTCCGCGCTGATGCATGCCGGCCTGGTGAACGCGGGGGGTATCGCCGTCGCACTCTGGGCGCCCGTGCTCTTCAGCGCGCCCTACCTGCTGCACGGGCTGTTCGCCCTGGGCGCGGCGACCGCCCTGTTGGGTAGCGCGAGCATGCTCGTCCGCACGGACGTCAAGCGCGCCCTGGCCGCGTCCACCATGGGCCAGATGGGCTTCATGATGATGCAGGCGGGCCTGGGCCAGATCGCCTACGCCCTGTACCACCTCGCCGCCCACGGCCTGTTCAAGGCGACGCTCTTCCTGGGCGCTGGCTCCGCCGTGGGCGTGCGCAAGCCCGAGGCGCCCCGCCCGCTGGCGGCCATCGGCGCGGCGCTGGCAGCGGCGGCCATGGTCCTGGGCGCGGCCGCCTGGCTGCCCTGGCTCGAGCTGGCGCTGAACGATCCGGCAACGCTGCTCGGCCTGTTCGCCATGCTGGCGGCCGCCCAGGTCGCCGCCGAACTGCCCCGGCGAGAGACCCGCGCCGGCGACGTGGTCCAGGGGGTGGTGCTGATTGCCGCGTGCGCCGGGCTCTATCTGGGTGGCCTGGGGCTGGTGGCGGCCGTGCTCGGCCCGCTGGCCAGCGTGCCGGGCATGGCGTTGACGCCGCTGCACTGGGTGGTCGGCGCGGTCTTCGGGGCGCTCTGGCTGACCCAGCTCGTCGTCAGCGCGCGCCGGGCGCCGATCCCACCGGCCATTTACGCCCGTCTCATGGCGCTCGGCCGGCCGCGCGCCGCGGCGGCGGATGCGGCGCTTCACACCGCCGGGCGGCGCAGCCAGGCGCCCGCGCCCGCGATCCGCCCGGCGGAACGCCTCCAGGGCGCCAGTATGCGCCCTCACACCCCCGAAACCGCCCCCAACGCCCGCGCCGTCACCGGAGAGACCCCATGAACACGATCACCCCAACCGCTTCCCTGGCCCCGGAAGCGGATCGGATTCCGCCGGAGCGGCTCGCACGCATCCGCGCCCTCGTTACCCGGGCGGCCGACATCATTGCGCCCGTCTGGCCCCTGGCGCGTTTCGTCGCCGTGAATCCGCTCAAGGGCCTGGAGGATCGGCCGTTCCCACAGGCCGTGCGCGAGGGCGAGCGCCTGTTCGGCGGCGCCGGGTATCTGCCGCTTACGCACTATCAGGCCGCGCTGGCCGCGGGCGGAATCGACCGGCGCGCGCTCCGCGCGGCGTTCCTGGCGCATCTGGGCGAAAAAGCGACGCGCACGTGCCGCCTTGGCGGCCGCGCCATCGACGTCACCGATGCGCTCTGGATGCGTCTGACCCAGGGGCCGAACGCCGGGTCGCCCATCGCGGCAGCCGTCGTGAGCGCCGCCCGGCGGGCGGTCGAGCGCGCCGGCCTGCGCGTCCCCGACGCCGCGCCGCCGGTGGCCCACGACACCTGGGTCGACCGCGAGGCCGTGCGCGCCTGCGCCGCGTTTTTCGACCAGGGACAGGCGAGCCTTGCCATGCCGGGCCGGAAGAACGGGCTGTACCGGGCCTGGCGGGACCTGGGTCGGGCCGATCCGGTGCTTCGCCGCCAGCTCGACCCGACCGGCCGGCGGACGCTGGACACCCTCCCGGCGCGCGCGGACGCCGCCATCGACCAGGCCTTGCGCAGCCTGACGCCGGCGGGCGACGGCCCCGAGGATCGCGCCCTCCTCGAGGAACACCTCGCGGCGTTGCCGGGCTGGGCCGGGTTCATCAAGCAGCGGCACAACGAGGGCGACGATCCCAAGGCGCCCGCCGACCTGATCGGGTATCTCGCCGTACGCCTTTCGCTCGCCCGGATCGCGCCCCGCACCGCCTGGACGGAGTCGCAAACCGACCCCGGGCGCGACGCGGCGGTGCAGCGCCTGGCGGCGACGGCGCGCGCGGCGGGCCTCGCCCCGGCGACGCTGGATGCCGCCGATACGGGGGAACTCGCGGCGCTCTGGCGCGCTGGTGCGTCGATCGACGACGATACCCTGTGTGCGGTCTATTTGACGGCAACCGAGGCAGCGTACCGGCACGCGCTTCTGCGCGAGCTGACGCCCCGGACGCCCCTCGCCGAACCGCCGGAGCAGCGTCCCGCGGCGCAAATGCTGTTCTGCATCGACGTCCGCTCGGAGGTGCTGCGTCGGCATCTGGAGGCGCAGGGTGCATACCGGACCGCCGGGTATGCCGGGTTCTTCGGCCTGCCCATCCGCTATCGCCCCGACGCGGACGAACCGGGCTATCCGCACTGCCCGGTACTTCTGTCGCCCAAGCACGAGATCACCGATGCGCCCAAGCCGGAGCACCTGGAGCCCGCCCAGGCGGCCTTGCACCGGCGCAGCCGGTGGCAACGGGCGCGCGGTCTGTTCACCGCTCTGAAGGGCAACATCGCCGCCACCTACGGCCTTGTGGAGGCGACGGGGCTCGCCGCGGGCGCGGGAATGGCGGCGCGTACCCTGATCCCGCGCGCGATGGCACGCCTGCGCGACCGGCTGAGCGCGGGAACGGCCCTCGCCCGCCATCTCTGGCCGGGGGTGAAACACACGCCGGCGACGCCCAAGCGCGGGGACACGGGCATGCTGCTGGACGAACAGGTGTTCTACGCGCAGACGATGTTCGCGCTCACCGGCCTGGGCGCGCCCTTCGGCCGGCTCCTGGTCATCTGCGGCCACGGCAGCACGACCACGAACAACCCTTATGCCGCCGCGCTCGACTGCGGCGCCTGCGGCGGCCGGCGGGGCGGGCCCAATGCGCGCGTCATGGCGGGCATCCTGAACGCGCCGGACGTGCGCACCCGCCTCGCCGAGCGCGGGATCGCACTGCCCGATGACTGCGTCGCCGTCGCGGCCGAGCACGACACCGCCACCGACGCGGTGCGCCTGTTCGACACGGATCTCGTGCCGGACTCCCACCGGGAAGATCTGGCCGGCCTGCAGCGCGATCTGGCCGCCGCCGGCCGTGCCACGCGGCGCGAGCGCGCCGGCCGGCTGCCCGACGGATCGCCCGAGGCCCCCGACTCGCTCACCCGCCGCTCGGCGGATTGGGCGCAGGTACGCCCGGAATGGGGACTCGCCGGCAATGCAGCCTTGATCGTCGGGCCGCGCCGCTGGACGGAAGGGCTCGACCTCGCCGGGCGGTGCTTCCTGCACGACTACGACTGGCGGCACGATACCCATCTGGAGGCGCTGACGACGATCCTGACCGCCCCCATGATCGTCGCCCAGTGGATCAACTCCCAGTACTATTTCTCCACGGTGGACAACACCGTCTATGGCAGCGGCGACAAGACCACGCAGAACGTCGTGGGCGGAATCGGCGTGATGCAGGGTAACGAGAGCGATCTCCAGATCGGCCTGCCCCGGCAGTCCGTGCTGGACGACTTGGGCCGGCCGTTCCACACGCCGCTGCGCCTGCTCGTGGTCGTGCTGGCCCCGCGCGAACGGGTGGGCCGGGTGATCGCCGCCAACACGCCGGTCAAGCGGCTGCTCGACAACGGCTGGATCACGCTCTGCGCGGTCGAGCCGGACGACGCCGGCATGCACCGCTACACCCCCGGCGGCACCTGGACGCCCGAACACCCCGTCGCCGACGACGCTGCGGCGGCGGCCTGAGAATCACCCGAGCGAGAGGACGGGAAACGGCTGATGACGCGTGAAACGACCAGCATGAACGACGTGGCGCCCGAGGGCGTCACCCTGCATGCGCTGAAGAAGCTGGAGGTGATCGTCCACGGCGAGGACCTGCCCACCGTGCAGGACCTCATGGCGGACGCCAACGTCACGGGCTACACGCTGGTCCGCGACGTGGCGGGTCTCGGTCAGCACGGCTTTCACGAGGGCCGGCTGCTTTTCAACGAGCAGGCCAGCCTGGTGATGATCATCGCCGTCGCCCCGCCGGCGGCGATTCGCACCGTGATCGCCGGCCTGCGCGAACTCTTCGAGCGGCACAGCGGCGTGATGTTCGTCTCCGACACGCAGGTGGTGCGCCTCGACCACTTCCTGCCCGATCAAGAGGCGGCGGGAAGCTAGCAGTCGGGATTCACACCGCGATCAAGGCAGCGGCGACGCGGCGCTCCTCGGCCATGAGGACGTTGAAGGTGCGCGCCGCGGCGCCGGTGTCCATGGGCTCCAGGACCACGCCGGCGTCGCGCAGCGGCTGCCGGAACGCCCTGGTGATGAGCTGCATGCGCGCCCCGCAGCCGAGCAGCAGCAAATCCACCTCGGTGGTCCCGTCGGTGACCGCGTGCAGGCTTTCCAGGGTGACCTCGTCGATGCTGGCGACCGGCCAGGTCACCGCGCGCTCGGGGAAAACGATCACCGAGCCGTCGTAGATCTCCCCGGCGATGCGGAACCGACCGTCGCCGTAGCCCTCGATGAGCTGGCGGTTCTCGGGGATGGCGGGCGTGACATCCATGGCGGCCTCCCGGCCGGCGGCGTCAGGAGGCCCCTCCCGTCGCGCGCTCGGCCGCCTGCTTGTCGCTCTCCTGCTCGGCCAGGAGCTGCGTCGGCTTCACCCCGAAATACATAAGAAGCGGCACGGCCAAGCCAACCGAGGAGTACGTCCCCAACGCCACGCCAAAGATCAGTGCCCAGGTGAAGCTGCGGATCACCGCGCCGCCGAAGATCGCCAGCGCGAACAGCGCGATCAGTGTGGTCGCCGAGGTCAGCGCCGTGCGCATCAGCGTGCCGTTGACGGCGATATTGAGCAGCTCGGGCATGGCCTTGCGCTTGTACCGGCGCATGCTCTCGCGCACGCGGTCGAAGATGACCACGGTGTCGTTGATGGAGTAGCCGGCGATGGTGAGCACGGCGGCCACGCTGCCCAGGGTGAACTCAAGCTGGGTCAACGAGAAGAAGCCGATCGTGGCCACCACATCGTGGATCAGGGCGATCAGCCCCGCCAGCGCGAACTGCCACTCGAAGCGCAGCCAGATGTAGGCCGCCATAGCGAGCAGCGCCAAGCCGGTGGCCATCATGCCCGCGCGCTTGAGTTCCTCGCCCACCTTGGGGCCGACGAACTCCGTGCGCCGGTAGCTCGAAACCCGGTCGTCCAGGGTCTGCTTGACCGTCTCGATGGCGGCCTGCTGCGCCTTCGCGCCACCTTCCTGCTCCTGGATGTTGATCAGCAGGCGGTTGGGCTCGCCGAAGCGCTGGATCGTGACCTCGCCCAGGTCAAGGTCGTTCAGCGTGCTTCGGAAGTTGCCGATGTCAGCGGTCTCCGCCTCGGTCTCGACCTCCATGAGGATGCCGCCGCGGAAATCGACGCCCAGGTTCAACCCGACCACCGCTGCAAGAAGAACCGAGACCAGGAAAAGCCCGGCGGAGAACGCCAGGGTCATCCGGCGCTTGCCGAGGATCTCGAAATTCGGGCGGACGGGAACGCGCGAGATCAGGGCCATGGGCGCTTACTCTCCGGCCATCAGCGGCAGCGACTGCGGACGGCGCCGGCGCACCCAGAGGACGATCATCTGCCGCGTGACCATGATGGCGGTAAACATCGAGGTGACGATGCCGATCGCCAGGGTCACGGCGAAGCCCTTCACCGGGCCGGAGCCGAAGTAATACAGCAGCACCGCCGCGATCAGCGTGGTGACGTTGGCGTCGAAAATGGTACTCAGCGCGTTGCGATACCCGGAATCGATGGCCGACACCGGCCCGCGCTGGTTCTGGGTTTCCTCGCGGATGCGCTCGAAGATCAGGACGTTGGCGTCCACCGCCATGCCCAGCGTGAGCACGATGCCCGCGATGCCGGGCAGGGTCAGGGTCGCCTGGAGCACCGAAAGCGCCGCCAGGATCAGGATCAGGTTGCCGATGAGCGCGACGTTCGCCAGCACGCCGAACAGCCCGTAGACCGCGCCCATGAACGCGACCACCGCGATCAGCGCGAGGATGCTCGCCAGCTCGCCCGCACGCACCGAGTCCGCACCGAGGCCGGGGCCCACGGTGCGCTCCTCCAGAATCTTCAGTGGCGCGGGCAGTGCGCCGGCACGCAGCAACAGCGCCAGATCGCGCGCCTCCTGGGTGGTGAAGTTCCCGGTGATCACGCCGTTGCCGCCCAGGATGGGCTCGCGGATGACGGGCGCCGAGATCACCTTGCCGTCGAGGACGATGGCGAAGGGCCTGCCCACGTTCTCCTGGGTCGCCTGGCCGAACCGGCGCGCGCCCACGGTGTCGAAGCTGAACGAGACGACCGGACTGCCCTGCTGGAACGTCGGCTGAGCGTCGGTGAGGTTCTCCCCGGAAACCATGATGCGCTTGCGCACCACGTAGCGCCGAACGGGCCGGCCGTTCTCGCCCGTGTCGTCGCTGGGCAGCACCTCCGAGCCCGGCGGGATGTCCCGGCTGCCCGGGCTGACTCCCTCGTCCACGAGTCGGAAGGTCAGGCGCGCCGTCTTGCCCAGAATGTCCTTCATTCGCTCGGGATTGTTGATCCCGGGAAGCTGAACGACGATGCGCCGGTCACCCTGGCGCTGGATCGTGGGCTCGCGTACGCCGGTTTCGTCGATCCGACGGCGGACGATCTCGATCGACTGCTGGAGCGCCTGGTTGATCCGCTGATCGCGCGCCGACGCGGTGAGGCCGAGACGGCCGGCCCCCGAGCCGTCCACGCTGACCCGGACTTCCTGGCCGATCTCACCGAGGACGCGCTCGGCCTTGTCGCCCTGCGCCGGATCACGGAGCGTAAACGTCACCGCATTCCCGTCGTCGCCGATGCCGAGATTGCGGTAACCGATTCCGTTCTCGCGAAGCTTGATGCGCGTATCCTCGACCAGCGTGTTGAGCTGGTCCTCGATGACGGCGTCGGTTTGCACCTCCAGCAGCAGGTACGAGCCGCCCTGGAGGTCCAGGCCGAGGTTGATCTGTTTCTTGGGCAGCCAGTCCGGCAGGGATTGCGCGGCCTTTTCGCTGAGCAGGTTGGGCGCGGCAAAGAGAAGGCCGGCCAGCACAACGAGGCCGATCAGAACGGACTGCCAGCGCGGGATCTGGAGCATGGCGGGCGATCCGTGTTGGCCGATACGGGCTTAGGATTGGCTGCCGGAGGACCCGCCGCCGCGCAGCTTGTCCAGGACGCCCTGAACGCCGCCCTGGCCGCCGCCGTCGTTTGCGGCCGTCTTGCCGCCACCGCCCTGGCTCTTGTCCGCGGGCTCGGACTTGTTCATGACCTGCTGCACGGAGTTGCGCATCACCCGCACTTTGACGCCCTCGGCAATCTCCACCTGGATCTCGTTGTCGTCGACCACCTTGGTGACCGAGCCAACGAGACCACCACCGGTGACGATTCGGTCGCCGCGGCGCAGGTTCGCGACCATGTTCTGGTGCTCTTTCATCCGCTTTTGCTGCGGCCGGATGAGCAGGAAGTAGAACACCACAAAGATCAGGATCAGCGGGATGAGAAAGGCGAAGCCGCCGCCCTGGCCGCCTGCACCCTGGGCGTACGCCGGATCGATGAACATGGACACTCCTTGCGCGTCTGGCTAGCACCCGTGCACCACGTGTGGGCGCACCCGGCATGCGGAAAATTCGCGCGGACTATAACGGCCAGCAAACGGATTGCAATGCTGCGACTGAGGCGCGCAGGCGGGCGGGCGGTTTGACCGCGGCGCGCCGCCGGACCTAGCGTTCCCGGCCGACACCCGCCGCGTTGTACCACGCCACCCCAAAGCGGTTCAGGAGCGTTTCATGAGCGAACCGACTCCGGATCTCGCGCCCCTGCTCGCGCGTATCGCCGATGCCGTCGAGCGCCTCGCCCCGCCGCGCGACGGCCCGTTCGATGCCTGGGCCGCGGACGCTTTCGTCTGGGATGCCGGGCGCGGCGCGCTCGATCCCGTGCCCGAGGTGAACCGCGTGGATCTGACACTGTTACGGGGAATCGACCGCCAGGCGGATCAGCTTCTCGCCAACACCGAGCGCTTCGCCCGCGGCCTGCCGGCGAACAATGCCCTGCTCTGGGGCGCTCGCGGCATGGGCAAGTCGTCGCTGGTCAAGGCGGTGCATGCCGCGACGAATGCGCGGCTCGCCGCGGAGGGGCTGGACCGGGCGGCGCTGGTCGAGATCCATCGCGAGGACATCCCCTCCCTGCCCCACCTGCTCCACCGGCTGCGCGATTGCGGGCGGCGCTGCCTGCTGTTCTGCGACGACCTGAGCTTCGACATGAGCGACAGCAGCTACAAGTCGCTCAAGGCCGTGCT
>CAJXKW010000007.1 GCA_913055855.1 uncultured Limimonas sp. | reverse complement strand
ATGCCAAACTCCCATTTTGGGAGCTTGAATCACATCGCCGCCAGCAAGGGAATCCCCCGATCCCCAACAGACCCTAGCCCATCGTGTCGCCGGTCTGCGCGGCGAACGCGGCGGGCTGGCCGACGAGGGCCATGTCCCCGATGTCGGCGACGGCGTTGGCGACGCTGGCCGCGTCCGCGCCCACACCGTTTATAAGGGCGCGAGCCGCCTCGTACGGCGCGTCCAGGGCCTCGAAGCGGGCGCGGTCCATGTGTTCGGCGAAGGCGGTCGCCGTGTCCAGTTTCGCTGCGAATGCGCTGGCGTCGGTGCCGGTGGCGCCGGCGACCGCATCTTGGGCGGGCGTGCCCAGCGGCAGCCCCACCTCCAGGCGGCTTTGCAACAGGTCGCTGCGTTGCGCCTCCGCCCACGCCGCCGCAGGCCGGTTGAACAGATTCTCGAACAGGGCGTCGACGGCCCCGGTAACCGCGCCGCCCGCGTCGCCATCGTCCGCTGCGGGGGAAGGGACGGTCCCGAACGCCCTGCCGTCGCCTTCGCTGCGGTGCAGGGCCGCCGCCGCATCGGTGAGCATCCCGGCGGTTCCCGTGTCCGCCGTCGTGCCGGCCCGCTGCTGCTCCGCCGTCCAATAGGCGCGTTCGTCGGGGCCGGGCGGTCGCCCCAGGTTGCCCAGGTAGAGCGCGGAAAGGCGTTCGCCCGGGCCCGCGTCGGCCGGATCCGGCTGCGCCGACGTTTCGGCGTCCGGCCCGCTGATCGTCAGCACACTCCGGTCGACAGCGCCGTTGCCGTCGCTGGCGATGTAGGGGACCCGGGCCGAGCCGTCGAAGGCAGGTTCGCGCTGAACCTGCAGCACGGTCCGGCCGGCGTCGATCACGACCTGGACCTCGACCCCGGCGGGATCGTGAAGGACGGTCGGAATCAGCGCGTCGCCGTCCGGGTCGGCGTCGTTGGCGAGAACGTCCACCACGCGGCCGCTTCCGGACAGGGTGGCGTGATCGGGGCGCGCCAGGGGCGCGCCGTTCATGGCCTTGCCCTCGGGCAAATCAGGCCGCCCGATGGCAATGTTGTCGGCCGTCAGCGGCGTGCCCGTCTGGGACTCGTGGCGGACGTCAACCCGCGTGTTTGCCCCGCCCGCCAGCGTCAGGTCCAGGCGCGTGACGTTGCGGAACGGCTTGTCCGTTTCCGCGAGGACGGCTTCCGGGCTGTCGAAGCCGAAGGCCGGATCCACCAGGATGGTCTCGGCCGCCGGGTCGAAGTCGGCGATCCGGACGGTCGCCGCCGCGTCGCCGCGCGCCACATCGCCGGGCGCGACGTAGAAGGTATCCGCGCCCGGGTCCGCGTCGACGTTCGCCCCGCCACCGAAAAGCGTGCCGGCGCTGTCCGGGCCCGCGTGCAGCAAATCCGGGCCCGCACCGCCCTGGAGCTGGTCCTTGCCGGGGCCGCCGAAGAGGTAGTCCGCCCCCGGTCCGCCGAAAAGGACATCGTCGCCTGAACCGCCGTAGAGGCGGTCGGCGCCCTGTTCGCCCTGGAGCTGATCGGCGCCGCCGAGGCCGTCCAGCAGGTCCGCGACCCGCGAGCCGAAAATGGTCCGACCCTGGCCGTCGCCGCGGCCCTCGTCGCCGTCGGTCGCCACGGGCGGCATGCGGCCCTGTGGGTCGAAGTTTTCCACGGCATAGCCGATGTCGGCGAGCATCGCCTTGTCCGTGGCATCGATCTCCTCGCGCGTGCCTTTGGCGAGCAACGGCGACATCAGCGGGTCGCCGCCGCGGTAGGATTCCGTCGGATGGGCGAGGTCGTTGGCCAGCGGAATGGGTGCGCCGTCGTTGATGCTGCGGGCGTTGGCACCGCGGAAGCTTTGCCCGGCGCCCAGATCGGCAAAGACCTGCGCTTGGCCGATGCCCAGCACGTGACCGATTTCGTGAAGGACGACGGTGTAGAGATCGAATTCGTCCGCGCCGGGCGCGTCGAGATCCCGGTTCCAGGGGTGTTCCGGGTCGATCGAGAGCACCCCCGCGAAGGGCTCGAAGTCGGTGGCCGGTCCCGCCTCGCGGAAATCGCTCGCCACCCGCCGTTTCAGGATATCCGCGGTCTGGCCCTTGCCGCGCACGCCGCTGCGCGCCAGCGCGTCGCCGGTCTCGCCGAAGGCGGGGGACTGTGAGCCCACGAAGATACGCAGGTCGTCGATGGGCCGATCGAGCGTGACCGTGCGTTCCACCGGCGCCTGGCTCGGATCCGTGAGGGACAGGCGGATTCCCAGCGGAACGTCGCCGAACTCTTCCGTGATCACCGACTCCCAGGCGTCGGCGGCGGCCTCAAGGACGTCTCGGACGCGGTCCGTAAAGAAGCCATGGCTGGCGAAGCGGTAGTCGAAGGCGATGTCGAAGGCCATCACGGGCTCGGCAGAGCTGTGGGCGACGTATTGGTCTGCCAAATCTGTACACGATGGGTTTACACGGCGTTAGCGGCCGGTGCCCGCCAGGCCGTGCGGCCGGCGGGCCAGCGCGAAGAACCCTCCCGGGAAGCTGGGCTAGCTCCCCGGCCGGGACCGGGCGATCGTCTTGGAGAGCAGGATCACCGGGATGATACCCACGGCGACGATGGTCAGGGCCGCCGTTGAGGCTTCGGCGAGGCGCTCGTCCGCGGCGAGGTTGTGCGCCTGCACCGCCAGGGTGTCGAAGTCGAAGGGGCGCATGACCAGGGTGGCGGGCAGCTCCTTCATCACGTCGACGAAAACCACCAGCCCCGCCGTCGCCATGGAGCCCCAGATCATGGGTGCGTGCACGCGGCGCAGCGTGCTGATCGGCCCGTGACCCAGCGCCCGCGCGGCGTCGTCCATGCTGGACCGGATGCGGCCCAGGCTGGCCTCGACCGTGTTGAGCGCAACCGCCATGAAGCGCACCAGATAGGCGAACACCAGGGCGGCGATGCTGCCGGTCAGGATGAGACCGGTGGCGATTCCGAAGGTGCTGCGCATCCAGGCGTCCACGGCGTTGTCCACGGCGGCGAAGGGGATCAGGGTGCCGATGGCAATCACTGTCCCCGGGATGGCGTACCCCATGGCCGCGACGCGGTTCGCCAGCATCGTCGGGCGCACCGGGTCCAGGCGCTGGCCGTAGGCCATGAGGGTGGCGAGCAGCACCGCCAGCAGGGCGGTCACGGCCGCCAGGGTGAACGAGTTTCCCGCCAGCTCCAGGAAGCGTGCGCCGAATTGCTGATCGCCACGCTGCAGCGAGAGCTTGAACAGGATGCCGGCGGGCAGGAGGAAGCCCAGGAGGATGGGCAGCGCGCACGCCAGCCAGGCGCCGAACGCGCTCACGCCGCGCAGCCGGTAGCCGGGCAGCGCGCGGTACTGAGTCGAGGTGTGGGCGTAGCGGGCGCGCCCCCGGCTGCTGCGTTCGAGCAGGAGCACGCCGAACACGAAGCCCAGCAGGACGGCGGCGAGCTGGGCGGCTGCCGTGGCGTCGCCGAACGCGCTCCAGGCGCGCACGATTCCCGTGGTGAAGGTCTGCACGCCGAAGTAGCTGACCGTGCCAAAGTCCGCCAGCGTCTCCATGAGCGCCAGGGAGGTCCCGGCGACGATGGAAGGCCGCGCCAGGGGCAGGGCGACCCGCACGAAGCTACCCCAGCGGCTGCACCCAAGGGTGCGCGAAACCTCCAGCGCACACACCGACTGCTCTAGGAACGAGGCCCGGGCGAGGAGGTAGACGTAGGGGTAGGTCACCAGCGCGAGCATGGCGATCGCGCCGCCCAGCGAGCGGATCTCCGGGAACCAGTAGGCACGCGGGTCAAGACCCGTCAGGTCGCGCAGCGCCGTCTGCACCGGCCCGGTGAACTGAAGGAAGTCGGTGTAGGCGTAGGCCATGACATAGGCCGGCACCGCAAGCGGCAGGATCAGGGCCCATTCGAAGATGCGGCGGCCGGGAAACCGGCACATGGTCACCAGCCACGCTGTCCCCGCGCCGATAACCGGCGTGAGCACGCCCACACCCAGGATGAGTCCCACGGTGTTCCAGAGATAGCGGGGGAGCACCGTGCTCACCAGGTGCCGCCAGACGTCCGAGGACGCGGGCATGAGCACGTGCCCCGCCACGGTCAGGATGGGGATGGCGAAGACGGCCGCGATGGCGACGGTCAGCACGCCCAGGGCGGGCCGGCGCTTGCTGCGCACGCCGCCGGCCGCATCGTCGGCGCCGGCGGCAGGCGTCGTCGCGCGCGGGGTGGTTGCGGTGTTCGGGGAGGTTGTGGGCTCGCTCATCCGGTTCGCATGTGCTAGACAATCGTACGGCGTGGTCAGGGCAGCATACGTGCCCGTGGCCACGGTTCAAATGCAACGCATTCGCAACAGGTGCCGGCCCTGCGGCGCGCGCCGGGCGGGTGTTCCGTTGCGAGCCGATGTAGCGCGCCAGGGTCGCGCGTCCAACGCCGTGCCCGGCGCACGTCCCTGAGAGTAAACGCTCTTTTAATCAATTCTTGCAAATCTCACCATGGTCGTGGACTGCCGCATGAATCGGCTTCGCCGGATGCGGTCGCGATCCGCTGAACACGAGTGTTGGGGCGACGATGGATGATCTTCTCAGTGAATTTCTGACGGAGACGAACGAAAGTCTGCAAGTTCTCGATACCGAACTGGTCAAGCTCGAACAGGAACCGAACTCGCCCGAGCTGCTCGACAACATTTTCCGCGTGATGCACACGATCAAGGGGACCTGCGGGTTCCTGGGATTGCCACGTCTGGAGAACGTGGCGCACGCGGGTGAAAACGTGCTCGGCCGGATTCGCGACGGCAGCCTGGAAGTCGACCAGGAGCGCGTTTCCCTCATCCTCGAGTGCCTCGACCGCATCCGGGAAATCCTGAGCGTCCTCGAAGAGACGGAGCAGGAGCCCGAAGGCGACGACAGCGAACTCCTCAACCGTCTGGAGATCATGGTCGAGGTCGCGGACAAGGGGATCGTGACGGAGCAGAGCGTTCCCACGACCCTGTCCGGAGGGGGCGGCGAGTCGGCACAGGCGGACGAGGCGTCTGCCGAGCCGGCATCGGACGCCGCCGCTTCGGCGACCGAAGGCACCGCCGAATCGGGTGGAACGGTGGCCGGCGACGGCGACACCGCAGGCGAAGCGGGGCAGTCACCGGCGGTGCGCCAGCAGGGGGAAAGCGCACCGGCGGAACACAAGCCCGGAGAAACCAGTCCGGAGCCCCACGTCACCCAGGCGCAGCAGGAAAGCGCGCCGGGGCAGGGGGCGTCGGGCAGCCGTCAGCAGCAACAGCAGCAACAAAAGGGCGGCGGCGACAGCGGCCAGCACCGCGAGTCGCAGGTCGCCTCGCAGTCCATCCGCGTCAGCGTTGAGCTGCTGGAAAGCCTGATGACGACCGTCTCCGAGCTGGTGCTGAACCGCAACCAGCTCATGCAGATCCTGCGCAAGCACAAGGAAAGCGAGTTCGCCGCACCGCTGCAGCGCCTCAATCACGTCGTTTCCGAACTCCAGGAGGGCGTGATGAAGACGCGCATGCAGCCCATCGGCAACGCTTGGTCCAAGCTGCCGCGGCTGGTGCGCGATCTATCCAAGGAGCTCGGCAAGAAGATCGAACTCAAGATGAAGGGCGAGGACACCGAACTCGACCGGCAGGTCCTCGAACTCATCAAGGATCCCCTGACGCACATGGTGCGCAACGCCGCGGACCATGGTCTGGAGTACCCGGACGAGCGCAAGGCCGCGGGCAAGACCGAGACCGGCACGGTCTTCCTCAACGCCTACCATGAAGGCGGGCACATCATCATCGAGATCGGCGACGACGGGAAGGGCCTGGACCCGGACAAGATCGCCAACAAGGCGCTGCGCAACGGGCTGACGAACGAGTCCGACCTGAGCAACCTGAGCGAGCAGCAGATTCTGCAGTTCGTCTTCAAGCCCGGCTTCTCGACGGCCGACAAGGTCTCCGCCGTCTCCGGGCGTGGCGTCGGCATGGACGTGGTGCGCAGCAACATCGAGCAGATCGGCGGCACCATCGAGCTGACGTCCAAGCGCGGTCAGGGCAGCAAGTTCACGGTGAAGATTCCGCTGACCCTGGCGATCGTGTCCGCGCTGATCGTGGAGTGCGCGGGCGAGCGCTTCGCCATTCCGCAGCTTTCGGTGGTCGAGCTGGTGCGCGCCAAGGGCGGCAGCGAGAACAAGATCGAGCGCATCAAGAACACGCCGGTGCTGCGCCTGCGTGACCGCCTGCTTCCACTGGTCAACCTGCGCCAGCTTCTCCGCCTCGACGAGACCAAGGCGCGTTCGGGCAACGGCCGGGGGCGGGCCAGCGACGGCCACGCGGACCACGCCGGCGGTGCCGCCGCCGACGGCGGCGACGGCGCCGACCGCAGCGAGACCGACGGTTTCATCGTGGTCAGCCAGGTCGGGACCTACAGCTTCGGCATCATCGTCGATCAGGTCTACGACACCGAGGAAATCGTGGTGAAGCCGGTTGCCAAGATCCTGCGCAACATCCCGCTGTTCTCCGGCAACACCATCCTCGGCGACGGCCGCGTGGTGATGATCCTGGATCCCAACGGGGTCGCCTCGGCCAGCGGCGAGATCGCGCTCGCCGAGGGCGACCACGCGCAGATCGAGAAGGAGACCGGCGCGCGCGAAGAGGAGAGGGTGTCCATGCTGGTCTTCAATGCCGTGGACAAGTCCCCCAAGGCCGTGCCGCTGGCGCTCGTCGCGCGTCTGGAGGAGGTCGACCTGCAGAACGTCGAGTATTCGAACGGCCAACGCGTCATCCAGTATCGCGGCCACCTGATGCCGCTGATCCAGATGGACGGCGCGCCGCCGCTGGGCGACGAGGGCAAGAAGCCGGTGCTGGTGTTCTCCGATCAGGACCGCACGATGGGGCTCGTCGTGGACGAGATCGTGGATATCGTCGAGGAACCCATGAACGTGGAACTCCAGGACAGCCGCGAAGGGTACCTGGGCAGCGCGGTTATCGGCGGCAAGGCGACCGATCTGATCGACACCGGCTACTACCTGACGCAAGCGTTCCGGGACTGGTTCCGCAGCGAGGAAAAGGCTTTGGAGAAGAGCGGCGGCGCGAGCCGCGTGCTGCTCATCGACGACAGCCCGTTCTTCCGGAACCTGCTCTCGCCGCTCCTGGGCGTCGCCGGCTACCGCGTTACGGCCGTGGAGAGCGCGGATGCGGCGCTGCAGCTCTGCGACAACGGCGAGAACTTCGACGTCATCGTCTCGGACATCGAGATGCCCGGGATGGACGGCTACGAACTCGCCGAGACCCTGCGCAGCAAGACACGCTGGGCGAACGTGCCGCTGATCGCGCTGTCCTCGCACGCCACGGCCCATGACATGGAACGCGGCCGCGCCGCGGGCTTCCGGGACTATGTCGCGAAGTTCGACCGAGACACGCTGCTGGACACGCTGCATGAGACGCTGACGGAAGAGGTCGCCGAAGAAAGGGGTGCGGCATGAGCCAGGCCTTGACCGAGACCAACGCCGGTCACAAGGCGCTGACCACGGCGTCGGAGAACGCCCAGGACTACGTCACCTTCACCATCGCCGAGCAGCTCTTCGGCATTCCCGTGCTGCAGGTGCAGGATGTCCTGGCCGGCGGCGACATCACCATGATCCCGCTGGCGCCGCCGGAAATCGCGGGCGCGCTCAACCTGCGCGGGCGTATTGTCACGGCCGTGGACGTGCGCATGCGCCTGGGGCTGCGCGAGCGCGACACCAGCCGGGACGGGGACAAGCAGATGTCCATCGTGGTCGACCACAACGGCGAACTCTACAGCCTGATGGTCGACGAAGTGGGGGAGGTGCTCAGCCTGGATCCGGCCGATTTCGGCAAAAACCCGCCCACGCTGGATCCCAAGATCCGCGAGTTCTCCCAAGGCATCTACCGTCTTAAGGACCAGTTGCTGGTCGTCCTCGACGTCCAGGGGCTGCTCGATTACGACGGCGCCCAGGCCGCCTGACCGCGAGGAGCGCGATGAAATCGTGTCTCGTTGTCGATGACTCCAAGGTCGTGCGCAGCGTCGCGCGCAAGATCCTGGAGGGACTCGAATTCGCGGTGGAGGAAGCCGCGGACGGGCAGGAGGCGCTTGAGGCGTGCAGGCGCGAAATGCCCAGCGCCGTGCTGCTCGACTGGAACATGCCGGTGATGAGCGGGATCGACTTCCTGCGCGAGCTGCGCGGCATGCCGGGCGGTGATGCGCCGATCGTGGTGTTCTGTACCACCGAGAACGACATGTCCTCGATCCAGGAGGCCCTCGGCGCGGGCGCCAACGAATACATCATGAAGCCCTTCGACTCCGAGATCGTGGAGTCGAAGTTCACGCAAGTGGGGCTGATCTGAATGGCGGCCGGTGCCGGTTCCGGGCAGAACGCTGGGGGAGATCGCGGCCCGTACCGCGTCATGGTGGTGGACGATTCGGCCGTGGTGCGCGGCATGACCACGCGCTTCATCGAGGCCGATCCGGAGATCCAGGTGGTGGGCTCCGCGGGCAACGGGCAGCGGGCGATCGAGATGCTCGGCCGCTGCGATGCGGAGGTCATCGTGCTGGACGTCGAGATGCCCGTGATGGACGGGCTCACGGCGCTGCCGAAGCTGCTGGAGGCGCGCCCGGGCGTGCAGGTCATCATGTCCTCCACGCTCACCAAGGCGAATGCGGACGTCACCATTCGCGCCATCAGCGCCGGCGCGGCCGACTATGTCAGCAAGCCCTCCAACCGCGGGCTCGGCTCTGAGCAGGATTTCCAGACCGAGATCCGCACCAAGGTCAAGGAACTCGCCGCAGCCGTACGCCGCTCGCGCGGCGGTGCCCCCGCGACGCGCCGGCAGCCGTCCGGCGGAACCGCCCCGGACCGGGACACCGGCCGGCAGCGGCCGGGCCCGGCCGCGGCGCGGGAGACCGCCCGGCCGCAACAGCCCACCGGGGCGCGTGCGCCGGCACCGAAACGGGGCGCGGCGCCCGAGGCGAAAGCCCCGGCGGGGGAATCCCTCAGCCTGCGGCGCATGCCAAGCATGACGCCGCAGGTGGTCGCCATCGGGTCCTCGACGGGCGGTCCACAGGCGCTGTTCGAGGTGATCGGGCACCTGGGCGCGATCAAGCAGCCCATCCTGATCACCCAGCACATGCCTGCCACGTTCACGTCCCTGCTCGCCGACCACATCGGCCGTCAGGCCGCGATGCCCTGTAGCGAGGCGCGGGATGGCCAGCGTCTGGAGAACGGGCACATCTACGTCGCGCCGGGTGGTTATCACCTTGTTGCGGGCCGTGACGATAAGGGCATCAAGCTTTCGCTGTCCGAGGCGCCGGCGGAGAATTTCTGCCGGCCCTCCGTGGATCCCATGCTGCGCAGCCTGATCGAGGTCTACGGCGGCCGCTGCCTGGCGGTGATCCTCACGGGGATGGGCAGCGACGGCCTCAAGGGGTGCGAGGCGCTGGTCGAGGCGGGCGGTCACGTCATCGCCCAGGACGAGGCCAGCTCCGTCGTCTGGGGCATGCCCGGCGCGGTGGCCAAGGCCGGGCTGGCCTCCGGCGTTCTGCCCGTGAAGGAGATCGCCGGCCAACTCCGGCACATCACGATGAGGTCCGCCGCATGAGTCCGCAGGATTTCAAGAAGCTTGCGGAGCTGCTGCGGCAACGCTCGGGCCTGGTCCTGGGTGAGGACAAGGCCTATCTCGCCGAGAGTCGGCTCACGCCCGTGGCGCGCCACTGGGGCTTCAACGACGCTGCTGCCCTGGTGGGCGCGCTCGCGCGCAAGCAGGGCAAGGGCGGCGATCCCAAGCTCATCGCCGACGTCGTCGAGGCGATGACGACCAACGAGTCGTTTTTCTTCCGGGATCAAAAGCCCTTCGACCAGTTCCGGGATGTGATGCTCCCGCATTTCCTGAACGCGCGCAAGCAACGGCGCCACGTGCGCATCTGGTCGGCCGCCTGTTCAAGCGGGCAGGAGCCGTATTCCCTGGCCATGGTGCTCAAGGAACAGGGCGCCAAAGTTCAGGGCTGGCAATTCGACATCCTCGCCACCGACCTCTCGCGCGAGATGCTCCAGCGCGCGGAAACCGGTCTCTATACCCAGTTCGAGGTGCAGCGCGGCCTGCCCATTCAGATGTTGGCCAAGTATTTCACCCAGGACGGCGACCGCTGGCGCATCAGCCCGGAAATCCGGAAGATGGTGACGTTCAAGCTGCACAATCTTCTGGAAGATTGCCGCAGCCTGGGCAAGTTCGACATCGTGTTCTGCCGCAACGTCCTGATCTACTTCGACCAGCAGACGAAGGCGCGCGTTCTGGGCCAGATCGCCGAGGTGCTCGCGGACGACGGCTTCCTGGTGCTTGGCGGCGCGGAGACGGTGCTGGGCATCAGCGACCGGTTCAAGATGATGCCCGGCCAGCGCGGCCTTTACATCCACAACAAGGCCGATCACGCCACCGCGTCCCAGCGCGGCTGAGAACCGTCGACGGCGCGCCAGCCAGCGCCGCTGGAACGGGGCCGGCGCGGGGTGAACGCCTGGCGTTCGGGGGCCGGCCGGGCCGCCGCCTCAGGATGCGGCGGCCGCCTGCGCGTCGGTACTCTCCGCCGGCTCGCGTTCGCGTTCCGGTTCGCCGGTGGCCGCGCCCACTGTGCGGGTCTGGTCGGGATCGCGGAGCATGTAGCCGCGGCCCCAGACGGTCTCGATGTAGCTCTCGCCGCCCGTGGCATTGGCGAGCTTCTTGCGGAGCTTGCAGACGAAGACGTCGATGATCTTCAGCTCGGGCTCGTCCATGCCGCCGTAGAGATGGTTCAGGAACATCTCCTTGGTCAGGGTGGTGCCCTTGCGCAGCGAGAGCAGCTCCAGGATGCCGTATTCCTTGCCCGTCAGGTGCAGCGGCTGGCCGTCGACCTCGACGGTGCGCGCGTCCAGGTTCACGCTGAGCTTGCCGGTGGTGATGACGGAATCCGAATGGCCCTTCGAGCGGCGTACAATGGCCTGGATCCGGGCGACGAGTTCGCGCTTGTCGAAAGGCTTCGTCAGGTAGTCGTCGGCGCCGAAGCCAAGTCCCTTGATCTTTTCATCGAGCCCCGAAAGGCCCGAAAGGATGAGGATGGGCGTCTCGATCTTGGCCGCGCGCATGCGCCGGAGGACTTCGTAGCCGTCGATGTCCGGCAGCATCAAATCGAGGATGATGATATCGTAATCGTACAGTTTCCCGATTTCGAGCCCGTCTTCGCCCATATCCGTGGTATCACAGATATAGTTCTCCGAGCGCAGCATCGTCTCGATGCTTTGCGCCATCGCGCTATCGTCCTCGACGAGCAGCACTCGCATCGCGCAGACCTCGCGAAAGTGGTTGCCCCGAAAGGTTTCTAAATTTGAGGTACCTTAACCATGGTGCGCAATCAAGATTAACGAACCGTTGACGTCGACGCGCTTTACACATCCTTAAAAGCCGCGCCCCCAGACTCACCCTTGTAAGAGGGGCATTCCGCGACCGTGCCGACGGACGGCCCCGCCGGACGAAGAGGGGGTACGCGGCCGTGTCCGAACCGTCCGTGCTCAAGCGCGCGCTGGACGATATCCGCCAGACCACCGCCGAGCGCTACATGGGCCGGGTGACCTCGGTCGTGGGCATGCTGGTGGAGGTCACGGGTCTGGAACGCGTGCTTTCCATCGGCGGCCGCGTCGATGTGGAGACCGGCGACGGCAGTCGGGTGACCTGCGAGGCCATCGGCTTCCGCGAAGGAAAGGCGCTGCTCCTGCCGTTCGGTTCGCTGGAGGGCGTCGGCCTGGGCTGCCGCGCCGAACTCAAGACGGATGAGCCCAGCGTGCGCCCGACCGACGCCTGGCTTGGCCGGGTGGTCAACGCGCTTGGACAACCGGTGGACGGGAAGGGGCCGCTGCCCGACGGGCGCAGCCCGTATCGCCTGCGCGGTGCCCCACCCCCGGCGCATCAGCGCCAGCGCGTGGGCGGCAAGCTCGACCTGGGCATTCGCGCGCTTAATGCCTTCCTGACCTGCTGCCGCGGGCAGCGCATGGGGATCTTCTCCGGTTCCGGCGTGGGCAAGTCGGTCACTCTGTCCATGCTGGCGCGCTATACCTCTTCCGACGTCAACGTCATCGGGCTGATCGGTGAGCGCGGCCGCGAGGTTCAGGAATGGCTGGAGGACGAGCTGGGCGAAGAGGGCCTGAAGCGCTCCGTCGTTGTGGTCGCGACCTCGGATGAGCCCCCGCCGCTGCGCCGGCAGGCGGCCTACACCACCATGGCGCTCGCCGAGTACTTCCGCGACCGGGACAAGGACGTCCTGTGCATGATCGACTCGGTCACGCGCTTTGCCATGGCGATGCGCGAGATCGGCCTGGCCGCGGGTGAGCCGCCGGCGAGCAAGGGCTACACGCCCTCCGTATTCGCCGAACTCCCCAAGATCCTGGAGCGCGCCGGCCCGGGCACGGGCGCGGCGGCGATCACGGGCCTGTTCAGTGTGCTCGTTGAGGGCGGCGACCACGACGAGCCCATCGCGGACGCGGTGCGCGGCATTCTCGACGGGCACATCGTTCTGGAACGGGCGATTGCCGAACGCGGCCGCTATCCGGCGGTGAACGTCCTGCGCTCGATCTCGCGCACCATGCCGGGCTGCAACACCCAGGCGCAGAACGACCTGATCGCCCGGGCGCGCCGGCTCATGTCGACCTACGAGGACATGGGCGAACTCATCCGCATCGGCGCGTACAAACAGGGCAGCGATCCGCAGGTCGACGAGGCGATCACGTATCACCCGCGCCTGGAGAACTTCCTGGCGCAGGACAAGAACGAGCGATGCTCGCTGGCGGAGAGCTACGCCCAGCTTGCCCAGGCGCTGGACGTGCCCTGGCAGACGGAAAATGCCGGGAAGCAGCCGGGCCAGCAGCAACAGGCCGACGCGCGTCAGGCGGGCGCTGCCCGGGCGCAGACGGCGCAGCAGCAGCCGCAGCAAGCCCGGCAACAGACGCAAGCCCGGCAACAGGGTCAGCGCCAGTCGCTGCGCCGGCAGGCGCGTGGCCAGCAGGCCGGTCGAGGGGCAGCTGAATGACGGCCTTCAACAGTCTCATTCGGATTACGCGCTGGCACCTGGACGAAAAGCGCCAGAAACTGGCCGAGCTGGAGCGGCTGGCCGAGCGGCTGCGCGGGGATCTGCAGCGTCTCGACGAGGGCATTGCGCACGAGCAGCAGCTCGCGGAACAGGACGACATGGCCCGGCGGGCCTATCCCGCGTTCCTGGAAGCCGAACTCGACCGGCGCCAGCGCCTGGAGAAATCGATCGCCGACGTTGAGCAGGAGATCGAGGCCGCCCGCGAGGAGGTGGGCGAGGCCTTCCGCGAGCTGAAGAAGTACGAGCTTGCCGAGGACAACGAGCGCCAGCGCGTGCGTAAGCGGCGCGAGCGCATCGAACAGCAGCGCCACGACGAACTCGGCACGCAGCTCCACCAGCGCCAGAACGCCGGCAAGAAGTAGCGTTACACGACGAGGCCGTGCGGCGTTTCCCCCTGGCCGGGCAGAACCAGGAAGTGCCAGCGCGCACCCGCCTCGAAGCCGATATCCCCGTCCATCCGGCCCCACGCGCGGGCCTGCGCGGCGAGGGCGCGGATGCGTTCGGCCAGGTCCTTGCCCAACGGGGTGCGCGTGCGCAGGATCATGTCCATGCGGTGCCGGCGCAGCAGGGTGTCGAGCTGCAGCTCGCCCAGATGGGGCAGGTGCGTTTCCGCCACCACCCGGTGGGCGTCGTCGCGCGTCTCGCCGTAGGGCGGGGCGTGCACGAAAACGCGGATCTGGTGGACGTGCCCGTCCAGAAACAGCGGCAGGACATAGAGCCGCCACTCGCCGCCGTCCTCGACGGCAAACCGGGCCAGGTGGGTGAAGTCGTCTTCCAGCCGTGCAATCAGATCGCCGCGCCCGGCCCGTTCCAGTGCGTTGAAGGGCTCGCGGCCCAGCCACGCGCGGATGTCGCCGCGGCGCAACGCCGCCAGTACGAACAGCAGGCGCGAGCCGAGCTGGGTGCCGGGCTGGGGCAGCCGGCCCAGCAGATGCGGCAGGGCGCCGGGTTGCGCACCGCGGTCGGCGTACAGGGCCGCCAGGGCCTCTTCCAGCGCGGGCCAGACGCGGGTGAGGGCGTCGTGGCCTTCGGTGACGCTGCCCCCGGGGCTGTCGGGGCTGCGCCGATAGGGCGCGGGTGCGCGGGCGGCGGGACGCGGATGCGCCGGGGCGGCCGTGCCGGCTGGGCGGTCGGTGTCCGTGCGCACACCGACGATGTAGGCCTGGACGGCGGCGCCCACGGCGCGGAACTGGACCACGACGGTGCTGCCCGTGGGCGGTCGCGCGCCCGTGGCGATACTGAGCACGCCGTTGCTGGTGCGCAGCATCAGGTGCCCCGCGGCGTCCCGGCCCAGGACCCGCCCCTCGAGCGTGGTTCCCGAAATGGCCTTGAAGCCCGGCGGCGCGTCGCGGATCGTCGCCGGCATCCGCCCGATGTAGCTGGGCCCGTGCTCGGGCTCGGGCGTGTGCGGATCGATGGGGAAGACGCCGCTCACCGGGGCTCCATCAGCTTCTCGGCAATGGCCTCGATATCCGCCGCCGCCGCGGAATTGGGATGACGCACCAGAAGCGGCGCCTGCCGGCGGATCGCTTCGGTGACCAGGTTGTCCCGGCGCACCACGCCCAGCAGCGGAATCTGCAGGCCTAGGAAGCTCTCGCACGCGCGGCGCAGCGCACCGAACGCGCGCTCGCCGTCGCGCTGTGAGCTTGCCAGGTTAACCACGACCCGCAGGTCCGCGTTGGGCCGCTGCTGCTTGGTCAGCTTGATGAACGCATAGGCGTCCGTCAGCGCCGTCGGATCTTCGTTGATGATGACCAGATTGGTCAGCGCGTGCGCGGTCAGGGTGCGGACCGTGCGGTCCAGGCCGGCACCCATGTCCAGCACGACGCGGTCGTAGCTCGGCGCCAGGCTGAGGATGGCGCGGCCAAGGCCGCTGATCTGCGCCGGCGCCAGGGAGGACAGCGCCGCCGAGCCGGAACGTCCGGCGATGACCGAAAAGCCGGCCGAGTCCACCGTCTGCACCGCGCCCGAGAGCGCGAGCTTTCCGGTGAGCACGCGGCTGAGGTCGTTGACCGGGTTGAGGCCGAGGTGGACGTCCACGTTGGCAAGCCCCAGGTCGCCGTCGAAAAGGAGACTGCGGCGGCCCGCGCGGGCGATCGCGTGGGTCAGGGTAATGGCGAAGAACGTCTTGCCCACGCCGCCCTTGCCCGAGGCGACGGCGATCACGTTGCGCCCTGGCGTTACCCCGGTGCCCGCGCGCGGACGGGTCGCGGTGTGCTCGCTCATGTCCCGTCCTCCCGCGCGATAATGGGCGACGCGTCCCCCACGGTGTCGGTTTCCTCCTCGTCGGGCAGAATGATTCGTGCGATCTGATGCGGGTTCGCCGAGCGCAGGCCGCCCCCGATGGTCGGCGCGGTGCCCACGCCCATGAGCGTCAGGCCGGCGGTATAGGCGGCCGAGAGGATGCCGCCGATGCGCCGGCTGGAATCCATCTTGGTGGCGATCATGCGGTCCACGCCCAGCGAGGCGTAGGCCAGGGCGGCTTCCGCCGTTTCCACCGCGTCGCCGCCGGCGGGCATGACCAGAATGCCTTCCGCGCCCGACACCCGGAGCCATTCCTGCATCTCGCGCAGGGAATCGTGGTCGTACGGGCCGCTGCCGATGGAATCGATGACGACGAAATGATCGTTGGGGCAGTTCGCCACGGCGTGCTTGAGGCTGTCCGCGTCGTGTGCCTCGCGCAGGTTGGCGCCGAGCGCCTCGGCGAACGCGGTGATCTGGGCGAGGCTGCCGGCCTTGCCGGTGTCCAGGGTGATCAGCGTGGCCTTGCCGCCGCGCACCCGCACCTGCGCGGCGAGCTTGGCGGCCGTCGCGGTCTTGCCGCCGCCCGGCGGCCCCAGGAGCATGATCGGATAGCCGGTCGCCTGCCGCGGCATGGGGGCGAAGCTGAGTTCCGCCTCGATCGCGCGCGCCAGGGTCTCGCGCGGCGGCAGCCCGGCGTGCCGGCCCACCGCGCTGAGCAGGCTGTCCATCAGGGCCAGCGGCACCCGGTGGTAGTCCAGCGCCTCGTTGACGATGTTGAAGGTGGCGAGGTTGTCCTCGCCGTCGAAGCTGCCCTCCGGTGCGTCGGAATCCTCGAGGGCGGCGGTGACACGCACGCCCGGACCGTCCGGATCGCTTTCCGTGGACAGAATCACCGCGTCCTCGCCCAGGTGCTCGCGCACCTGTTGCATGGCGAGGGGCAGGGTCTCCGCGGTGAAGGTCTTAAGGTGCATGTGTCCGTGTTACCTTGCCCGGATCAGATCTGTCCAAGGGTCTTGATCCGGGCCTTGGGGTGGATCTCGTTTTGCGACAGGACGGCCGTCTGCGGTCGGAAGCGTTCGACGATCGAGCGCACGTACGGCCGGATCCCCGGACTGGTCAAGAGGACCGGGATTTCCCCCATCATCGCCTGGCGCTCGAAGGCTTGACGGACCGCGTTGATGAACTCCTGCAGGCGCGACGGGGCCATGGAGAGCTGCTTGTCCTCGCCTTCGCCCACGATGGCCTCGCCGAACGCCTGCTCCCACTGCGGCGACAGCGTCAGGATGGGGATGTACCCGTTCTCGCTGGTGTGGTCGTTGCAGATCTGCCGGGCCAGGCGCGTGCGCACGTGCTCGGTGATGGCGGTGAGGTTGCGCGTGTAGCTCGTCGCCTCGCTGATCGCCTCCAGAATCCCCGGCAGGTCGCGGATGGATATGCGCTCGTGCAGCAGGTTCTGGAGCACCCGCTGGACCCCGCCTACGCTGATCGCGCTGGGGATGATGTCGTTGACCAGCTTCTGCTGGTCCTTGTCGAGATCGTCCAGGAGCTTCTGCGTCTCCGCATAGGATAGCAGCTCGGCCATGTTGTCCTTGACGATCTCGGTGAGGTGGGTGGTGATCACCGTTGGCGGGTCGACCACCGTGTAGCCCCGGAACATGGCCTCTTCGCGGTCCTGCTCGTTGATCCACTTGGCGGGGAGGCCGAACGTGGGCTCGGTGGTCTGCTCGCCGTTGAGCGGGATGTTCCCGCCCTGGGGATCCATGACGAGCAGCATGTTGGCGCGCAGCTCACCGCGTCCGCTTTCGATCTCCTTGATGCGGATGACGTATTCGTTGGGCGAGAGCTGCAGGTTGTCCTGAATGCGGACGGAGGGCAGGACGAAGCCCATTTCCTGGGCGAGCTGCTTGCGCAGCGCCTTGATCTGGTCGGTCAGGCGCGCGCCCTCTTTGTTGACCAGGGACAGGAGCTGATAACCAAGCTCCAGGCGGATGTCGTCCATCGCCAGGGCGTTTGCGATGTTCTCGTCTTCCGAGGCCGGGCCCGTCTCCGCGGGCGGGCCGCCGCCGCCCGCCGGTGCCGGGGTCCCCGCCTGGCCGGCCGCACCGCCCGTTTGTCCGGCGGGCGCTTCGGGCGCCATCTCCTTGCGCTTGTAGGTGATATAGGCAAGCCCGCCCGTCAGCGCCGTGAGCAGCAGGAAGGGCAGCAGCGGAATGCCGGGTAGGAGGGCGAGGGCGGCCGTGAGCACCGAGGCGAGCACCAGCGGCTTGGGCTCCGCGCCGAGCTGGCCGAACAGCGCCTCGTTCGCCTTGCCGGTGGTGCTCGACTTGGACACGAGCAGGCCGGCGCCCGTGGAGACGATCAGCGCCGGGATCTGTGAGACCAGCCCGTCGCCCACGGTGAGCACCGTGTAGGTCCGTGCCGCTTCGCCGAAGGTCAGCTCCTGCTGGGCGACACCGATGATCATGCCGCCCACGATGTTGATGAAGGTGATCAGCAGCCCGGCGATGGCGTCGCCGCGGACGAATTTCGCCGCGCCGTCCATGGCGCCGAAGAAGTTGCTTTCGTCCTCGAGTTCCTTGCGCCGCTCCTTGGCCTCCTGCTCGGTGATCAGGCCGGAGGAGAGGTCGGCGTCGATCGCCATCTGCTTGCCCGGCATGGAGTCCAGGCTGAAGCGGGCGGACACCTCGGCGATGCGTCCCGAGCCCTTGGTGATCACCACGAAGTTCACGATGATCAGGATGGCGAAGACGATGATCCCGATGACGAAGTTGTTCCCCATGATGAAGCCGCCGAAGGCCTCGATCACCTGACCGGCGGCGTCCGTGCCCTCGTGGCCGTGCGCCAGGATCAGCCGCGTCGATGCCAGGTTGAGCGACAATCGCAGCATCGTCGCGATCAGCAGGACGGTGGGGAACGAGCTGAAGTCCAGGGCCTTGTGGATGAACAGGACGGTCATCAGGACCAGGACGGAGAAGGTGATCGACAGCGCCAGGGCGATGTCGAGCAGCCACGGCGGCACCGGCAGGATCAGGACCACCAGGATGGCGACGATCCCGAGCGCGAGCGCGATGTCCGTGCGCTTGAGCTGCTCGCCCAGCCAGCGCGGCGTGAAACCGCCCAGGCCGAACCGACCGGATTGGCCGCTGCTTTCCGCCATGGTCCCCCGGAATCCCCGTCACCGCGCGCCGGGTTCGCCCCGGCGCGGGTTTGTCGTGTTCAGGCGCGCTGATATTCCGATTGCTGCCCGGCATCGTTGGCCGGCGGGATGCGCGCGCCTTCCTGGCTGTACGCCTTGAGCTTGTTGCGTAGCGTGCGGATCGAAATGCCCAGGATGTTGGCCGCGTGCGTGCGGTTGCCCAGGGTGTGTTCCAGCGTGTTCAGGATCAGGTCGCGTTCCACGTCGGCGACCGTGCGCCCGACCAGATTGGCCACGTCGCCGTGCTCGTCCGCCGCGGCTGCGGCCGCGCCCGAGGCGTCGTCCCCGGACGTGCCGCCGGAATCCGCGCCACCGGCCGGCGGTGATGCGGCGCCTGCGTCGCCTGCCGGTTCGGCCGCGGGATGGCGCGTCGCAGGAGCGGGGTGGGGCGATTTCACCTGAACCGAGTCCGGGCGCACGGTGCCGTCCACGGACAGCAGCACGGCGCGGTGGATGGCGTTCTCCAGCTCGCGCACGTTGCCCGGCCAGTCGTGCCCCTTCAGCGTCTCCATCGCTTCCTGCGAGATGCTGGGCGTGGGCAGCCCGTTGGCCTCGGCGTACTTCTTGAGGAAGTGGTCGGTGAGCAGCTCGACGTCGCGCGGCCGCTCGCGCAGCGGCGGCAGGTGGACGTTGACCACGTTCAGCCGGAAGTAGAGGTCCTCCCGGAATTGGCCGTTGCGTACGGCTTCTTCCATGTCGCGATTGGTCGTGGCCAACAAGCGGATATCCACCTTCACGGGCTTGTTGCCACCCACGCGGTCGATCTCCTTCTCCTGGATCGCGCGCAGCAGCTTCGCCTGCAGCCGCGGGTCCAGCTCGGAGATTTCGTCCAACAGCAGGGTGCCCCCGCTGGCCTCCTCGAACTTGCCGATGCGCCGGGCCACGGCGCCGGTGAAGGCGCCCTTCTCGTGGCCGAAGAGTTCGCTTTCAAGCAGGTTCTCCGGGATGGCGGCGCAGTTGACGGAGATGAACGGCTTGTCCGCGCGCTTGGATTTGCCGTGGATGTGCCGGGCCATGACCTCCTTGCCCGTGCCGCTCTCCCCGGTGATGAGGATGCTCGCGTCCGCCGGCGCCACGCGCTCGGCCAGACGCAGCACGTCCGCCATGCTCGGGTCGCGGGTGACGAAAGAGGTCGTCTCCTCCGCAACGGCGGCCAGGATGGCCGCGATCATCTCCGGGTCGGGCGGGAGCGGGACGTACTCCTTCGCCCCGGCCTTGATGGCGTTCACGGCGGCCCGGCTGTCGTTCCCGATGCCGCAGGCGACCACGGGGATGAAGATGCGCTCGGCTTCCAGGGCGTGGATCATCTTGGCCACGTCGTGCTCGACGTCGACCATGATCAGGTCAGCACCCTTGCCCGCGCGCAGGTCCGACAGCGCGGTTTCCACGGTGTCCGTGTGCCCGACCTTGGCCCCGCGCTGCAGCGCGATCTGGCCGGCCTCCGCGATGTGTCCCTGCAGCGAGCCGACGATGAGCACGCGCATGGCCTCTCTCCTCGTCCTCGGGGTGCGGGGGTCTTGGGACACCCCCGCGTTGTCCCCGTCCGTCACTCGTAGAACCGGATGCGATCCGCCGGCGGCAGGATCGTGTTCAGCATGGTCTCGAGTTTGCGCGGGTTTTCCTGGCGCGCGATGGACGCGGCGCCCTGGGCGTAGATCTGGTTGACCGTCGCCTCGATCGTGGAGTTGCGTTCAAGCTTGTTGGCGATGGGCATGAAGAACATGTTCGCCAGCACCGCGCCGTAGAACGTGGTCAACAATGCCACCGCCATGGCCGGGCCGATGGTTTCCGGGCTTTCCAGGTTGCCCAGCATCTGGACCAGCCCCACCAGCGTGCCGATCAGGCCCATGGCGGGCGAGACCTCGCCGGCGCGGCGCAGGATCCCGGCCGAGTTGGCGTGACGGTGCATCGTCGCCTCCGCCTCGCGCATCATGATCCGCTCGACGTCGGCCCCCGGTGTGCCGTCCACCACGAGCTGCATGGCGCGCGCCAGGAAACGCTCGCGGCGGAACTCGGGCTCGTACTGCTCCAGCGCCAGCGCGCCGTGGCGGCGCGCGATGTCGGCGAGGTAGGTGACCATGAGCGCGGCATCCGCGGGCTGGCGCTGCTGATAGGTGACGGCCTTCCAGATCAGCCGCTGCGCCTTCACCATCTCGCCGAGCGAAAACGACACGGTGGTGACCAGCAGGGTGCCGAACACGACGATCAGGATGCCCCGGATGTCGAAAAACGCGCCCGGAGTCCCGCCGATGAAGACGGCGGCGACGACCACGCCGAAGGCGCCGATGGTCCCCACGAGGGTCGCGTAATCGATGCCCACGCCCGGCCGTATAGCATGGCGCGGCATGCTCCGGCTGCCGCTGCGCTGCGCCGATGGCGCGCTGGACGCGTTCGCCATGCGAATTGCCCCCGAAGCCTCGTGTGTTCGACGGTCCGCGCCCGGATCCCGTCAGGAGTGATCCATCTTGATGATTTCGGTCATGGTCACGCCCAGGCGGTCCTCGACCACCACGACCTCGCCGCGGGCCACCAGGCGGTTGTTGACATAGACGTCGATGGCCTCGCCCACCTTGCGGTCGAGTTCGACGACAGCGCCGCGGCCCAGCTTGAGGAGCTGGCTGACCTGCATGTTCGCCTTGCCCAGGACGGCCGAGACCTGCACGGGAATGTCGTAGACCGCCTCAAGCTCCTGGGCGTTGGTGGGCGGCTTCTCCGTCCCGTCGTCGAGACTCCCGTCCGGATCGGGGTCGGCGGTGTTCGGGACCTGGCCGGAGTCGTCCTCCAGGTCCGAAAGTTCCAGGCTTTCCTTGTCCGCCATGCTGTCCTCCTTCCTGGCGCTCGCCGTCAGGTGGTTGGTCCGGCCGTCGTCGCCGGCCCGCCCATGCTCGCCTGCGTCCGTGCCCGGGTGTTCGCCTCGTTGTCGCCGTTGGCGGGCTGGGCCTCGGCCGCCGAAGCCGTGTCGTCGCCGCCATTGCCGGCCGGATCGGGCGTCGCTGCTGCCTCTGCGGGAACGTCTTCGGCCCCGTCCGCCGCCGCGTCGGCGTTCGCCTCGGCGGGCGCCTTCGTGTCCGTGTCGTCACCCAGCGCGTTGCGCACGGCCGCATCGATGTCCGCCCAGACGCCCGCCGTATCCCGGCGCGCGCTGCCGTCCGACCAGGTTACGGCGACATCGCTGACCGCCATGTCGTCCGCCGCGACAAAACGCAGCTTGCCGTCGTAGCCCGCCTCCGCGGCGAGGGCCTCGGCCCGGTTTTCCAGGTGCGCCAGCGTGTCCGGGTGCGCGCGGACGACCACGTGGGGCACCGCGCGCAGGCGGGTGAGCGTGTGCTGGAGCAGGTTCTCCACCTCGGTCAGGCCGTAGCGCCGCTGCACCTCCGGAAACAGCCGCCGCACCATGGTCACGGCGAATTCCAGCGCCTCGCGGTCGCGCCGCGCCTCGGCCGCGTCGAGTTCGGCGCCGAGCCGGTCGATCCCTTGCGCAACCCGGGTGAGGGCCTCTCGGGCGGCCGCGTCGGCCTCGGTCTCCGCGTCCTCGCGTCCCGCCGCGTGCCCGGCGGCATGTCCGGCGTCGTAGCCCTGCTGATACGCGTCCGCGCGCGCGGCCTCGAGATCGGCCTCGGTATACACGGGCTGCGGCTCGGGCGGCGCCTCAGGCTCCGCCGGTTCCGGCTCCGACGCAGGCTCGGCCGGCTCGCTCGCCGGTTCCGCGTCGAAGTCGAGGTCGAACATGAATTTCTTCACGGCCGTCATGGGCGTAGCTTTCCCGGTTCTCGACCCGTGTGGAGCGGTTTAGCGGTTCGGATCGTTCAGCCAGTTCCGGATGACGCTTACGGTCTCGTCCGGGTATTCCTCGGCGACATCTTCCGGATTCCGCGCCTTCATCAGGGTCTTTACCTTGTCCAGCGAGCCGTCGTTCATCATCTGCTTGATCTGCGCCTCGGCCTGCGCGCGGCTTTGCTGCTGGCCGGCGCCTTTCTGCGGCGCGCCCGCCGCGCCGCGCCCGGTGGTCTTGGCGCCCTGCGCGGCCGTCTTGGACTTGGTGCCGCCGGCCTTGGCCGAGCCGCCGCGCTGACGCGCCGGCTGGCCGGCCTTGTTGCCCTTGCGCCGGAAAAGCATGGCGCCCCCTTAGCTTTGCTGCTGGTAGAGCCAGCTTCGGATGATGGACACGGCCTCCTCGGGGTGCTGGTCGACGATCTCGCCGATCTTGCGCACCGAGGAGGCGCGCACACGGCCTTCCACGCGGTTGAGGTCGATGAGCTGCTCGCCCTCGTCCTCTTCCTCCATGCCGAACTCGGTCACCTGGGCTTCCGGACCGGGCGCGGCGAGCTGGGCCTGGCCGGCGCCCTGCTCGGGGAGCGCGCCTTCCTGATCCGCCGTGGGCTGCTCCAGCAGGCGCGACAGGAGCGGGCGCACCACGAGCAGCAGGATCAGCACCGCGACGATGCCCAGCACGATCAGCTCGGCCGCGCGCATGAGCTGCTCCTCGCTCAGGCCCAGGAAGACGGTCTTGTCCTCGGGCTCCATGCCGCGCGTGGGGTCGGCGAAGCGCATGTTGACGACTTCGAGTTGGTCGCCGCGCTGTTCGCTGAACCCGATCGCGTTACGCGCCAGTGCCGTGATCTGTTGCATCTCCTGCTCGGAGCGCTGCTCGTAGACCCGTTCGCCGTTCTGATTGGTGGTGTAGCGCCCATCCACCAGGATGGCGACGGAAAGCCGTTCGACCTCGCCGCCCTGGCTCACGCGCCGGGTCTCGGTCTTGGAGATCTCGTAGTTGATGGTTTCTTCTTCGCGCTCCGACTGCGTGCGGCTCTGCACCCCGCCTTCCTGCTGCGCCTGGTCGGCGGGCAGGTTCTGCTCCACGCTGACCTGGCCCTGATCGCCGGCGTCGATCTCGGTCTCGGATTCCTCGACCGTCTGCTCCGACCGCGCGACCTGGGTTTGCGGATCGTAGCTCTCCGAACTCTTGGTCACCTTGTCGAAGTTCATCTTCGCCGAGACCTGGGCGCGTACGTTGCCCGGCCCGACCGAGCGCTCGATGAGCTGCTCCAGTTTCCGGCTCATGCGCTCTTCCGCATTCACCACGCGCTCGCGCGCGGTGGTGGTGCCGCCCAGGAGGCTGTCGGAATCGCTGCCGCGCGCCAGCAGCGTGCCCTGCTGGTCGACGATCGACACCATGCTGGGCTGAAGCTGCGGCACGCCCGAGGCGACGAGGTGCTGGATGGCGCGCACCTGCTGCTCGTCGAGCCGCTGATTGCCGTCCATGAGCAGGGAGATGGACGCGCTCGCCTCCTGCTGCTCACGGCTGAACAGCTCGCGCTGCGGCAGGACGAGGTGAACGCGCGCCTGGGCAACGTTTTTCTGGCTGCGTATGGTCTCGGCCAGCTCGCCCTCGAGGGCGCGCAGGCGGTTGATGTTCTGGACGAAGTTTGTCGTGCCCAGGCCCGAAGTGTTATCGAAAATCTCGTAGCCGACCTTGCTGTCGCCCGGAATGCCCTGTTCGGCAAGCTGTAGGCGCAGCGGGCCCACCCGGTCCTTGGGCACGCGGATCTGCTTGCCGTTGCCGGCGATCTGATACTGCACGCCCTGCTTCTGCAGTTCCGCGACGACCTGATTCTTATCCTTCTGGCTCAGGCCGCTGTAGAGCAGGGCCATCTGATCGGACGCGAACTGGGTCGTGACATAGATGAAGAAGGCCAGAATCCCGGCCGCGACGGCGCCCATCGCGATCAACCGCGTGGCGCCCAGACCTTTCAGCGTCTGCAGAAACGAGTTCACGCACGTCCTCCGCCATCCGCTCTTACACCAGCGGCGAGCTACCCGAAGGCTGGGCTTCTCACCAAACGTTAGGAGAAGGCGGTAAAGGCGGCGTTAAGCAAAGAAAAATTTGCCCAGCCGTTGCTTAACCCTGATCGGACGCGCGCGTCTGGGGGTGTGCACGCTGGCGCGACGGGCGTTACTGCGCCGCTTCGGCGTCCCAGTCGTCGTCGGCGCTGCGCCGGTATTCCTGCAGGCGCGTGGTGCGCAACCCGCGCATGCCGTGGTTTTCGATCAGGCGTTGCCAGGACAGGAATTCCTCGACGGAAAGGCTGTAGCGCTCACACGCCTCCTCCAGGCTGATCAGCCCATTGCGGACCCCCGCGACGACCTCAGCCTTGCGGCGCACCACCCAGCGCTTTGTGTCCGGCGGCGGCAGGTCGTCGATGGTCATGGGTTCGCCCGCCGGCCCGATCACCGGTGCCTTTGTCGGCCGATCGCTAGCCATTGCAAGCGCGCTCCGTCGTAGATCCGACCACCCTTCATTCTGTGGCATTCACATTAATGTTGCCGCTTTAAAAAACCGCTAAACCACAGGGTAAACACAGGCCCGGCAAAAACGTTAACGCGGCCGGCCGCCGGGATGGGCGGCCGGCCGTTCGAGACCTTGATTGTGGGCTTTCGCGCCGACCTCTCACCCAAACCCTCTCCTCAGGGAGAGGGTTTTTCACGAGATGGACGCCAGCGAGCGCCCTCTCCTGTGGGAGAGGGACGGGGTGAGGGCGCGGCTTACCGCGTGGCGTTGGTGATGGTCTGGAGCATTTCGTCGGAAGTGGTGACCACGCGCGTCGAGGCGGAATAGGCGCGCTGGGTCTCGATCATCTTGGTGAACTCGCCGGCCAGATCGACGGTGGAATCCTCCAGGGTCGAGGGCGAAAACGTCCCTGCGCCGCCAATACCGGCCTTGTTGAGCAGGACTTCGCCGGATTCGGGCGTTTCGCGGAAGACGGTGCCGCTCTGGCTTTGCAGGCCGTTGGGGTTGTTGAAGGTCGCCACCGGCACCTGGAAAACCTCGCGCCGCTCGCCGTTGGAGAACTCGGCCGTGACGATCCCTTCCTCGTCGACGCTCACGCCCGTGAACTCGCCGAACTGCAGCCCGTCCTGCTCCAGTTCGTTGATGCGGAAGCCCTCGGGGTTCTCGAACGAGGTCAGGCCGTCGAGCTTCTTCTCGTTTTCGTCCGGCGGATTGCCGTCCGGATTGCGCGGCGTGCCGAGGTTCAGCGTGATCTCCTGCGGTTCGTTGGCGTCCGTGCCGCCCGGCACCGAATTCTGCTGCTGCGCGAAATCGAGGTTCAGCGAAAGTTCACCCTGGTTGCCGGAGACGATGCTCGTGCCGTCGGGCAGGAAATCCGTGGCCAGGTTGTTGTTCACATTGTTCCCGATCGTTTCGATGGAGCCATCGCCGTTGAATTGAACAACGGTACTTAGGCGACTAGCCTTATCAAATGTGTTTGTGCTGGTGTTGTCGCTGTCGACGAGCTTCGTGTCCGTGCCGGCGTCGAAATTGCCGTCGCCGTTGTCGTCGAACTGAATGACCGTGGCGTTGTCGACGTCCGCCGCTGCGAGGGGCGTGCCACCGTCGATCCGGCTCCCGTCCTGGGTCTGGAGCCGCACCCGCGTGTTCGTGCCCAGGATGTTGACGTCGACGGTATCGCCGTTGTTCTGAATCGCGCTCGCCGGGACCGCACCGCCCGCGTTGCTGATCGTGGCCTGGATCAGGCCCTTGGTGCTGAGGTCGGTGATGTTCACACCCGCGCCGCCGGGATCGAGGGTGATCTGGTTGTCGGCGGCGGTATTGCCCAGGAGTTCGTCGCGCTCCAGCGAATTGTTGCCGTTGTTGTCGACTGCGTTGGGTACGGCGAAGTTCACGCCGTCGATGCTCTTGGTCACCGTGCGTGTTCCGCCCCCGGCGGCGGTGGGGTCCTCACCGGTGAAGGTGTCCGCGATTTTTTCCTGGAATCCCGATTTGTTGTTCCCGTCGGTGATATCGACCACACCGGTCGCCGTCGCACCGAGATCGAACAGTGCGCCTTGCGGATTCGTATTATCTTCCGAGCGCGTCGGCGCATGAATATCGACCCGATATTGATTGGCGCCAAGCTCATTCCCCGCGCCGTCGTTGCGCGTGAACTCTAACTTCAGGTTGTGCGCCGTGCCCTCGGAATCGAAGATGCGCACCGTGGTGGAGCGGCTCTCGTCCACGGGCAGATTGGGGGGCAGGTTGGCGCCCACATTGACGTTCTCGGTCGCGCGGGCGATCCCGGAGAAGCCCTTGACGTTCACGGTCTCCAGGCTGCCCGGATTGGTCATGTCGGACGGCGGCGTCAGGTTGCCGTTGTCGTCCTGGTTCAGGCGCCAGCCCTGGAGCAGGAAGCCGTTGGCGTTCTTCAGGTCGCCGTTCTCGTCAACGCGGAAGTTGCCCGTGCGGGTATACTTGAGTTCGTTGGCCTCGACCTCGCCGGCGGCATCCTTGACCGCAAACATCCCGTTGCCCTCGATGGCGAGGTCGGTCGTGACGTCCGTGGAATTCAGGATGCCCTGCTGCTGCACTTCCTGACCGGGGCGGAGCTGGACGCCGCCGGGGTTGTAGCTGGTCTGGGTCGCGGCGGCCGTGACCAGGTTGGAAAAGCTCGCCTTGTTCGCCTTGTAGCCCGTCGTGTTCACGTTCGAGATGTTATCGGAGATCACACCCAGCGCGTCCGACTGCGCCTTCAGGCCGGTGACACTGGAGTTGAGGGCACCGAAGATGCTCATCGCTGCGCTCCTTTCAGGTATTGCGCGTCGGGTTGCCGCGCGGTTCGCGTGTTCGCGTTGCTGACCATCAGGCGTCGTCGTCCGCCCGCACGGCCTTGACCTTGTCCATGGGCACCTCGAAGCCGCCCAGGTCGAGCTGGACCGTGCCGTCGCGCTCCTCGAAGCCGGTCACCGCGTTGTGGGCGAAGGTGCTGCCCTTCACGGTCTGGTTCTGCGAATCGACCGCGAGGAGCTGCATGGTGTAGACGCCGTCGTCCATGTCCTGGCCGTCGTTGCTTTCGCCGTTCCAGGTGACCGTGTGCTCGCCGGCCTGCGGGCTGACATTGAGGCTCTTGACCACGTTGCCGTCACTGTTCGCGATCTGGATGGTCGCGTTCTGGGCGTCGTTTTCCAGCTCGTAGGAAATCTTCGCCGCGTCGCCGGTCAGGCGGAACTGGTTGGCTTCGGCCTCGACGTTCTTGCCGATCATGGACAGCGCGGCGTTCGTCTTGCTGTCGCCCTGGAGAGCAAGAAGCTCGTCCAGCTTGTCGTTGGTTTTTATTGTCTGCTCGACCTCCGAGAACTTGACGAGCTGGTTGGTGAACTCCTGCGACTTCATCGGATCCAGCGGATCCTGATTCTTGAGCTGGGACGTCAGCAGATTAAGAAACGAGTCGAAGTCTTCGGCGAGCGACTTGCTACCGTTCAGGCCGATGTTCGACCCGTCTTTCTTGCTGCCCGGCGTTGTGGGACTGTTGCCGTCGGTGCTCGTCCCGCCCTGGACGTTCTGCCGGGCGATGTTGGGGTTGACGATGTTGTTGGACTCCATGGGGTGTCCTCCGCGTTCGGCCGCCCGCCGTCAGATGCTGATGTTCACGGTGGTGTCGTCGACGATGTCCGGATCGTCGGCCGTCTCGGCTGCGTCGTCTTCGTTTGCTTCGCCGGTCCCGTCGCCGTTCAGGGCGCCGTCAAACGCGCCGTTGCCCTGTTGGCCGCCCTGGTCGCGCAGGTTGAACGCGAGGTCCTCCTGATTTGCCCGGAGGCCCGCGTCGTTGAGCGCCTTTTCCAGGCTCCGGACGTCGCGCTGCAGCATGTCCAGGGTTTCCGGCTTGTCCACGGTCAGGCTGGCGCGGACACGACCGTCGTCACCGATGTCCAGGCGGACCTCCACGCGCCCGAGTTCAGCCGGGTGGAGCTGCACGTTCATACGCGACTGCCCCTGGGCTGCGGCGCGGCTGACGTGGACCGCCACTTGCTGCTGGACGGGCTGGGACGGCGCCTGGCGTGCGCTTCCCTGGGCGCTCTGTGCCGCGCGGGCGTTCGCCGAGCCGGTGTCCATGCCGGTGGGGCCGGTGCTGCCGCCGTTGGCACCGCCGGTGCCGCTCACCTGCGTGCCGCTCGGCCCGTTGTTTTGGCCGCCGTTGAGCAACGGGTCGACGACCTGGCTGGCGGTGCCGCCCTTGGCGCTCGACGCGGCCTGGGTTTGTCCGGCGGTCTGTCCCTGGGCGCTCGCCTGGCCGCCGCGGTTCTGGCCGCCGTTGGCCGTTCGGCCCTGCGCGAACTCGGCCCGCTGCAGGCGGATGTCCTCGCCACCGGTGGCGACGCGGAGCTGCGCCTGTGCACCGCCGTCCGCGCCGTTGCCCGGTGTCGTGCTGGTGCCGGTCTGGCCGCCGGCGTCCGCGCGGGTCGGGGTGGTCCCCGTGCCGCCGCCGAGCAGGCGGCCGAAGAGCGAATTCTCGCCGCGGCTCGTTGTGTTGCCCTGGTTCTGAGAGGTGGTGCTGTTGCCGTCGCTTCCGGCGCTGCTGAACAGGCCGGTGAGGCGGGCGCCGCTCTGCTGCGACCCGTCGGCGCCCTTGGCCTGAGCGGTCTGGCTGCCGCCGCCGTCGCCGGCCTGGGCGGCGATGAGCGCGGCGAAGGCGGTGGCGCCGGAAAGCGCGCTACCGCCGCGCGCCGTGCCGGTTTGTCCGTTGGTCGCGCTCTGGATGCGGATGCCCTGGCGCCGCAGTGCGTCCAGGACCTGGCGCTGTTGCTGCGCCCGTTCCAGGGCCGCGCGCGCGTCGGCGTCGCCGCTCTTGCCGGACGCCTGGGCGCCGGCCTGCTCGCCGCCGGTGGCCGCCGCGTTCTGCCCTGTGCCGCTGGCCTTGCCGGCGCCGGCGAGAAGCTGGGCGAGTTGCACCGCCAGGCTGCGCGTCGCGCTGGCACTGGTGGTTTCCGCTTGCCCGCCGGTGTTGCCGGCGCGTGCTGTGGCGAGGGTGGTGTCCACGGGGCCGGCGGCATTGGTGGTGCCCTTCCGGCCGCCGCTGGTGTTGTTGGTGCCGGCGGCTTGGGTCTGCGCGGCGTCGATGCGGGCCAGGGCGAGCTGCAGCGCGGCATAGGTCGCCGCGCGTTCGGCCGCGTCGTCGTTCTCCGTATCGTCGCCTTCGGTCGCGGCGGTGTCCCCGCGTGCGCCGCCGCTGGCCCCGGCTTGTGACGTCGCCGCATCGGACGCCGATTCCGCGGCCGCCGAATCGTCGGTGGCGGTGTCGCGGGACCGTTGCGCAGCGCCGCCGCTGTCCGCCGCCGCGTTCTCGCTCGCCGCGTCCTGCGCCGCCTTCTCCTCGGCCGCTTGCTGAGCCGACTTCTCCGCGGCGGCCGCTTCGCGTGCCTGTTGCTCGCGCGCCCGGTCGTTGCGCGCAGCCTCTTCCGTGGCCTTCTGCTGGGCGCGGTCCTGCGCCAGCGCCTCGCGCCGCGCCTCGGCCATGCGCGCCTGCTGCAGCCAGGCGTCCTGGTTGCGCTGTGCCTCGAAGGCCTGGGTCTGCTGGCGCGCGCCCCGCAGGTTCTCCGCCATGAAGCTGGCGAAGTCCATGCCCGGTGCCTGCTGCGTCCGGGCGGGCGTCGACGTGCCCTGTGGGTTCGTCAGGAAGGCCGTGTAACCGGCACCCGATACTGCCATCTGCCGAATTCCTCCATCTCCGCCGGTTCCCGGACCGGTCGGCCAGGATCGAAGCAATCCGCATGCCAATGTTCGGACGGGCTGCGGCCCCGCCGTGTGCGTGGGATCGGGACCCGTTTGGGCAGGATGTGCCGGTCGCCCGTCCCGGCCTCCCGGCAAAGCATGCATGCCGGCGGGGCGCGTGCGGCCCGGCCGTCGCACGGCCTTTTGGCCAAGGACGGGCGTGCGGCCGGCGGACGAGAGCGCGTTGGCCTTTGCGCCAAACCGGACCTACCATGCCCAAGGTGTGGGCTGGATTGTCGCGACGGCACCCGCGCCCCGGGCGGCGCGACGGGCTACGCCGGAGACGCGACACGGCACACACCCAGGATGAGGTGAGAGTGCAGGACGAAGGCGTGGGCGTCATGACCGAGCCGATCCCGCTCCATCCCGGCAACCTGAGCCTGCCGCAGCTGCGGCGGATCTGGCAGGGGGCACGCGTCGTCCCGGATCCCGGCGCGCGCCCGGCGGTCGAGGCCGCGCGCGCGGTGGTGACTGGTATCTGCGCGGGCGATGCGGGCATCTACGGCGTCAACACCGGTTTCGGCAAGCTGGCGCAGACGCGTATTCCCGCAGATCAGCTCGCGACCCTTCAGCACAACTTGGTGCGTTCGCACGCCGCCGGAATGGGGCCGCCGCTGCCGCTGCCCGTGGTGCGCCTCGTTTTGGTGTTGAAAATCAATGCCCTGGCACAGGGGCACTCGGGGGTGCGCTGGGAACTCGTGGACGCGCTGACGCGCCTGCTCGCGCACGACGTTCTGCCCGAGATCCCGGCCCAGGGTTCAGTGGGTGCGTCCGGCGACCTGGCGCCGTTGGCGCACATGAGTCTCGTCCTGCTGGGCGAGGGCGCGGCGCAGCGCGACGGCGCGCGCGTTTCCGGGGCGGACGGGCTTGCGGCGGCCGGGCTTGCGCCCATGACGCTGGCGGCGAAGGAGGGCTTGGCGCTGCTCAACGGCACCCAGGTGTCCACCGCGCTCGCCCTGGACGCGCTGTTCCGCGTGGAGGACGCCTTCGGCGCCGCCGTTACCGCCGGCGCCATGTCCGTCGACGCGGCGATGGCCAGCGCGCGGCCCTTCGACACGCGCATCCAGGCCCTGCGCGGTCAGGCGGGGCAGCGTCGTGTGGCGGCGGTCTACGCCGAGCTGCTGCGCGACAGCGGGATCGTCGCCGCACACGCCAATTGCGGCAAGATCCAGGATCCGTATTGCCTGCGCTGTCAGCCGCAGGTGATGGGGGCGTGCCTGGACGCGATGTCCGCGGTGGCGGCAACGCTGGCGGCGGAGGCCAATGCCGTTACCGACAATCCGCTGATCTTTCCGGAGACGGGCGAGGTCGTCTCGGGCGGGAATTTCCACGCGGAGCCGGTGGCGCAGGCCGCGGACCGGCTCGCCGTGGCCGCCACGGAAATCGCCAATATCGCCGAGCGGCGCATCGCGCTCCTGATCGATTCCCAATTCAGCGGGCTGCCGCCGTTCCTGGTGGCCGAGCCCGGTGTGAACTCGGGGTTCATGATGGCCCAGGTCACCGCGGCGGCACTGGTCAGCGAAATGAAGAGCCTCGCCCATCCGGCGAGCGTGGACAGCATCCCCACCTCGGCGAACCAGGAGGACCACGTGTCGATGGCGACCCATGCCGCGCGGCGCTGCGGCGATCTGGCCGCGAACCTTCGCCGGGTGGTGGCGATCGAGCTGATGGCGGCAGCGCAGGGAATCGATTTCCGCCGGCCGCTGACGAGCACGCCGGCGCTGGAGACCGCACACGCCCGCATCCGGACGGCCGTGCCTTTCTATGCGACCGACCGGTACATGGCGCGCGACATCGCGGCGACGGAGCCGGTTATGACGGACGCGGCCATTGCCGGCCCGGCCCGGCCACTCTTACCGAGTTCGGGCGGTGACCGCGACCGCTCGGCGTAAAACCCGGGGGGCAGGGCCTTCACCCGACGGCGCCGACGCACATGCGCGGCACCGCGTCGGCGAACCCCGTTGCGCGACAACCGCCACACCCCACTTTTACCCTGCGCCGGTCGAAACGCGGGGCCACAAATACGCGCGGAATCGCGTCCCAGATGGAACCCGATCAGTCGTCGCGGTCGATGGATTTCGCTTCCAGACCCTTGCTCCCCGGACCGGGAACGAAGCGCACGCGGTCGCCCTGGGCGAGGTTATCCAGTCCGGCCGCGCTGACGGTCTTGCTCGACAGGAAGATGTCGTCGCCGCCGTCGTCCGGGATGATGAAACCGAAGCCCTTTTCCGGCTTGAAGAACTTGATTCGGCCGAACTGCTCGTTGTCGTCGATTTCGGGCTCGGGCGCGCTCGCGCGGGTTAGGACGGACTGGCGCTTGGCCGCATCGATCTCGATCGCGGCGAGGGCGCGCCGAACCTCGTGGACCGCTTGGCCGAGTTGATCCCCGGCGCCGGTGTCCGCGTCGACCAGCTTGGCGGCGTGGTCCGCGGCGCGGCGCAAGCGGTCGGCGAGGGGATTGCCCGTTTCCTGGAGCGATGCACCGCCGCTTTCGGCCGGCGGACTGCCCGCGCCGGTGCCCGCGGACGCGGTTTCCGTGGGCGCCGCGTCGGGTGCGCTGCCGCTCGCCGCTGTGGTTTCGGGCTGGCTTTCCGGAACGCTGCGCGCCGTGGTCAGTACGCGCCGCTGGCCCGGTTCGCGCGGCCGCGTCGCCGGTCCGTACGCACCGGTGGTGGCGGGGGATTCGGCCCGCACCGATCCTGCGGGTGCCGAGGCCGCGGCGACGGCGGCTCCGCCGGCAACGCTCCCGCGCGCACGGCCTTCCGCGGCGCCATCCGCCGGATTGTCGGCGCCGCTTTCGTGCTGCGTGCGTCCGGCGTCACCGCTGACGGTCAGGGTGGGCCGGGTGCCGGCGGTTTCCGAGCCGGATCCCGCGGCGGCCAAGGTGGGTGGCGCGCCGGCGTCGTCGTTGGCGGGTTCGGACTCACTCGCGCTGGCGGCGGCGCCCGACTGCCATTCCTCTCGCGCTCGCTTGAGGATCTGGCTGACGGTACCCTGACTGACGCCGTATTCGCGTGCGATCTCGGCCTGGGTCGCGCCCTGCTGACGCCGCGCCAGGAGGTTGGGCCATTCTGAGGGGTCGATCTTTCGACGCCCGCGGGTTTCGTTCGCTGGCATGTCGTTGGTGTTCTTCGGTTTCAGCAAGCTGTTGGCCATACGACGGTCGTGGTGGTCATCAAACGGCGAAGGTCAATGACGGATGACGTGGCTTCGCGATGTTCGGGATCGCCGCGTCTGCCTCGATACCCTATCTATCTAATATCGATGCGTCCGTCATCAACAGTGTGAATCGGATTGTTCGCGACCTTTCCGGCAGACATCCAATACGCGGCGGGTGCGTCCGCCGGAGATCCCGGCTGCCTTACGAATCACACCGCCATCATCAATATGCCTAGCGTTCATGGCGCTGTCGTCAATATCCCGTATGCGTCGCGAGACACGCAATTTGCGGCCGTGGTCCGCCGGCGGGTGCCGTCCGATACCCGCCGGGGGGCTATTGGTGCGCTGCAACACGGGGATCCGGCAGGTGCGGTCGTGACTTGCCTGCGTCCATGGCGCGTCATTACGATCCACATGCCAAGCGACAGGGAGGCTTGCTCATGACCAAACGGCGACGCATGCCGAAGCGCAGCCTGGCCGCGTCCGCGGCGACGGCGCTCGCGTTGGCCGGCGCACCCGCGGCGGCCCAGGAGATCAATCCCGAAGCGACCCTGGTTCTGGGGACCACGGACCAGCCGGTTTCCTACGATCCCGCGGGGTCCTACGACCTGCCTTCGTGGACAGTGCTCTACAACGTCTACAGCTTCCTCATGCACCTGCCGGCGGGTGAGATGCAGCCCGAACCGGACGCGGCGAAGCAGTGCGGCTGGAAGACGGACACCCAATACCGCTGCACGCTGCGCGAGGACATCGAATTCACCAACGGGCAGGCGCTCACCTCGGCGGACGTGAAGTTCTCGTTCAACCGCATTCTGGAACAGGACAATCCCAACGGCCCGTCGAGCCTGCTCGCGCCCATCGAACGCATCGAAACGCCGGGCAAATACGAGGTCGTCTTCCACCTGAATCAGCACATCGCGACCTGGCCCTACATCCTGGCCACCGGCGCGGGCGCGATCGTGCCCAAGGGGGTCTATCCACGCGACGACCTCCAGCCCAGCGACGAGGTTGTTGGCTCGGGTCACTACAAGGTGGCGGCCTACAAGCCGGGCGTGCAGACCGTGCTGGAAGAGAACGAGAACTATTACGGTCAGCCGGCGAAGAACAAGCGCGCCATTATCCAGTACTTCTCCAATTCCTCGGCGCTGAAGCTGGCGGTGGAGCAGGGGAATGTCCATATCGCCTACCGCAAGCTCACCCCGACGGATATCCAGGCGCTGCGCCAGAACGCCGGCGATGAGATGCGCATCGTCACCGGTAAGGGGACGGTGATCCGCTATCTCGTCTTCAACCTCGAGCTGGAGCCCGGCAACAGCCACGCCGTCCGCAAGGCGGCCGCCTATCTCATGGACCGCGGGGCGATTGCGAAGAACGTCTATAACGGTACGGTCGAGCCGCTGTATTCCATGGTGCCGCGCGGTCTGGACGGGCACATCGACGCCTTCAAGGCGGAATACGGTGTCGGTTCCGATCCGGCGAAGGCAAAGCAGGTGCTGAGCGAAGCGGGTATCGAAACGCCGGTGGAGCTGCAGCTCTGGTACACGCCCACGCACTACGGCGACAGCTCGGCCGACGAGTACGCCGAGATCCAGCGCGCGCTGGAGACGGACGACATCTTCGATGTCACGTTAAAGTCGACGGAGTGGGCGCGCTACGTCTCGGCGGCGACGACCGACCAGTATCCCGCCTACCAGATGGGGTGGTTCCCGGACTATCCGGACCCGGACAACTACATCGCGCCCTTCTACAGCTCCGAGAAGTCCTGGCTGAACAACCACTACAACAACGATCGCGTGGACGAACTCATCAGCAAGGAACGAGCCACCGAGGATCGGCAGGCCCGGATGGACGCGTTCAAAGAGATCCAGCGCATTACGGCGAAGGACGTGCCCATCATTCCCGTGTTCCAAGCCAAGCAGATCGCCGTGGTGCGCGATTCCATCACGGGAATCGAGAAGACCCTAGACCCGTCCTACGTCTTCCGCTATTGGCACATCGGCAAGACACGGTAACGCTTTCGTTCCCTGACCCCGGGGCCGGCGCCGCCGGCGCCGGGGTCGCGTCCGCCGACGGTCCGCGATGACCCAGCAGACCACCTCGCTGCGCGCCTACGCGCTGACCCGCCTGGCGCTTGCGGTGCCCATGATCCTCATCCTGCTGAGTGTGGTGTTCCTGCTCATGCGGGTCGCCCCGGGGGATCCGGTTGCGGCAGCGCTGGGCGGCAAGGTGTCCAAGGAGGTGCTCAACGAAAAGCGCGCCGAGCTGGGGCTGGACGAGCCCGTGCCCGTGCAGTTCGCCGACTACATCGCCGATGTGGCGACCTTCGACTTCGGCCGCACGATTACGGACGACCGCGCGGTTCTGGAGGTTATCGCCAACAACGGCGCGGCCACGCTGGAACTCGTGGTCGCCGCGATGATCATCGCCACCACGCTGGGCATCCTGTTGGGGCTCGTCACCGGGCGCTACCGGGACACCCCCATCGACGTCACCGGGCGGCTGTTCGGCATCTTCGTCTACGCCACACCGGTGTTCTTCCTGGGTTTCCTGGGCCAGCTCATCTTCGGCAGTTGGCTGGGCTGGCTGCCCACCTCGGGGCAGGCGAGTCCGATGGTGCAGTACACCCTGGAGCGCACCACCAACATCCTGACCATCGACGCCATCATCGCGGGCAACTGGTCGGCGCTGGTGGACGTGCTGCGCCACTTGGCAATGCCGGCGATGACGCTGGGGCTTCTGATCACCGGCGTGCTGCTGCGCATGGTGCGCGTGAACCTGCTCCAGACGCTGCAAGGAGATTACGTCGAGGCGGCACGCGCCCGGGGCATTCCCGAGCGCAACGTGGTCTACCGGCACGCATTCCGGAACGCGCTGGTACCCGTGGTCACGATGATCGGGTTGCAGTTCGCGCTGATGCTCTCGGGAGCCATCCTGACCGAGACGACGTTCAACTGGCCCGGGCTGGGCAACCAGCTCGTGCGCTACCTCAACAATCGCGATTACACGGGCGTTCAGGGCATCATCACGTTCTTCGCCGTGGTGGTGGTGCTCGTCAGCGTGGTCATCGATTTCGTGAACGCCTGGATCGACCCGCGAGTGCGTTACTGATGTCCATGGAGGCAGACACCGCTGCGCGCGGCAGCCGGGTGGGTCGCGCACTGCGCCGGCTGGCCGGCCCCATCCGCGAGGCGCGCGGGATGCCGCGCATCGTCCTCTGGGTGGGGACGGCGATCACGGCCGGCTACATCCTGTTGGCGATCTTTGCGCCCTGGATCGCGCCCTACGGCTATGCGCAGTACCAGACGGAAGCGGGGGAGCGCTTCGGCAAGCATCTGCCGCCCAGTGCGGATCACCTTTTCGGCACCACCGTGCAGTCCACCGACGTGTTCTCGCGTGTCGTATGGGGCGCGCGGACCGAGGTCGAGGTGGTCATCCTGGCGGTGATCTTCTCCCTGGCGATCGGCCTGCCCGTGGGCCTGATCTCGGGGTTTCGCGGCGGGGTGCTGGACCGCGTGCTGGTGCTGATCATGGACGCGCTGTTCGCGTTCCCCTACCTGCTGCTCGCCATCGTGATCGCCTTCCTGCTCTCCGATGTCCTGGCGAGCGGGGTGCTCACGGCGGCCATTGCCATCTCCGTGGTCTATGTGCCGCAGTATTTCCGCGTGGTGCGCAACCACACCATCAGCGTGCGCGAGGAACCCTTCGTCGAGGCGGCCCGCGCCCTTGGGGCGCGACCACGCGTCATCGTCACGCGCTATGTTCTCGCCAACGTGGTGCAGAGCGTGCCTGTCGTGGGCACCCTGAACGCCGCCGACGCCATTCTGACCCTGGCCGGTCTGGGCTTCCTGGGATACGGCATCCAGCCGACGGAGGGCGCCGAATGGGGCTACGACCTGCAACGCGCCATCGCGGACGCCGGCGCGGGCATCTGGTGGACCGGCCTGTTCCCGGGAATCGCCATCGTCACGCTGGTCACCGGGCTGACACTGCTGGGCGAGGGGTTGAACGACGTGCTCAACCCGCTGCTCCGGCCGCGCCGCACCGAGCCCGTGGTGCTGCCGGAATCGCCGATGGCGGCTGAGGCCGGATCCGAGGCCCCCGACGAAACGGCGGCGGAACCGGCGACCGGCGGTGCGGCAACGGGTGCGGGTGCGGCAACGGGTGCGGGAGCCGCGCGGCGATGACGGCCGAAGCGCACCAGCCCATCCTGTCCGTCAAGAACCTGCGCGTCTGGTACGGCACGCCGCGCGGCGCGGCGCAGGCGGTGGACGGCGTATCCCTGGACATCGGGCCGGGCGAAGCCGTGGGCCTGGTGGGCGAATCGGGCTGCGGCAAGTCGACCCTGGGCCGTGCGCTCATGGGGCTGACGCCCGACTCGGCTGCCCGCGACGGGCAGATTTATTACCGCGGGCAGGATGTGCTCCGGCTGGGCCGGCGCGGCATGCACGCGTTGCGCGGGCCGGAGATCGGGCTGATCTTCCAGGAGCCCATGACGCGGCTGAACCCGCTGCTGCGCATCCACGACCACTTCCGCGAGACCTTGCGCGCGCACGAGCCGGGCCTGTCCAAGGACGAGATCAAGCGTCGCTCGTTGGAGACGCTGGGCCATGTCGGGATCCCGCCCACGCGGTTTCACCAGTATCCGCACGAGTTCTCCGGCGGTATGCGCCAGCGCATCATGATCGCCCTGGCGCTGGTGCTGCGTCCCAAGCTCCTGATCGCCGACGAGCCCACGACCTCGCTGGACGTCCTGGTGGAGGCGCAGATCCTCCGGCTGCTCAAGGACCTGCAGCGCGACTACGGCACGGCGCTGCTCCTGATCACGCACAACCTGGGCATCGTTGCGGAAGCCTGTGATCGCATGGCGGTGATGTACGCCGGGCGCGTCGCCGAGGACGGCCCGGTGCACGAGGTCTTCGCCGAGCCGGGCCATCCCTACACGCGCGAGCTGCTCCGCTCGACGATCTCGCTATCGACGCGGAACCTGAGCCACATCCCCGGCTCGCCGCCCAATCTCGTCCATCCGCCGGCGGGCTGCCGCTTCCATCCGCGCTGCCCGGACGCCATGCAGGTCTGCCGGCAGAAGGTTCCGCGCATCACCGACCTGGGCGGCGGCCAGCACGTGGCCTGCTGGCGCCACGGGCCCGAATCGGCCATCCCCGCCGGCGGCCGCGCGCCCCTGGAACAGGAGACGGTCGACGTTGCCGACGAAGCCTGACGGTCACGCCGCGACCCAGCCCTTGCTGAGCCTGCAGGACCTTAAGACCCATTTTCCCTTGCGCGGCAACTTCCTGGACCGGCTGATCGGGCGCGAGCCGGGCGTGGTCAAGGCCGTGGACGGCATATCGCTGGACGTGGCGCGCGGCGAGGTCGTGGGCATCGTGGGCGAATCGGGCAGCGGCAAGTCCACGCTCGGGCGCACGCTCCTGGGTCTCGCCCATGCCAGCGAAGGGCGCATCACCTTCGACGGCCACGACATCACCAACCTGAGCGCGGAGTCGCTGCGGCGGTTGCGCATGCGCATGCAGTTCGTCTTCCAGGATCCGCATGCCGCACTCAATCCGGCGATGGACCTGGGCACGGCCGTCGCGGACGCGCTCGACATCCACGGTCTGGAACCCGATCCGGACGCGCGCGACCGGCGCGTGCGCGCGATCCTCGACCGCGTGGGCCTGAGCCCGCCCGAGCGCTTCATGGACAACTATCCGGGCGAGCTTTCCGGCGGGCAGAAGCAGCGCGCGGTGATGGCGCGCGCGCTGGTGCTCAATCCCGAGCTTCTCGTCCTGGACGAGCCGGTGTCCATGCTGGACATGAGTGTGCGCGCCAAGATCCTGGAGCTGCTCATCAACCTGAAGGCCGAGCTGGGGCTGACCTACGTCTACATCACCCACGATCTGGCCACGGCGAAGTTTTTCTGCGACCGCATCGCCATCATGTACCTGGGCCGGGTGGTGGAGACGGGACCACCTTCGGCGATCTACAGCGATCCCAAGCACCCCTACACGCGGGCGCTGCTCAAGGCGATTCCCGACCCGGATCCGGCGCGCTCCGTGCCGCGCGATCTGCCGCGCGGCGAGGTGCCCGACGCGGTCAATCCGCCCCTGGGCTGCGCGTTTCATCCGCGCTGTCCGGCTGCGTTCGCGCCCTGCGGCTGGGAAGGGCGCGACCTGCGCGAGCTGCTTGAGCGCCGCTGGGCGGCGATTCCCGAGACCCAGTACGAGACCGAGCGCGCGGTTATCGGCGACCTGGATACCTTCGACCGCCCGGAAACGGTCGTTCACGTTCCTGCCGGCCGCGGCCGGGACGGGCGCGCGGTTGCCGATCTGCTGGCGAGCATCCGTGCGGAAGCGCCGGACGATCCTTTTTGGGAGGGCGTCTACGACATGGAAACGGCCGGCGATGGCGTGCGGGTTACCTTCCGCACGCCGCATGACCCGCACCTGCGTCGCCATGGCCGGGTGCAAGTCGCCTGTCACCTCTGGGAAGACGGGGGCGGGTGAAGTTGTGCGGCTCATGCCGCGCGAGCGTACCCCCTTTGGCGTGACAGCGCGGCACCCAGCCGGATAGCATCGGAAGACGGCGGCGGAACGCTCCGGTCCGGGGGCGTCGCCGCCCACCCGGGGCGTCAGGACGGAGACCCGCACGATGGCCGATCATGTCCAGCCTCCTTCGAGCAACGACGAGGCCTATTTCCGCAACAACCTGCACAGTGTCCGCGCGCTTGTGGGCAGCAACACGCGGCTGGACGAAGTGGCACACGCGATTTTCATTTCGCTCGGTCCGTTGGATTTTCTGGCCAATCTTCCCGATGTCACCGGCGAGGTGTCGGAACGGCTGAAGAAGCTGAACGGCGTTGACGTCGAGCGCCTGTATCAGATCACGCCCCGCGATTTCGCGCTTATCTCGTACCAGACCGAAAACAGCTTCGTCGCCTTGGTCACCGAGGTGCGCATGATGCTGGTGCGCATCGTGCGCCAATACGCGCCCCAGGCGTTCTTTACCATCGACCAGCAGGAATTGATTCAGGTCTTCAACCTGGGACGGCACGCGCCCAAGATTCAGGACCTGCTCGCACGCCTCGAGGTCGACCTGCCGCGCATGAAGCGCGAGGGTGGGGGTGTACGGCCGTTGAGTGTATCGGACATTGAGCGGCTGACGCAGGTGTTGGACCGTATGCCGCTCGATCAGTTCGTGGCCGACTTCGTTACGTGGCAACCCGTCGTCCGTGTTCGACAGAACGACATGCCGCGAATGATTTTCCACGAGCACTACATCAGCATGCGTAAGCTGCACGATACTTTTCTGCAAGGTGTCAATCTTTTCACGAATATGAATTTGTTTAAGCTTCTCACAACGGAACTGGACAAGCGCATTCTTGCCTGCATCCGGGAGGAATATCTCAATCCCGCGCGCGGATCGTTCAACTTCAATGTTGAAACGTTGCTATCCGCCTCTTTCGAGCAGGCGGCGAACGCCGGACACGCCAAGGGTATGGTTATCGAGTTGCAAATCAGCGACGTGTTCGCGGACTATCCGCGCTTTCGCTTGGCGCAACAGCAATTGACGAAAGCCGGGGCAAAACTTGCGCTCGACGGAATCACGCCGGAGATGACGGACGTTTTGCGCTGCGAGAACCTGGGCAGCTCCTACGTCAAGGTCCGCCTGGACCAAGCGATGCCGGACAGGGCGGATTTCGCCGCGAACCTTCGGCGGATGATCGAAGCGGGCGTGCATATCGTGGGGACGCGCGTCGAGTCGGAAGACGCGGTCTACAACGGCATGCGCCTGGGCATGGGGCGTTTCCAGGGATTCTACGTGAACAAGCTCCTGCGCCCGGGCGCCGAGCGCGACCGCTTCATGGTGAGCTGACCCCGTTCGGGCGACGGCCGCATGCGGCGGGCGCCAGCCATTCGCTCAGGAAGCTGTCCAGTTTGCCGTGCTCGGAGAGGTCACCGTACATCACGATAGGTTCACTGCCGCCCGTGTCGAGCATCAGCGCGGGTGTGGCGAAAATGCCGTTGGCCAGCGCCCGCTGTGGGTCGGCCAGCAAGTCCACTTCCGTCACGGTTGCCGTATCACCACCGGCGCGCCGCAGTGCGGCGGCGAGGTTCGCCCGGGCGCGCCGGGAACGCGGCGCGTCCCCGGTCACGAACAGGGTCAGGTGCTTCGACGTATCCGTCACCTTGTGCCCCCCTTGGGATCGGCGTCGCCGCCCCGGCGGCTGCCCAGCACGTCGCGCTGGTGCCGCTCGCTGAGGCGGTCGGCCTCGTCTTCGGCCTCGGCCTCCAGGTCCATCTCGTAGCGGATGCGTTCTTTTTGGCTTTGCGCTTCGGCGATGCGCGCTTCCACCTCTTTGAGCTGCTGCTCCAGTTCGCTACGGCGGCGTTCGCGCTCGATGCGCTCGCGCCGACGCGCCTGGGCCTCCTCCGTTTCCTTCTGCACGCGGGCGGTGCCCATCAGCACCTCGGAACCGTACTCGAACACGTCCGCGAGATCGATTCCGCTGCTGGATATCAGAAGTTCGCGAACCTGGTTGGAGTGCGAAGCGCCGCGCGATTTCACGATGGATAGTGCCCGGTTGCGCTCGCCTGCGCGCGCCGCGTACTCCAGGCTGATCCAGGTGTCCGCAACCGTGGAGACGTGGCTCATGGTATCCTCGGTTCCGGGCTGCTCGCGCTCGGTGAGGCTGGTTAGCAGCGTAGTGATCCCGCGCGCCTTCGTCACGCCAAGGAGGCGTTCGAGCATGGGAAAAGGACTTTCACCGCTCGACGCCTTGAGAAGCCCGGATACCGGATCGAGCACCAGACAGTCCGGGGCGGTCCGGTCGATCAGGGCGAGAATGCTGATGAAGTGCTCTTCGACCAGAGCGCGCCACGGCGAGATCGATGCGATGTGCAAGTTTCCCGCATCGATGTGACGCTGCAGGTCCAGCCCGATGGAACGCACGTTGCGTACAATCTGGCTTTCGGGCTCGTCGAAGCTGATCATCAGCGCGTTTTCGCCACGTTCCGCCGCAGCAGCGGCGAATAGGGCGCTCAGGGTGGTTTTGGCCGTGCCCGGGGCGCCGGAGACGAGGATGCCGGAACCGCGGTAGTAGCCGCCGCCCAGCAGGTCGTCCAGGCGCGTCGAGCCGCTGGAGACGAAATCGCGGTCTGCCTCCAGTCCCTGCGGCGTGGCGAAGGCGCTGGCGGAGGGCAGGTGCACCCCACCGCCGTCCATAACCATGGGCAGTTCGTCGGTGACGTGCGCTGTCCCGCGATATTTCAGGATGCGAAAACGCCGGTTCAGGCGCCGCCCGACGAGTTCGGCCGAGAGCACCAGGACTGTGGAGAGTGCGAACTCCACGCCCGACAAATGGATCGCGGAGGCCTCGTTGGGGTCGGCGCGCTTGGCGGTCAGGATGGTGCTGATGCCTCGCTTGCGGGTCCAGTCGTCGAGGCGCTGGATCTCGGCGACGGCCGATTCCGTGTCGGGTTCCATACGCAAAAGCTGATCGATGCCGTCCAGGATCAGCCAGGAGGCGCCGACTCGGCTCGCATGCGCGTCGATCGCGGCGATCAGCCCCTGCAGGTCGAAGCGCCCCGTGGGTTCACCCTCCCGATTGGGGCGTGCATCGATGCTCGCCAGGTTGGCGTCGTTCAGGTGTCCGCCCCAGGCGAACGAACTCGCGTTCCGGCGTAGCTCGGCGGGCGCTTCCTCGAAACTCACCAGGACACCCGCTTCGCCTCGGGCTACAGCGTGCGCCAGGATCTGCAGGCCCAGTACGGTCTTGCCCGCGCCCGGCGTGCCCATCACCAGGGTTGTCGCGGCCGCGGGCAAGCCGCCGTGGGTTGCCGCATCCAGGCCGTTCAGCCCGGTGCGCCGCTTGGCCATGCCGGTCTCCGGCGCGGTCGCGGCGCCGTCGGTGGCAGGGGCGGTGGTCCCCGTCACGCTCGGGGTGTCAGCGGAAGCTTGCTGTGTGTCTCCAGCAGCCAACGGAAATCCTCCTCGGCCAACGGCATGCTGTAATAAAAGCCCTGGGCGACCCGGCAGCCGATAGCGAGCAGGGCGTCGCGCTCGCGCGGCGTCTCCACGCCTTCGGCGACGACCTCGGCGCCCAGCGCACCGGCCACGCCCACCACGGTCGCCACGATCTCGTGGCTGTAGGGATCGGCCAGCATGTGCTGGACGAAGCCCTTGTCCACCTTGATTTCATCGAAAGGATACTGTTGCAGGTAGAGCAGCGAACTGTATCCGGTTCCGAAATCGTCCAGCGCCAGGCGCACCCCCATGGCATGCAGCTCGCGCAGTTCCGCCTGAAGGCGCTCGGAGCGTTTCTCGAACACGCTTTCGGTGATCTCCAGCGTGAGCGCGCCAGGGTCCAGGCCATGATCGGCAAAGGCGGCGCGTACCCGCTCGGGAAAGCCGCCAATAGTAAGCTGGGCGACGGACACGTTGACCGCCACCCGCACCACCGAAAGCCCGGCGTCTTTCCAGGCGCGCAGGCAACGACAGGCCTCGTCGAGAACCCAGTCTCCGATGGGGCCGATAAGCTGGCTCTGCTCCGCCACGGGCATGAACGCCCCCGGCGAGACCAGGCCGCGCTCCGGATGCACCCAGCGCAGGAGCGCCTCACACGCGATGACGCGGCCGCTGCCGAGGTCCACCTTGGGCTGATAGTGGAGCTGGAACTCGTTGTTCGTGATGGCGGCGTTCAGTTCCTGGGTGAGCTGGACGCGTGCGTGCAAGGCGCGGTCGAGTTCCGAGGTGTATTGCCGCCAAGGCCGGCCCGGCCCGTCGCGGCTCTGCGCCATGGCGATCTCGGCCTCGCGCACCAAGTCCTCGGGTCGGCGGGGCGACTGGCCAATGCGGGTGTAACCGAACCGGGCGCCTATCTCGACGGACAGACCATCCACGTCGAAAGGCCGGGCGAAGATGCCGTCGATGCGGTTGCGTACGGCCATTGGACCATTGTCCCGATCCACGGGGACGAAAACCACGAACTTGTCGCCGCCCACCCGGCCGACGAGGCCATTCTCGCCCGCGGTGTCGCCGAGGCGGCGGCCGAGCTCGATGAGCACCTGGTCGCCCGCGGTATAGCCGCGTACGTCGTTGAGCTGGGTGAGATTCTCCACGTCGAGCATGATCACCATGCTCGCTGCGTGCGCGGTCCCCGCCGCGAGGTGTTCGTGCAGGGCCTCGGTGAAACCGTGGCGCGAGCGAACGCCGGTGAGCCGGTCCCGATTCGCGGCGTTCGCGAGTTCGCGTTGCGCGAGCACGCGCTCCGTAACGTCGATGTGCATGACCACCGCGCGCGCCCGCGGTTCGTCTTCGAGGGCGGAGTCGACGCGCTTGACCATGAGCCGGAACCAGCG
>CAJXKW010000006.1 GCA_913055855.1 uncultured Limimonas sp. | reverse complement strand
CCGGGCAGCGCCAGGCCGATCGCCTCGGAGACGCAGGCCATGGTGTTGGCGGTGAACTGGCCGCCGCAGGCGCCGGCGGAGGGACACGCCACGCACTCGATGTCGTGCAGCTCCGCGTCCGTGATCTTGCCCGCGGAATGTGCGCCCACAGCCTCGAACACCTCCTGAACGGTCACGTCCTTGCCCTTGTGCTTGCCGGGCAGGATGGAGCCGCCGTACATGAACACGCTGGGCACGTTCAGCCGCAGCATCACCATCATCATGCCGGGCAGGGACTTGTCGCAGCCGGCGATGCCCACCAGCGCGTCATAGGCGTGACCGCGCACGGTCAGCTCCACGCTGTCCGCGATGACCTCGCGGCTGACCAGGGAGGAGCGCATGCCCTCGTGGCCCATGGCGATGCCGTCGGTCACGGTGATGGTGGTGAACTCGCGCGGCGTGCCGTGGGCCTGCTCGACACCGTTTTTGACCGCCTTGGCCTGGCGCGACAGCGCGATGTTGCACGGCGCGGCCTCGTTCCAGCAGGTCGCCACGCCCACGAAGGGCTGATTGATCTCGGCGTCGCTCAAGCCCATGGCATGATAGAACGCGCGCGCCGGTGCACGGTTCGGCCCCACCGTGGCGTGACGGCTGGGCAGCTTCGACTTGTCAAAGGGGCTGTTGGAATCGCTCGCCATCTTCTGCGCTCTCTCCTTGAATTCGGTCTCGCGGCCCTGATTCGGCGCTGCATCGCAGACTAGCCGGCTGAACGCCCGCGATCCAGGCGCCTGACCCGCCGCACAATGCCGCGACCCGCCGGCGCGGATGCGGAAGCCATACCACGCCGGCCGGGCGCGCCACCGGCGACCGCTCGGCGACGTGTGCGCGTGCCGACGCACAATCCTTATAGTTGCATTTTAAGAATTTTCTTTCTACTATAACGACTGCTCGCCGCGCGGCGGCCGTATCGAACTTTCGAAATCGAATGAGCTGGAGATAACAGGGCGATGCGGCGCGGCCAAGAGCCACGTTGGCCCGGACGGACCGCGCGGCCGCATCGCGGTTGGGGGAGTCGAACCATGACCACGACAGCCATCACCGAGCGCATTCCGGGGGCCCGCGCCCTTCGCGAGGCCGCCGCCGGCGGCGACCCCAGCGTGACCGTCGCGCTTCTGGACAGCGATATCGACCTCCGGCACCCGTGCTTCGGCGGGGCCGACATCGGGTGCCTTTCCATCGAGACCGACGCGCCTTTCGGCCACGATAGCCCCGGGGCCGCCCAGGGCACGCACGTGGCGAGCCTCCTATGCGGCCAGCCGGACTCGGGCGTTACCGGCCTTGCGCCGCGCTGCCGCATCATCGGCCTGCCCGTCTACGCGGAAGACGCGCGGGGTCAGCCGGTCGCGTGCCACCAGCCCATGTTGGGCCGGGCGATCCGGCGCGCAGCCGAAGCCGGCGCCGACATCATCACCATCAGCGGGGCACCCATGGCGCAGCCCGGGCCGGTGGACCGGTTCTTCGACGACGCGATCCGGCTTTGCGCCAAGCACGACATTCTCATCGTCGCCGCCGCGGGCAACGATGGCTGCCGCTGCGAGCAGGTTCCGGCCGCGCGCGCCTGCGTGTTGCCGGTCGCCGGGCATGATGCCGCGGGACGCCCGCTGCCCTTCCCGGCCCCAGCGACGCCGTACTGGTCGCGCAGGCTGCTCGCGCCGGCCGACGCCGTACCGGGCGCCGCACCCGGGGGCGGCGTCGTGCAGCGGCAGGGCACGCCCGCCGCGGCGCCCTTGGTGAGCGGCGCCGCAGCCCTGCTGCTCACGTTGCAGATTCGGCACCATGCGTACACCGACCTGAACGCGATCCGCCGCCTGCTTCTCGAGTCCGCGGAGACCTGCCCGGCCGCGGCGATGCGCCACGCACCGCGGACGCTCGCCGGCCGGCTGAACGCGCATCGCGCCCTCGCCGCGCTCGCAGCGACCGGTCCGGCGGCCGCATCCGCCGACGACTCGCCCTATCACGGCCCAGGTCCAGCACCGGCCGACGCCCCCGTCCGGCTCATGGACGGGACAAACTTTGTCATGCCGCGTTCGCCGCAGAACGATTCGCAGACTCCGCGCAACGGGTGAGGGTCGCCGTACCGCCGAAAAGTCCCCAGCCGCCGGCGAGCGGGAGACGGGCGCAAGACGCCAGCCTATTCGCCCGGCGAGTCGGGCACTGGGCGTTTCCGGCCCTGATCGTCGAGGGCGACATAGACCAGCGCGCCCTCGGTGACGCGCGTGTGGCTGCCGTCGTGGCCGCGCCGCGCCCAGGCCTCGACCCAGACCGAGATGGACGTGCTGCCCACGCGCGTGACCCGGGCGTAGCAGCTTACCAGGTCGCCCACCTTGACGGGGGCGTGAAAGCGTACGGCATCCATCGCCACCGTGGCGATGCGCCCCTTGGCGCGTTCCGTGGCCGCGACCGAGCCGGCAAGGTCCATCTGCGCGATGACCCAGCCGCCGAAGATGTCCCCGTTCGGGTTCGCATCGGCGGGCATGGCCCAGGTGCGCAGGGCCGGCTCAAACGCCGGCGCTTGCGTCGGGGCGGTGCTGTCGTCAGGTTCGTCTGTGTTCGTCATCGGCGATACAATTTGAATGCGTCACATTTTGTGGTAGTTGCGGCACCCATCTACCGCATGTTCTTGTCGGCGCCAAGCCTCCACCCCATAATCCGAGCCCATGTCCGAGTTGTTCCACAGCGACGCGCCCGACGCCACGGGCTATTCCGCCGCGGATATCGAAGTCCTGGAGGGCCTGGAGCCCGTTCGGCGCCGCCCCGGCATGTACGTCGGCGGCACAGACGCGCGCGCCTTGCATCACTTGGTCGCGGAGGTGCTCGACAACGCCATGGACGAGGCCGTGGCGGGGCACGCCTCTCGAATCGACATCACGCTGCGCGGCGACGGCTACGTCACCGTTCACGACAACGGGCGCGGCATGCCCGTCGAGCCGCATCCGAAGTTCCCCGACAAGTCGGCGCTGGAGGTGATCTTCACCACGCTGCACTCGGGGGCGAAGTTCGCCAACAAGGCCTACGCCACCGCGGGCGGGCTGCACGGTGTTGGCGTCTCCGTGGTCAATGCGCTGGCCGATGATCTGACCGTCGAGGTCGCACGCGACCGGCGGTTGTACCGGCAGCGCTTCGCCCGCGGCACGCCGCAGGGCAAGCTGGAAGACGCCGGGCCGGTGCAGAACCGCCGCGGTTCCACGGTCGCCTTCCATCCCGATCCGGAGATCTTCGGCGAAAGCGCCTTCGACCCGGCGGTGCTCTACCGTATGGCGCGGTCCAAGGCGTACCTCTACAAGGGCGTTGAGATCCGTTGGCAGTGTGCGGGCGAGCTGCTGCGCGGGCAGACGGCGTCGAACCTTCCCGAGCAGGCCACCCTGCACTTTCCCGGGGGGCTGCGCGATGCCCTGCAGGCCCATCTGGGCGAGCGGCAGAGCCTGACCCCGGAGCCCTTCGCGGGCGAGGCCGACCTCGCCGATGGCGCCGGCCGGGTGGAATGGGCGATCACCTGGCCCAGTGACGAGGAGAGTTTCTCCGTCTCCTACTGCAACACCGTGCCCACGCCGCAGGGCGGCACCCACGAGCAGGGCCTGCGCGGCGCGCTCGTTCGCGGTATCAAGACGTACGGCGAGATGGCGGGCAACAAAAAGGCGCAGCAGGTCACCGGCGAGGATCTGCTGGGCGGCGCCTGCGTGCTGCTCTCGGTGTTCCTGCGCAACCCGCAGTTCCAGGGCCAGACGAAGGAGCGCCTGGGCACGCCGGAAGCGCAGAAGCTCGTCGAGACGGCCGTGAAGGACCGCTTCGACCACTGGCTCGCCGCACACCCCGAACGCAGCAAAGCGCTCTTGGAGCGCATCGTCGAGCGCGCCGAGGAGCGCCAGCGCCGGCGCAAGGAGCGCGAACTCAAGCGCCAGTCGGCCACGCGCAAGCTGCGCCTGCCCGGCAAGCTCGCCGACTGCGCGCGCACCCGCGCGGAGGACACCGAGATCTTCCTGGTCGAGGGGGATTCGGCGGGCGGCTCGGCCAAGCAGGCGCGCGACCGCGAGACCCAGGCCGTGCTGCCCCTGCGCGGCAAGATCCTGAACGTCGCCAGCGCGTCCAACGACAAGTTGCGCGCGAACCAGGAGGTCAACGACATCCTGCAGGCCCTGGGCTGCGGCCGGCGCGACAGCTTCGATTCCCGGAAGCTGCGCTACGAGCGCGTCATCATCATGTGCGACGCCGACGTCGACGGCGCGCACATCGCGGCTTTGCTGATGACCTTCTTCTTCCGAGAGATGCCCGGGCTGATCGAACAGGGCCGGCTTTTCCTGGCGCAGCCGCCGCTCTACCGCCTCGCGCACGGCGGGGAGATCGTCTATGCGCGCGACGACGCACATCGCGACCGGCTGCTCGCGGAACACTTCACCAAGCCGGACAAGGTCGAGGTCAGCCGCTTCAAGGGCCTGGGCGAGATGCCGCCGCGCCAGCTCAAGGAAACCACCATGGACCCGTCACGGCGAACGCTGCTGCGGGTGACCATCACCGAAGGCGGCGAAATCGACGCCACCCACGACGCGAACGAAACCGCGCGCACGGTGGAGCGGCTGATGGGACGCAAGGCCGAGCACCGCTTCGCGTTCATCCAGGAGCGCGCGCGTTTCGTCGACGAGTCCGACCTGGACGTGTAACACTTTTCCTTGGACGACATGACGTATGGGTATGTTCCGGCCACCGTCGACGGGCTCGGGATGAGCGGCCGGGCGGCACCGCGCCGGACCGGCCGGGGACGGCCAACATGACGACCGTGGCGGAGACAACGGCGCTGTTCGGCAAGCTGCCGGCCGACGTCTTCCGGCTGTTCGCCGGCTCGAACCGTGGGTTCTACGCCGACCTCCTGGAATATCTCGACGGCGAGGTGTTCGCCGTCGCCGGCGAACTCGTCTCCAAACGCGAGACCATCGACGCGATCGGCGAGTTCATCCGCCGCGAGGGCCAGGACCTCGACTTCACGGCGGAGCGCCCGACGCACCTGGACGCAGAAGCGGAACGCGACACAGATCCGCGGCGGTTCTTCGCCTACGCGCGCCTGCTCGACACCGGCTGGCTGGTCGAGCACCGCGACCGCTACCGCCGGATCGTGGACTTCGACCCCGACGCGCGTCTGCTTTTGCAGGCGCTGCTGGAAATCAAATCCGGGCGCATGCGTTCCTATGGGGGCGAGGTCCTCCAGGTCCAGGCACTTCTCGACTCGGCACGGACGCAGCCCGGAACGAAGTCGGAAAACGTCGCCAATGCTGCCCGCTCGGCGAAGAGCTTCCGCAACCATCTGCGCTCGGTCACGGGTGCGATGCGCAAGATCGAGGCGCTGCTTGTTCAGCAGACCAACCTCAAGAGCCTTTTCGGCACCTATTTCGAGGATTTCGTCGCCGAGCACCTGATCGTGGACTACAAGCGCCTGCACACCCAGGACAATCCCTTCCGCTACCGGGTCGACATCCTGGATCTGGCGCAAGAGATGGCGAACGACCGCGAGCTGGTGGACGCGCTCGCCACGGCGATGGTGCGCGAAGGCCGCGCGGCCGACAGCGAGCGCGCGGCCACCACCCTGCTTGCGGACCTTCAAACCGTTGTCACCGTCTTCCAGGCGGTCGACGACCACCTGGAGCTGGTCTACGCCACGCAGTCCCGGATCGAGCGCCGGGTGCGCAACACCGTGCGCTACATGGACCGCATCAGCGAGATCGCCACGCACCGTATCACCGCGGCGATCGAGATGCTGGGGCAGAGCGGCCTCCCATCCGATGCGCCTGTGGCGGTGCCGCACGCGTTCGCGACCGTGCGCCCGGCCGTCTCCGAGGCCAATCTCTACCACCCGGCGCGCAAGCGCGGCGAACCCGAGCGCAAGGCGCTGACCCGACGCCGGCGCGACCCGGCGCACGACGCGTTCCGCCGCGATCTGCGCCAGTATCACGAACGCGCCCGGATCACGCCGGAAAAGCTGGTCGCCTATCTGGAGCGCGCCATGGCCGGGCGCGACACGGTCGCGGCCGCGGAGCTGCCGCTGGCCACCCTGGATGATTTTTTCGTGTTCGAGCGGCTGCGCGATCTGCCCTATCTTGCCGACGGCGGCTTTCGCGGGCACTACCGCCTGGAGCTGACGGGCGGCTGGTTCGTCAGCGCGTGGATCGCCTGCCCGGACTTCCGCATCCGGCGCGTGGAAAGCCAGGAGACGGCCGCATGAGTGCGCTCGAACTGAAGGAATTCGCCGAGATCGTCGACGCCGACGAAGCCCGGCGCAAGCGCGACCAGACCACCGAGGCCGATCTGCAGCGCGCCCTCCAGGCGCTGCTTATGCATCAGTGCGTCTACGCCGACCGTCCCATGGGCGGCCGCCCCTATACGATTATCGCCCGTCACCGGGATTTCTTCGAGAAATACGTGAACGCGCTGGACTACCAGCTCATCGTCGAGCAGCGCGACGGGCTCGCGGCCGTCCGCCCCCGCACCGCCGCCTACGGCTGGAAGGAAACGCGCTTCAAGAAGGACGAGACCCTCGTCCTGCTGGTGCTGCGCTATCTCTTCGAGGACGGCACGCGCCGCGGCGAGATGGACGAAACCGGCCGCATCGAGACCAACACCGACGAGATCTACGATGCCTACAAGACGCTCGCGGGCGAAGAGCCGCCTAGCGAGTCCCGGCTGCACGAGATTCTCGCCATGGCGCGGCGCCGCGGCCTCGTGCGCGTGGCCGACGCGGACCGGGCGGAGCGCATCACCCCGCTGGCCGTCCTGCCGGGCATCCGCGTGCTGATCCCCGACACCTACGTCGAGGCCGTGATCGACTGGGTCGAAAACGGCGCCCCCGAGGGCGAGGACAGCGTTTTCGACCGGCTGTCGACGCGTCTGGCCGGCGACGCCGCGAGCGGCGGCGAGAGCACGGGCGAATCCGGCGGCCCCGGGGCGCCACCGGCGGCGGCGCCCGGCGATGACGCCGAGCCGGAACCGGACGACGCCGGCGATAGCGGGGAGGCCGGCTGAACCATGTACCAGCTCGAGCGGATCTGCCTGCACAACTGGAACACCATCGAGGCGAAGGACATCGAGGTCCGCGGCGCGACCGGGATCATCGGTCCCACCGGCGTGGGGAAGAGTTCGGTGCTGGACGCCATCCAGACCGTGATCGCGGGCGGCAACGCGCGCGCCGTCGACCTCAACGCCAGCACCGAGGGCAAATCCGACCGCAGCATCCACGAGTACTGCCTCGGCTACGTCGATGACGTCGGCGACCAGCCGCTTCGCGAGCGTTGCGAGAGTACGGTGGTGCTGGTCTTCCGCGATCAGGCGACGGCGCAGCCGATCTCCGTCGGCCTGATGCTCTTCGCGGACGTCGCGGACAGCCGCGAGCAGACCACGCGCTTCATCGCCAAGGGGCACGCCTTCACGCTGGCCGGCTTCACGCAGACGGCCGCCGACGGCGGGGACTACGTGCTCTCCCACGCGGAAATGCTGGAGCGGATGCGCGCCGACCGGCGCTGCCGCCTGGAGCAGTACAACACCAGCGCAGCGCGGTTCGTTGAGGCCTACTTGAGCGCCATGCGCGGCCGTGCGCCGGCGCCGAGCGTCAAGCACTTCCTCAACAATTTCAAGAACATGGTGGCTTTTCGCCCGGTCGCGGACGCCACCACCTTCGTCCGTCGCTACGTGCTTGCGCCGGACCCCCTGGACGTCGAGCGCATCCGCGATTCCATCGACCACTGGCGGCGCATGGAGGCCGAGGTGCAGCGCCTGCAGGAGATGCTGCAGGCGATCCAGCAGGCCCGCGCCCGCTTCGTCACTTGGGGCAAGCAGAAAGTCCGCTACAACACGCTCGGTTTCACCGCCGCCTACGTCGAGCGCCTGCGCCTGCAGCACCTGAAGGCGCGCGACGAGAGCAAGCTGGCCGAGACCCGCGCGGCGCTGGAACGCCTCCGGGCGGCGGAAGCGAACCACCGCCGGGCGATGGAGGCGATCGACGAGGAGGTGCGCAACAAGAACGTGCTGCTCTCGCAGAGCGGCGAGAGCGCCAAGCTGGACGCCATCCGGCAGCGCCAGCGCGCGGCGGAGAAGGAGCGCGAGGATGCGCTGGCGAACCTGGCCCGGCGGACCCGCATCGTCGCCGAACTCGCACGGCTGGACGCGGTCAAGCAGTACATTCCCACGCGCCTGCACGGCGCCGTCGCCGCCGCCGCGACGCTGCGCGACCTTGCGCACCGGGATGCCGACGCGCTCGCCGGACGCGAGGACGAAATCGCCGAGCTGGAAAACCAGGCGATGAGCCTCGTTGAGGCGCGCGACGCACTGGCCGCGAACAGCGATGACCTGTCCACGCAAATCGCCGAGACCACCCGGCAGGTCGAGGAACTCGAAGCGCAGATCGCCGGCGCCGGGGAGACAGGCGCGGTGCTATCGCAGCCGGTGCGCAGCTTCATCGACATCCTCGCTCGCGCCGGCATCACCGCGACGCCCCTGCCCGATCTGGTCGAGATCACGGAACCGCGCTGGGCCTACGCCCTGGAAGGGCTGCTGGGCGCCAACCGCGAGGCGGTCATCGTCGACCCGGTCCACCAGGACAAGGCGCTGGAACTGCTGTTCGAGAACCGCAAGCGCGCCGGCCTGCACACATGCCGCATCGTCCAGACGCGCCGCATGGACCGGGTCAATCCGATCGCGGAACCCGGTTCCCTCGCCACCATCGCCGAGCCGTCGGGCGCCTACGCCGAATATGTGCGCAAGTTCATCGACTACCACGTGGGCAGCATCCGCATGGTCGAGACCCAGCGCGAGCTGGACGCGCACAGCAAGGCCGTCATGCCCGACGGCAAGACCTCGGGCGGCCTGACCCTGCGCGTTCACGGCGAGATCAAGCTGATCCTGGGCAAGACCGCGCGCACCCACACGATCGCGCAAACGCGCGAGCAGATCGACACGCTCAAGCAACAGCGCGAGGCCCTGAGCGCGCAGAAGAAGCGCATCGACTCGGCCCTGGACGCCCTTCGCCGGGCGGCCGACGCGGAAACCCCGGCGATCCGGACGTGCCTGCGCGCACGCCGCGACGCCCAGGCGCAGATCGATTCCGCCAAGGTGGACCTCAACGCGGTCGCGGATCCGGCCAGCGCACAGCTCCACCAGGCCATCGCCGAGCTGGAGAACGAGCGGCGCGGCTACAAGGCGGAACTGGAAAACGAGATCGGGCCCGGCATCGAAAAGCATGCGGCGAGCGAGCGCGATCTCCTGGTCCAGGTCCAGACCCACGAGGGCCGGATCGCCGAGCAGCGCGAAGCGGAGCAGGAGGCGGTCGAGGCCGAGACCGGCATGGCCGACCTGATCGCGCACCTGGACGACGCGGAGGACATCGCGGGGGCGCGGGCCAAGGTCGAGGCGGCGATGCTCGAAGCCGGCGACGAGCATGCGGAAGCCCGGCTCGCCCAGTTGCGCGACCACGCGCGCAGCGAGGCACGGACGCTCTACGGCAACCTTCGCGACAACGCGCGCCGTGCCCAGAACGGCTTCCACCGCTTCCTCCGGGACTACGACATCACCGCCTCATTGGGCGAGGACGCGGACAACCTCGCCATGCTGGCCTGGCTGGTCGAGCGCGAGCGCAAGCTGGAACAGAACGAGCTGCGCCCGTACCAGGAAAAGGTGGAATCGGCGCGCGAAAGCATGGAGCACGCCCTCAAGGAGGACCTGCTCAACAAGCTGTCCGACAAGTTCAAGATGCTGAAGTGGCAGCTCCGCATCCTCAACAAGCGGCTGGAGGCGCACAAGTTCACCGGGATGCGGTATCGCTTCGCCGAGCGCGTCGATCCCGGCCTGTCCCGTCTGCATCACCTTGCCGAACAGATCGCCGAGAGCCCCGAACAGGGCCTGGAAAGCCGGATGGAGTCCGGTTCGCGTGCGTTTCGCGAGGCCATGGCGCAGATCGAGGAGATCCTGGACAAGACCAGCGACACCGCCTTCCTCGAGGATTACCGGAACTATTATACCTTCGAGCTGATCATGGAGTCCGAGGACGGCGCGCGGACCAACCTGAGCCGGCGCGCCCGCAAGGGCTCGGGCGGGCAGAAACAGGCCCCCTATTACGTTGCCATCGCGGCGGCCATGGCGAGCGTCTATTACCCCAACTCGCGCCACGAGAACCCGGAGGGCATGGGCCTGGTGCTGTTCGACGAGGCCTTCAACCGCCTGGACATCCCGAACACCCAGGCCATCCTGCGCTTCTACAGGGACCTCAACCTGCAGGTGGTGGTTGCCGCACCGGAAGAGAAGCGCATGAGCTTCCTGGAGGTCATGGACACCATCGTCTCGGTGAACAAGCTGCCGCAGGATAGTGTCATGTACATCGACTGCGAGTATCCCGGCCATCGGGCGATCGCCGAGATGCAGGCGGCGAATCCGGAGCATCTGGGCGTCGAGGGCTACCGCGCCCGCATGCCCGGCGACGGCGACCGCGAGGCGGCGGAGTAAGCGATGTCGGCGGCGAAGGCGCGGGCGACCCTGCACAGCCTGCTCGACCGCATCGAGCGGCTGAGCGAGGCTGAGCGCCAGCGCATGGTAAGCGCCAGACTCTCCATGAACTTCGCCGATGCCGACGCCCGCGCCGATTTCGAGGCCGTCCTGCGCGACGCCGCGACCATGCAGGCGGTGACCCTCGTTCCCGGGCGCGGCGAACTTGCCCACCTGTGGGCGCGGGTCCAACTGGCGGACAGTGCCGCATTGTACCGTTTCCTCGCGCGCACGCCCGCCGGCGAGGCCGCCGACCGGGCTGGCGATGCGCTGCACCGGCGCTGTCCCCAGCTGCGCAACGTGGCCGGCGTTCGGGACGAGATCGCGGCATACTGGCGCGCCGGCCGGAGCTGGATGGGCCTGGGCCGGCACGAGGTGGACGGCGCCATCGCCTTCCTGCGCGCGCTGGATGCGGTCCTGGCGGGCGACTTCGGCGGCCGCGACATGCGCACGGTCGCGCGCCAGCGCACCGGCGACAGCAAGGCGATCGAACGCCAGATGGGCCGGATCGCCCGATGGCTGCGCCAGCAGGGCATGGTCGACCCGACCACCTCCGACCCCGAGGCCCTGGCGGCGCTGGGGCTGGAAAAGCAGCCCCAGGACGTCAAGCTCGCCGGCCCGGTAACGGTCTACGGTCGGCTGCTGCCCGAGCTGCCGCACATCGGTCTGCCGCCGGATGCCGCGGCGGCGCTGCATCCGGGCCGGGCGCGCCGCGTGGTGACCATCGAAAACCTGACGTCGTTCAACCGCTATGCACGGGAGGCCCGCGGGGACGACGAAATCGCCGTCTACACCGGCGGCTTTCCCTCGCACGCCGTTGGGCGCGCCATTGCCGTCCTTGCGCAGGCCGGGTGCGACATATGGCACTGGGGCGACATCGACGCCGCGGGCCTGCGCATCGCCCTGACGGTCGCCCGGCACGCCGGGCAGCCGCCGCGCCCGTGGCGAATGACGCCGGCCCTAGCCAGGACGCACGGAACGCCCTGCCCACCCCAGACCGTGGGACACCTGCCCGACGGATTGCCCGAGGAGGTGCGGCGGCTGGCCGTCTTTCTCGAAAGTCCCGGTGCGCACACGCTGGAGCAGGAGGCGCTGGACCCGGTCTCCCCCGGTGCTGTTCCCGCCGACGAGGAGCGTGGCTGAACGCCGCCGGTCATGGGAGCGCGCCCCCGGCGGTTCTTTTCTTCGGCGCCGAGCTGTGATTGGAACGGCCCCGAAAGCCACAAGCCGCAGTGCCAGCCAAGGTTATGGAGTCGACCATGGGTGCGAAGCGATCCGACGATCCCGGCGCCGCCAACGAGCGGCCCGGTCTGGTGTTGCTGCCCGGCCTGCTCAACGATTCCGACCTGTGGGCGCAGCAAATCGCCGATCTGGATCATCTCGCCGATATCCGGGTCCCGGATACGAGCAGCCACCACGCCATCCCGGAACTCGCACGCGCCATTCTTGCCGAGGCCCCGGCACGGTTCTCCCTCGCCGGCCTTTCCATGGGCGGCTACGTGGCGTTCGAGATCCTGCGTCAGGCGCCCGAGCGCGTGACCCGGCTCGCCCTGGTGAACACCTCCGCCCGGCCGGATACCGAGGCGGCGACCTCGCGCCGGCGCGGCCTGATCGAGCTGGCGCAGAAAGGCGAGTTCAAGGGGGTGACGCCGCAATTGCTGCCAAGCCTGCTCAGTCAGCGCCATCTGGCGAACGAAGCCCTGACGAACCGAGTCTACGACATGGCGGCGCGCGTGGGCCGGGAGGGCTTTATCCGGCAACAGCACGCGATCATGGGCCGGCCCGACAGCCGCCCGTTGCTGTCGCAGATCGCCGTGCCCACGCTCGTCATCGGCGGGCGCGAGGACACCCTCACGCCGCCCGGCATCGCCGAAGAGATGGCGGCTGCGATTCCCGGGGCCGACCTGCTCGTGCTCAGCGGGGCCGGCCACCTCTCGCCAATGGAGCGTCCGCACGCCGTCTCCCACGCCCTGCGGGACTGGCTGGAACGCACCTGGACGCCCGATCAGCCCAGCGAAATCGGGGCAGCGCCCTGAACCGGGATATGCTTTAACCGGGATATGCTTTGGCGCCGTTCCGATCCGATTGCACGCGCGGCGCCTTGCCCCCATCTCATCCTAAGACGGGGCATCGTGGACTCTACGCCCACCGCCCCATCGAAACGACACGCACACGGAAGACCATGCTGTACACGCTGTTTCGTCGCGGTGTTCTAACGGTTCTGGCGGTGGGAACCGTGGTGCTTGCCGCATGCAGCGGCAATGGCCCCGTAACCATCGACCGCACCTATGTGACGCATAACTATTCGCGCAGCCTTGTCGTCGGCGCGAACCAGTACGACAGCACCAAGCTTGAAGTCGTGGGACGGCCATTCGGCGCGTCCGCAGAGACGGTGGCCGCCAGGGTGCAGGAACACGTGCAACCGGTCGGGCTTTTGCATACGATCAATCTAACGACCGGCGAGGCGGATCCGCGCTCGCCCTATCGACTGATCGTGCAGTTCGCGCCGGCGCGCAACGCGAATCATTTCCGCGTATGCGACGGCCAGCGCACAACCCGGCCGGACACGGATTGGGAGACGGTCTCCCTGATGATGACGTATTGTCTGGGCGACGATCCGATCACTTCCCTCCACGCACGCCGCGGCGGCATTAAGGGGATCAACGACCCGAAATTCGACGACCTTCTCCGGCAGACGGCCAAAACTGCTTTCATGCCCGGCCACGAGGCCCTCAAAGCAGGCTCGGACGGCGGCAACGGGGGCGGCTTTCCGTGACCTCGGGACCCGGCTTTCGGTGTCGGCATGGCCGACACCGAGGCGATGCCGCAATCGCCCTGTCATGCATCTTTTGCAATCCTGTGCATTGACAGGACCGATTGAAGCCGTAGGATCGCGCATTACATGAAGCACAGCGCTGCGGATGGATAACCCCGCCACCGCACCCAAGAACGTTCACCACACCAAAGCTGTTGATGACATTTAGCGATCTCGGTCTGAGCCGCGAAGTTCTGCAAGCCGTCGAGGAAGCCGGCTATACCCAACCCACCTCGATCCAGGAAAAGGCCATCCCTTATGTCCTCATGGGCCGGGACATATTGGGGTCGGCGCAGACGGGCACCGGCAAGACGGCCTCCTTCACCCTGCCCATGATCGATATTCTCGCGGAAGGGCGCACCAAGGCGCGCATGCCGCGCTCGGTGATCCTCGCCCCGACCCGCGAGCTAGCCCATCAAGTGGCCGAATCCTTCGATCAGTACGGCAAATATCACAAGTTGACGAAGGCCCTGCTGATCGGCGGCACGTCCATGGCCGAGCAGGAACAAAAGCTCAACCGGGGCGCCGACGTCCTTATCGCGACGCCGGGGCGGATGCTGGATCTCTTCGAGCGCGGCAAGATCCTGCTCGCCGATGTGAAAATCCTCGTGATCGACGAAGCGGATCGGATGCTCGACATGGGCTTCATCCCCGACGTCGAGCGCATCGTCTCGCTCCTGCCGCCGATCCGGCAGACCTTGTTCTTTTCCGCGACGATGCCCAAGGAAGTGCGCAAGCTTGCCGAGCGCTTCCTCCTCAATCCCAAGGAAATTTCCGTCTCCCCGCCGGATTCCGCCGCGGACACGGTCACCCAGGGGCTCGTCCGCTGCCCCGGCCAGGACAAGCGCAAGGCGCTGCAGCGCCTGCTGGCCACCGAAGACGTGGCCAGCGCGCTCATCTTCTGCAACCGCAAACGCGACGTGAGCGCGCTGGCCAACGCCCTGCGCAAGCTGGAATACGCCGCCGGCGAACTGCACGGCGATATGGCGCAGCCGGACCGGATGGCGACGCTGCAGAAATTCAAGAGCGGCGAGTTCAACCTGCTAATCTGCTCCGACGTCGCCGCACGCGGACTGGACATCCCGGCCGTGAGTCACGTGTTCAATTACGATGTCCCGCACAGCCCCGACGATTACGTCCACCGTATCGGCCGGACGGGTCGTGCGGGCCGCGAGGGACGTGCGGTGACCATCGCCACGCCCGCCGATCACAAGGCGCTTGCCAACATCGAGAGCACGCTGAAGGGCGATATTCCGCAGATCGACCTGGACAACGTGCGCATCCTCTCGCGCGAGGAGGTCGAGGAGTCCGACGGCAAGACGAAGACGGCCGAGAGCGAGGCAAAGACCAAGCGCCGGCGCGGCGGCAAGCGCAAGAAGACCGCGACGGGCCGCGCTTCCGGCGGCGAAGCCCCCGCAGCCGCGGCCAATACCAACGCCCCGGAGGACAAGCCCGCGGCCGCCCCGGCCGGTGAAAAAGCCGCGCGCAGCACGGCCAAGGCAGGCAACGCTCCGGCCAAGCGTGACAGTGGCCCCGGGCGCAAGGCCGCGACCAAGCCCAACGGCAGCAGCTCGGCACCCGAGACATCGAATGCGCCGGAAAAGCAGCAGGTGCCCAACGGCCGGCGGTCCAAGCCCTTCGGCGACCACACGCCGGCATTCATCCTGCGCCCGGTGCGTGCATCCGCGGCGGCGTAGGCGCTGGGAGTCGGCGGGGAATCGGGGAAGCGCGCCATGCAGACCATCTTCGTGATGATCAAATGCCGGCTCGGCGAGGCCTATGACGTTGCCGACAATCTGGTCCAGCGCTTCGAGGAGGTCTCGGAGGTGCATTCGACCTCCGGGCAATACGACCTTTTGGTCAAATGCTACCTCCCGGATTCCCGGGACATCGGGCATTTCGTGACCGATCAGATACAACGAACGGAAGGTGTGGCCGACACCTTCACGCTGATCGGCTTTAAGGCCTTCGGCTGAGCGCCGGCCCACCGCAACCGCAGTGGCCGGCCGGCGCGACGCGCTTCCGTTCGCCGCATTTTTCGCCGCGCTGTTCTTTGCGCTCGGCGTTTTCCTGCCGTTCTGGCCCGTCTACCTGAGTTCCAAGGGTCTCGATGGGGCGGCGATCGGTACCATCCTCGCCCTGGGTACCTGGACGAAGGCGGCGATGAATCCCGTCTTCGGCCGACTGGCCGACCGCAGCAAAAGGCCGCGGCGGGTGCTTGTGGGTCTCGCCGCCGTGGCTCTCCTGGGCACCCTGACCTTCCCCGCCCTGAGCGGCATGGGCCCGCTACTCGCCGCGTATCTCGTCGTCTTCGCCACCTTCCAGGCGCTCATCCCCATCGGCGACAGCCGCACCTTGCGCGTGGCGGCGCAGACCGGCATCGCCTACGGCCGGGTGCGCCTCTGGGGTTCCGCGGCGTTCCTGGCGGCAACGCTGGGCGTGGGCGAGCTTCTCGATCGGACCGGCGCGCAGATCATCCCATGGCTCCTCGCCGCCACCTTCGCCGCCCTCATTGTCGTCGCCGCGCGGCTACCTGCCCCGGCGCCGGACGGCACACGACCGGACCACCGCGGCGTGACCGCCCTGCTGCGCGACCGGCGTTTCGCCCTCTTCCTCATCGTGGGCGCTTTGCTCCAGGGCAGCCACGCCGTGTACTACGCATTCTCCGCCGTTCACTGGACGGCCAGCGGACACACGGCGGCGACGGTCGGCTGGCTCTGGGCCGAAGGTGTGATCGCGGAAATCGCGCTGTTCGCCGTGGGCGGCCACTTCGTCCAACGCCTCGGCCCCGTCGGGCTGCTCGGCGTGGCCGCTCTGGGCGGCCTGATCCGCTGGTCCACGCTTGCGGCGACCACGGCGCTGCCCGCCCTCGCCGCGATCCAGCTCCTCCACGCCGCAACCTTTGCCGCCGCCCACCTGGGCGCGATGCATTTCATCACCGCCCGGGCACCGCACGGGCTTCAGGCGACGGCGCAGGGCACCTATTCCGCTGCCTCGGGCGGCGTGGGCATGGGCCTGGCGATGCTGGCGGCGGGCGCGCTGTACGACGCCGTGGGTGGCCGCGCATTTCTCGCCATGGGTGCCATGTCGCTCGGCGCCCTGCTGTTGCTTGCGCCCCTGATGCGGCTTCGGTCGCCTACCGACGTCACGGTGACGACGGACTGACGGCGCTTGTGCGCCGTCCTGCTTTACGCGGGCAACGTCTGCGGCGGGCGATGCTTCAAACTGAATGCGTGTCTGATGATGTCGCAACCGGCACGGCATCGCGCGGACGACGGAGTTCCTGGCGCGCCGCGGGAACAACGACAAGCGTTACCATCACCGCGGCGATGAGTTCCGCCAGGGCCGCGCCGCTCAAGCCGAAGGACGGAATCAGCACAAACAGCAGCCCGACCCGGAGGATCGCCATGGAAATGCCGGTTGCAAGCAGGATGCGAACACGGCCCGCACTGAGCAGGACAGGCCGAACGGCGAACGTGAGGGTCCCCACGACACTGCCCGCGGCAAAAAGCAGCATGACCGGATAGGCCTCGGTGAACGCCGGCCCGAAGAGAACGGCCAGCAGGGTCTTGCCGAACACGGCAAGCAGCGTGAACAGCAGCGCACCGAAGGCGCCCACGACCAGCGTCGATCGCCAAACCGTCTTGTGGCGCTTACGATGCTTGCCCGAAGCGGTTTGGTGCGCGATTTCGGGAAAAAACGCCGGTGTCAGGATTTTGCTCACCGGTTTACGCGGCATTTTGCCCAGCCGCTGGGCGATGTGCACGAGACCGACGGCCGCGGGATCGAGCAGCGCACCAACGATGAACGTCGTGCCGTGCTCGCGCACTTTTCCCAGGATGTTCATGGTGTTGGTCGCCACTGCAAAGCGCCACGCGCCGGCTTCGGGCCCCCCCAGATACGATGGATGAAGCGACAAGCCGTGAAGTCGGCGGCGTCGCCGCAGTTCCCAAAGGGCCATGCCGATAAGGACAAGGCGCGCAATCGCGTAGGCGGTGAACCAGACCGCGAGAAAGAAGGTCAGGCCACCGCCGACAACCAAAGCCAGCGCACCGCCGATCACCTGGATGCTTGGCGCAATCACGTTGCGCGCCGCCACCAGGTCGAAGCGCTCGAACAGACGTAACAGCGCCTCGGCGCTCGAACTCAGCGCCACGAACACCACGCAGGTCCCGTAGATCCGCGCCTCATCGGCAAGGCCCGGGGGCATGTTGAGCCAGGCCACGACCGTACCCATCGCCAGAACGATGGCTGAAGCCGCGGCCAACGCGCTGAGAACGTCAAGCCATACGGCAAAGGAAAGCACGCGATTAAAAGCACCGGGCGCCGCCGCCTCCTGCAGCGCACGTGCGCCGAAACGCATGATCACGTCCTTGCTGCGCAGGCGAATCACGCCGCCGACGAAACGCCGCGCGGAATCCAGCAGCACCAAGGTGCCAAAGCCCGCGGCACCAAGGGCCTGCGTCGCGAGTGCGATTGCGGCCAACTGGATCAGGCCCTGCGCACCGCCACCCAGCGCAAGGACCCCCGCGTTGCGAAAAGGCTTGAGCCACCCCTTGCGCAACCAGGCTCGGCGGATGCGTTGCGGAATCGACGCTGCGGTTTCGGGCGGAGACACGGTCACGACACGGCCGGGGATCATGCGTTGCGTGTGCAGGAGAGTTTCACGTGGCCGCACGTGTCAAGAACACCCGACACCAGCGGATCAAAACGTTTGAATAAGAACAACGGGTAAGCTGACAATTCGTTACAAGACCGTTATATTCGGCGAGGTATGATGGCACAATTTCACAGAGGCAGCGTGTGAAGCGGGTCGAAAAAATCCTTCGGAGCCGTGCGCGCAACCTCCGCGAAGTGTATCGCGACATGCGCCATCGGCGGGGGGCGGATCACGGTCATACCGCGGCTCGCGCCATCCTGGTCGGTGCACCGGGATTTGCCGCCCAAGGGCCAAATTTGCCGGACCTCGATACCGCTGAGGGCCCGTTCCCGCTCGCGACGGTCCTGTCATGGCGTTTGCACGCCCGAAGCAACGGGGCCGACGTCATCCTTGCCACAGAAAGCCTCGACGCGGACCCCGGACGCGCGCTCGACCAGATCCTGCATGTGCTCAGGCATGCGGCATACCGGTTGATCCTGACAGCGGGATCGACGCGCACACGCGAACGACTCGGGGCCCTTCGCAACGCCCTTCACGACCACGGCAGCGGGCGCGTCGCCCAAATCCTGCCGGGCGGGTGGGATGCCACCGGGCCGGATCATGTGATCGTCGTAAAGCGGCGGATCGGGCACCTCGTTCTGGTCGCCGGCCCCTCCGCGGCCGGCAAATCCTCATTCATGAACAAATTTGTCCTGCGCGCACGCGCCAACTCCGAAAGCCGTGCCCGCTACGCGGCCGGGGTCCAGAGCGTCGCCGATCACCTGGGTATCACGCCGGGCCTTCATTGGGCGCCTGTTGCGTACGCCAAACACCTGCACGAGGTGTCCGTGCCCGAACTGGACCGGCTTTTGCTGCAGTACGACTTCTCGCGTCCGGCCCGGAAATACTGGTCTCGAAACAGCGCCGATCCTGTGCTCGAGGTCCTTGAAACCGCCTCACGGACAAGCGCAATCACCCTCTGGACACCGCCGGATCGGCTGCGCGAACAGGCACGGCAACGCGATCGGCGGCGCACGCCGCTCCCTCGCCGAACACGGGGATCGGCCAAAATGAAAGGCTACGCGGATCCCGAGCGCGTGCTGCAGATGTATGATGCCTTTTTCCAGGAGATCGGAGGGCGTGTAGACGACCACGTTTTGATTGAAATCGATTCATCCATCCAAATCCACGACGTTGCTGAGTGGCAGCAACTGCGCAGGTTGGCCGTTGCTTGATATCCGACGCTTGCTGGTCCAGGGAAGGCGATAGGCTTCGGTCGGATTCGTCTACTGAGCGATATACGCGGTACTTTCGGGCTCGACACCAGGGATCAAATTCCATGACGACGAATCTTCTCGTTTTCGGCGCGCCGCGCTCCGGCACCAGTCTCCTCGCCGGCATGCTGGGTGCGCATCCGGACATCGCCATGGCCCATGAGGACACGGGTGAAGGCTGGACTCATATCGTGGGTAAGCCGATCCGCGGCGTTAAGCTGGTCGCGCCCAATCAGATTGAGCACACGCACGCTCTCTCCTCCCGCCTTCGCCGCTACCGCCACCGGCTGGCGCGCTACGGCGTGCAGAACCTCGGCCTCAACTGGCCGCGGTTCAAGCTCCAGAGCATTTACGCCATCCGCGACTTCCAGACCTCGCCGAACAGCCGGATCCTGGCGATTGTGCGCGATCCCCAGGAAAACGTGGAATCCATCCGCCGGCGCGGCAAAAACCCGCGCAGCGTGGCCGAATACCGCTGGGCGCGCGCGCTGGAGGTCATCGCCACAGTGCAAGCCGAGACACCCTCGCTGATTCGTGTGGTTTATTACGATAACCTGGTGACCGAGCCCGAGACCACGATGCGCCGCTGCCTCGACTGGCTCGAGCTTCCCTACAGCGACCGGGTCATCCAGGGCCAAACGCCGAACTACGACCTCGCCGCCATCGACGCCAGCAAGGCCGGCGGCCGCGGCACCAATCGGGAAGCCCACGCCATCTTCCGAAAGCACCCCGACCTGTTCGAGGCCTTCGGCAACGTGGTCCGGACGGCGTTCTAGGTCCGCGTCACAGCCGCAGCCGCTTGAATACTGGCTCGGGTATGGCGCGGATGATCAGCATGACCAGGCGCCAGACGGGCAGCACGTAGACGACATCGCGGCGCTTCGCCACGGCCTCGTGAATCGACCGGCCCACGCGGTCCGGGCTGGCGGTCAGAAGCCCTGGCAGCTTCAGCCCCTCGGTCATGCGCGTGCGCACGAAACCCGGTTTGATCGTCGCGACGTGGACGCCCGTCCCGGCGAAGCGGTTGCGCAGCCCGGACAGAAACGCGGTGAACCCGGCCTTGGCCGAGCCGTAGACGTAGTTGGTGGCGCGCCCCCGGTCGCCGGCGACGGAGCTGACGCCCACGATGGTGCCGTGCCCGCGCGCCGCGAACCGATTGGCAAGTTCGCCGAGGAGCTGCGCCGGAGCGGTATAGGTCGCTGCGATCACTTGCGCCGCCTTGGCCGGATCGCGTTCGTTTTCCGCCTGATCGCCCATGGTGCCTACAACACACACGGCGACTTCGGGGAGTGGATCCAGACCCTCGAGGAAAGCGGCATGCGCCGCGCTGTCCGTGACGTCGAGGACGTGCATGGTCACCGGCTGCCCGGTGCGTACCGCGAGATCGTCGCGCTCGCGCTGCACCGCGTCCGCACGCCGGCCGGCGAGTTGTAGCGCATAGCCCGCCGCTGCGAGCTGCTGCGCCGCCGCGCGGCCGATGTCCGAGGTCGCCCCGAGAATCAGCGCGGCGGGCGGCGCGTCCGTCTCGTCCGCCATCATACCTCCAGCCGTCGCGAAAGCAGCGATTCGAATCGACCGGCCGCACCGGCCTGCGCGCGCACGCGGCGGAAGCGGTCCAGCTCGGGATAGCCGGCGGCGAATCGCCGTGGCACCGTGCGCGCGTCCTTGGCGAGGTACACACGCCCACCGTGCTGCGCAACGATGGTATCCAGATCGTCCAGCAGCGCGAAGGTGCCGGCGCGCACCGGAAAGTCCAGCGCCAGGGTGTAGCCCGCTATGGGAAAGGACAGGAAACCGCTGCCCGGTCCCAGGCGCTTGAGCACCGCCAGGAACGACCCCTGCCCGGCGGCGGCGATGCGGTCGAGCAGAGCCGCGAGCCCGGCCGCGCTCGCCGTGTCCGGCAGCACGCACTGATACTGGACGAAACCCCACCGGCCATACAACCGGTTCCACGCCAGGATGCCGTCGAGGGGGAAGAAGAAGGGGTCGTAGTGCACCAGCTCCGGACCGCCGCCCGATGCGGCGCGCCCGCGCGCGTAATACGCCGCGTTGAAGCTGCGCACCGTGAGGCCGTTCAGCGCCGCGCCCGGCATGTCGAAGGGCACGCGCACCCCCTTGCCGTCGTGTACGGGACGCGGCGCCTCGCGCCGGCCGCGTGGCAGCTCCGCGTGCGTGGCGTGCCGGCCGCGATGGATCAAGGAGCGCCCGCGCGCCGGCGCGCTCGCGAGGCAGTCGATCCAGGCGACCGTGTACGGCCATGCATCGGACTCGGCGAGCAGCGCCATGGCGGTTGCCAGGTCCCCGGCCGCCCGCGTCTCGCTCATCATGTAGGCCGTCTCGACCGGCACCAGCCGAAAGCTCGCGCGCAGGATGACGCCGGTGAGCCCCATGCCGCCGATGGTCGCGGCGAAAAGCTCGGCGTTCGTATCCGGACTGCAGGTCACCACGCCGTCCGGCGTCGCCAGCTCGAGCTGCGTGACATGGGCGCCGAAGCTGCCGTCGCGGTGGTGGTTCTTGCCGTGCACGTCGGCGGCGATCATGCCGCCAACCGTGACCAGCTTCGTCCCCGGCACCACGGGGGGAAACCAGCCGCGCGGGACGAAAACGCGCAGGATTTCCGACAGCATGACGCCGGCTTCGCAGGTCAAAACCCCGGTCTCGGGGTCGAAGCCGGCGAAACGATCGCTGCCCAGCATGGACAGGGTGTGAGTCGGGTTCAGCGCAGCATCGCCATAGGCCCGACCGTTGCCGCGCGCGATCAGCGACGTCGCCCCCGCGATCGCGTCCTCGGCCGCATCGGGTACGGGACAGGCATGCAGCCGACAGTCCAGAACGGGGTAGCGCCCCCAGCCCGAGAGCATCATGCCGGAGCGGCCCGGAAGACGAAGCGCCGGTCCAGCTGGTACTTTGTGATGTAGCCGATCGTCAGGCCCAGGACGGCGCCAAGGTACTTCATCTCCGCACCCGGCAGGAGCGTGTGGAAGAGCAGCTCGGTCCCCCAGAAGATCGCCGTGGTCGCGACGCCCATGAGGCTGTACAGGGTGAACTTCACCGAATGGCCGCGCACGCTGTTGTCCGCGTCGAAGAAAATGTAGTGCTTGTCCAGGACGTATTTCGTCACCAGGCCGGTGCCGGTGCCGAGCGCCATGGCGACGCCCAGGGCGAGCGGACCGGCGTAGGCCGCGAGGCTGAGGTACTGGGTCCCCAAATTGACGCCCATCGCCGCCAGCGCGAACGCGCCGTAGCGGGTGGCGAGACCGGCCGGGGACAGGTGCGCCACCACCGTCGCCATCACAGCGCCGCCAGGAACACGCCGACGCAGAGCACCCCGACGCCGAGGCTCGGGCGATCGCGGACGGCGAACAGGATCGGGTCGTCGTCGACGAAGCCCCGGTTGGTAAGCATCATCACCCGACCGATCCAGTATACCAGGAGGGGACACAAGAGCCAGAGGACCTCCGGCTGACCGTAGCGCGCATCCACCTGCGGACTGTTCAGGTACAGCGCCAGCACGAGCACCGCGGCAAAGCCGCTCGCCCCGCCCAGCGCCGCCAGCACGGGCAAATCCCGCACCTCGTAGTTGCGCCCGCTGACGCTTTCCAGCTCGGCCGCGCGCAGGCCGTCAAGCTCCTGGTAACGCTTCACAATCGCGAGCATCAGGAAGAAGAACATCGAGAACGCCAGGAACCACGGCGAGAGCGACACGCCCACGGCGACGCCCCCCGCGAGGACGCGGATCGTATACAGCGCCGCCAGGGTCACGACGTCGACGAACATCCGCCGCTTGAACACCAGCGTGTACGCGGTCGTCACCACGAGATACAGCGCCACCATGCCGGCGGCCGCAAGGTTGACCGAAAGGGCGACCGCCAGCCCGGCGACGACCAGCCCCGGCGCCAGGACCAGCCCGTGGCTCAGCGGCACGGCTCCGCTCGCCAGCGGCCGGAAGCGCTTGCTCGGATGCTTGCGGTCGCTGGGCAGGTCCAGCAGATCGTTCGCGATATAGGTGCCCGAGGCGGTCAGGCTCAGCGCCAGGAAGGTCGCGGCGGCGGCCAGAAACGCCGGCGCGCTCACCAGATGCGCGGCGATCAGGGGCAGGAAGACGAGGATGTTCTTCAGCCACTGGTGCGGCCGCACGGCACGCAGATACCCAGAGAGTGACCCTTTGGGGCCCGGCAGGAACGCCGCCGCGGGGTCGAGTGCGCGCACGCGCCGGTGCAGGCCGGCGCCGCCGCCCACCGCGATGGCGTGCCGGGCGCGCGCCCACACGGCGAGATCGCGCCCCTCGTTGCCGATGTAGTCGAAGCCGCCCTCGCCGAACTGCGCCACCAGCCGCGCCGCCTTGGCCGCGCCGGTGAGGTTGGTGTTGCCGTCGGAGGTGTAGATCCCGCTGAGGTCGCCAACTTCCTCGGCGATCTCGGCGATGTGCCGGGTCGCGCCCCCGGAGGCGAGATAAACGGGCCGCCCGGCCGCACGGGCGCTGCGGATCGCCGCCAGAACGGCCTCGTTGAACGCCACTTCCCCGCGCGCGAAGCCGACCCGCTCAGCCACGCGCGCCTTCAGATTGGCCCGCCCACCGAACCACCATGCCGGAAGCCGCAGCAGGCTGGCCGGATCGGCCGCCACCAGCCGAAGGGTGGCCTCCATGAAGGTGTCGCCGGGGATCAGGCTGCCGTCGACATCGACCACCAGCGGCACCGCTGCCACATCGGCCGGCCTGGTCGCACCGCCGGAGGCTTGGGCTTCGCTCATAAACTCACGATTCCGTCGGCGATCCGTCAGAGGTACCCGGGGCGGGCGCCATCAAGGCGGGGCGCGCACCGAGCGGCGCCATGCCCCGCCGCATCAGTTCGGTCTTGACCCTGCCCACACGATCCACGACGGACAAGCCGAGATGGCGCAGCACCTGCACCGGCGGCAGCTTGGACATCACCGCCCAGTTCAGGCCGTCGATGGCAGCAACGCGCGCCAGAACATCGGTCCGCCGCGCCCGTTCGTAACCGCGCAGCACCGCCTCGGTGCCAATGTCCATCCCGGACGCGCGCGCGTCCACCAGGGTCTCGGTGAGCACGGCCACGTCGGTCATGCCCAGGTTGAGCCCCTGCGCCCCGATGGGCGGCGTCGCGTGCGCCGCCTCGCCCACGAGCGCGACCCGGTGGCCGGCGTAGCGCTCGGCGAGCAGGCTCATCGCCGGATAGTTCCAGCGCCGACCGACCGCGCTGACGGTTCCGACGACGCCGCGGGTGCGCGCCTGCACCGCGCGGCGGAACGCGGCGTCGTCCATCTCCAGGAATCGGCTGGCCGCCCGGTCGCGCTCGACCCAGACGACGCTCGACTCGTTCCCGGGAAGGGGCACCAGGACGAAGGGGCCGCTGCTCCGGTGGAACTCCACGGACACATTGTCGTGCGGCCGGGTGTGGGCGATGGAGAACGCCATCGCCGTCTGTCCATAGCCCCACCGGCGCGCGGACAGGCCCGCGCTCTCGCGCGTGGGCGAGTGCTTGCCGTCCGCCCCCACGATGAGATGCGCGGTGAGGGTCGTGCCGTCGGACAGATCCACCGCCGACCGACGGGCGTCGAAGCGGATCGCCTCGGCGCTGCGGCCGGCAAGGTGCTGGCCGTTGGCCATGGTGTGCAGACGCGCCAGGAGCGCCCGGCGCAGCGCCGCGTTGGGGACGTTGTAGCCAAACGGTCCGCCGCCCAGATCGCGCGAATCGAAACGCGCTGTGAGCGGACGATCGCGTGGGCGTCCGGATTCGTCGACGATGCGCATCACGCGCAGCGCAGCCGCAGCGGGACGCACGTGGTCCCAAACCCCCAAACGGTCGAGCAGGGTCACCGAGCCCTGGAGCAGCGCCGTCGTCCGCCCGTCCAGGGTCTCGGCCGCCGCGGGTTCCGCCGGCTGTGGATCGACACAGGCGACGGCGAAGCCCGCGTCGGCCAGTGCCACGGTCTGCGTCAGGCCGGTGATTCCACCGCCGATGATGAGCACGTCCAGATCCGCCATCGTCGTCCCGTGATGTCGTGTCAGCCCAGTGTCGGCGGCCGTTTGCACGCCGCCGCTAGAGGATGGCGCGCCCGCGGCGGCATTTCCAGCGCCAGCGATCTTGCGCGCCGCGCCGCGCCTCGTCATCGTTACACCGCAGCCGGATGAGCGAGGCGTCGTGAGCTTTCAAGGTCAGCGCACACCACCACCGCCCCCGCCACATCGGGCCAGCGGCCGTACCTCGCCGGTGAATCTGCCGCGGACCGTGGGCATCCTGATCGCCGTCAACGTGGCCGTCTACCTCGTCCAGGCGGCGATGCCGCCGGTCTGGGAGCGCTGGGTCATCTTCCACCTGGGCTTCATTCCGCTGCGCTGGAGCGCGGACGGCCTGAGCTGGAGTGGCCTGCTGGGACCGGTGACGCACCAGTTCCTGCACGGCGGCATCGCCCACCTCTTCGTCAACATGATCATGCTTGCCGCTTTCGGCAGCGGTGTGGAGCGCCTGCTGGGCGGGCGGCGTCTGCTGATCATGTATCTGGTCAGCGGACTCGCCGGCGCCGCAGCCCATTACCTCGCCTACCCCGAGGGCACGCTGCCGGTGGTCGGGGCGTCCGGGGCAATCAGCGGCCTATTCGGCGCGATTCTGCGCCTCATGGCGAAAAACCCGGCCGTCACCGGCGGTTTCGTGCGCATCCTGCCGGTGGTGTTCATCTGGATCGCCATCGCGGTCATCACCGGTTTCACCGGCATGCCCGGCGCGGGCGAGGCGCAGGTGGCATGGGCGGCGCACATCGGCGGTTTCCTGCTCACCCTGATTTTCTTCGACCTTTTCGCCATCGGGGCATGGCCGCGCCGGGTCCGATAAGCCGCCGGGCCCGGCGACGTTGTGTCCGCCACGGATTTGTCAAATCCTCTTGATGTCCTGACACTATTGTCCCGCCCGGCGGGCGTCGCCACGTTCGCAGCCGAACGGGAGCGAGACGGATGCGCATCGACATCTTCTCGGACGCGGTCTGCCCGTGGTGCTTCATCGGCAAACGCCGGCTGGAGGCGGCGCTGTCGGCGCGCCCGCAGGCCGATCTGACCCTCCGGTGGCGCCCGTTCCAGCTCAACCCGGCCATGCCGGCGGCGGGCATGGAACGCCAGGCATATCTCGACGCCAAGTTCGGCGGCCGCGCCAATGCCGAGCGGGTCTACGACGCGATTCGCGAGACCGGGGACAGCGTCGGCCTCGGGTTCCGCTTCGACCGCATCGCGCACACGCCGAACACGCTCAAGTCGCACCAGCTCCTCCATCTCGCGGCGGATCGCGGCGACCAGGACGCCCTGATGGAACGGCTGTTCCAGCTCTACTTTCTGGAGGGCGCGGACATCGGCAACCCCGCCGTGCTCGCCAACGCCGCCGCAGCCGCCGGGCTCGAGCCCACGGAGACGCACGCCGCCCTCCTGGCCGACGCCCGCCGCGACGCTGTGCTGCGCGAGGACAAGCAGGCACGCGAAGTCGGCATTCAGGGCGTGCCCACGTTCGTCTTCAACGGCCGCTACGCCCTCTCCGGCGCACAGGAGCCCAAGGTGCTCATGCAGATGTTCGACCTTGCACGCGAGAGCGCGCCCGAACCCGTGCCCGAATAGCGCGCGGCGGGATCAGCCTCGGCGGTGCCAACCGCCCGCGCCGCCACCGCCGGCAGCGGCGGCCGGCGCCGGTTCCGCGCCGGCCGCCTCGGGGGCAGGGCCCTCGGGCGTGATGATCCCGCCGGAGACGATCATCTTCGCCCCCTCCTCCGGCGTCATGGCAAGTTCGTGGATCTCCGCGCGCGGGACGAACAGCAGGAAGCCCGAGGTCGGGTTGGGTGTGGTGGGCATGAACACGTTCACCCGCTCGCCCGGTGCCTTGCGCTTGACTTCGCCCAGCGTTTCGCTGGTCACGAACGCCAGCGCCCAACACTCGGGGCGCGGATATTGGATGAGCACAACCTTGCGGAAAGCCGTGGCGCGGTGCGCCAGCACCGTTTCGAAAATCTGCTTGGTCGCGGAGTAGACCGTGCGAACCACCGGCACCGCGCGCAGGAAGCGCTCGTAACCCGCCATCAGCAGCCGGCCCACCAGGCCGGTGGCAAGCATGCCCACGACCGTCAGGACCAGCAGCGCCAGCACCACCCCCAGGCCGGGAAGCGAGAACGGCAGGTAGCTCTCCGGGTTCCACTGGTCGGGTAGCCACGGCGTGACCTGCGAATCCACCAGCGCGATGGCGTTCCAGGTCAGCCAGATGGTGATCGAAATGGGCGCGGTGACCAGGATGCCGGCCAGGAAGTAGTTGCGCAGTCGTGTGGCCAGCCCGAAGCTTCGCCGCTGTCGCCGGCCGCGCCCGCGCCGCCGGCCCGCCGACTCGATGGCGCTCTGCTGACGCGCCTGTTCGGCGAGCGCGGTCCCCAGATCCTTTTCCGCCACCTGAGCCGGCGAATCCTGACCGCCATTGTGGGACTCCGCGAGTTCCGCGGGGGTGATGATCCCGCCAGAGATCACCAGCTTGGCCGCCTCCTCGACGGACATGTCGAGGTAAATGACGTCGCGCGCCGGCACGAAGATCAGGAAGCCGGTGCTCGGGTTCGGCGTCGCGGGCAGGAAAACGTTGACCACGGTCTCGTCCGTCAACGCCTGCACCTCGCCGCGCGTGGTGCCGGTGATGAAGGCGATGGCCCAGGTGCCGCGGCACGGGTACTCGACCAGCACGGCCTGGCGGAAGGCGCTGGACCGCTGCGCCAGCACGGTCTCGAAGATCTGTTTGATGGCGGCGTAAACCGAGCGCACCACGGGAACGCGGTCCACCACGCCCTCCGCTTCGCGCATGATCATGCGGCCGATCAGCCCGGTGGCGAGAATCCCGATGGTGATCAGGCCGACGCCGGCGATGAGCAGGCCGAGCCCGGGTATGTCGAAGGGCAGGTAGGTACGCGGCCGCCAGGGCGGCGGCAGCAGCGGGGTCAGCGTGGCATCGACGAAGGAGACGAACTCCCAGGTGAGCCAGAGCGTGATGCCGACCGGCGCCGTGACCACCAGGCCCGCGAGGAAATAGTTGCGCAGGCGGGTCATCAGGCTTCCGCCCTCACCCGCCGGGATGGCGGCCATGGGCCCGCCCTGGCCGCCCTGCCGCTTGTTCTGGCCGTCCCTGCGCATGCGCCGAATCGCACGCTCCCGTTGGAGATCCCCAACGAGGATATAGGATCAGACGCCACGGAAAACACGCCAAATCCATGGTCGCGAACGTCCGCACCGCCACTGGCGAGATCGTGATGGCGGCGGCCCTGCACGCCGTCCGGGTTGCGGCTAGTTCATGGGGGCCTGCGAACGAACAGCCCCGGCACAACAGCCAAGATGGAAATCCCCACCGATGCCCCAGGACGCGCCCAGGCTGACCGGGCTGGGTACAGCGGTGCCGCCGCACGTGCTGGACCAGGAGGCGGTGCGCGAACGCGCCCGAACGGTGTTCGGTCGCGAGCGGGCCGATCTCGACCGGCTCCTGCCCGCCTTCGATAATGCCGGTGTGCGCCGGCGCTACGCCTGCCTGCCCCTGGAAAGCTACGGCGAGCCCATGGGCTGGGCGGACCGCAACGCCCGCTTCGAATCGCACGCGACGGACCTGCTCACGGCGGCCGCGGAACGCACACTCGCCGATGCGGGGCTCGCGCCGGAGGCGTTGGACGCCGTGGTGAGCGTCTCCACCACCGGCATCGCCACGCCCAGCCTGGACGCGCATCTGCTCAACCGCATGCCGTTCCGTACCGACCTGGAGCGTCTACCCGTCTTCGGCCTGGGCTGCTGCGGGGGCGTGCTGGGTCTGGGCCGCGCAGCCGCATTGGCGCGGGCAAAGCCGGCGCGGCGCGTGCTGCTGCTCGCCGTGGAGCTTTGCGCGCTCACCTTCCGGCCGCAGGACGCGAGCAAAGCCAACGTCATTGCCGCCGCCCTGTTCGGCGACGGCGCGGCGGGCGCGCTGTTGAGCACCCATCCCGATGACGCCGGGCCGAAGCTGGTCGATTGGGGCGAGCACACCTGGCCCGGCACGCGCGACGTGATGGGCTGGCGCGTCGCGGACGACGGCCTGGGCGTGCTCTTCGCCCAGGCGATTCCCGGGATCGTGCGCGCCCGCTACGGCAGCGCGCTGGACGCGTTCCTCGCGCGCAACGCCCTGAGCCGGCGGGATTTTGCCGGCTACGCCTGCCATCCCGGCGGGGCCAAGGTGCTCGAAGCGCTCGAGGCGGTCCTGGGGCTGGCCGAGGGCGAGTTGACGGCGGCGCGGTCGATATTGCGCGATTACGGCAACATGTCGGCGCCCACCGCGCTGTTCGTGCTGGACCGGCTGCGGCGTACCGCCGCCCATGGCCCGATCCTGGCGAGCGCGCTGGGGCCGGGATTCACGGCCGGTTTCGCGCTTTTCGAACCGGACGGTTACACATGACCGGCCTCGCGCACGCCATCATCGCGCTGGTGGCGCTGCAGCGGCTCGCCGAAATGGCCCACGCCCGACGCAACACGGCGCGCCTGCGCGCAGCCGGCGCGGTCGAGGCCGGTGCGCGGCACTATCCGCTCATCGTGGGGCTGCACGCGGCGTGGCTGGCGGCATTAGCTCTCACGGTCCCGCTCGATGCCGCGATCCAGTGGCCCTGGCTCGTCGCCTTCGCGGCGTTGCAGGCAGCACGCGTCTGGACCATCGGCAGCCTGGGTCGGTTCTGGACCACGCGTGTGCTCGTAATGCCAGGAGTCACGCCTGTCCGGCGCGGGCCCTACCGCTGGCTGCGCCATCCCAATTACGTGGTGGTTGCGTTGGAGATCCCGATGCTGCCGCTCGCCTTGGGCGCCGAAGCCGTCGCCCTTGGATTCGGTGCCGCCAATCTGGCCGTGCTGGCGTGGCGAATCCGGGTGGAAGACGACGCGCGCGCCAGCATGTCAGCGCGCGAGCCCGCAGGTTCGGGAAAGTCGGAAGATAATGGTGCGGCTGGCAGGACTTGAACCTGCACGGGCGTACAGCCCACTAGCACCTGAAGCTAGCGCGTCTACCAATTCCGCCACAGCCGCGTGACGCATCGTATTGTACCAACCGGCCCCGGCGCATCCGCGTGTGGATGGTGCGGCTGGCAGGACTTGAACCTGCACGGGGTAACCCCCACAGCGCCCTCAACGCTGCGCGTCTACCAATTCCGCCACAGCCGCCTGACCGATTGTGCCGGCGACGAAGCCCGCCGCCGTTGACGGGCGGACATGTAGCGTAGCCGCCGCGACCCTGCAAGGGCAGATGTTCACGCGGCTGTCACCGTCTTGCCGCGCGGTCGCGCGCATGGTCCGATGCCCCTGCCTGCGCCGCATCGTGGGAGCCGGCCATGACGCCCGGACGCATCGCCGCAGCCCTGTTCGCCGCCCTGGCCACGGTGATCGCGCTCACCGCGTACACCTGGATCATCATGGCGGACACGACGATCTCCTGGCACGGAATCGCCGCCATCGGCGTGGGCGTGGGGCTCGCCGTGGCCCTGGGCGCGGGCCTCATGACCCTTGTCTTCTACTCCAGCCGAAGCGGCCACGACGACGATGTGGGCCACCAGTAGCGCGGGGCCTGTGCGCCGCGCTGCGTTTGCGATACATCGCCGGTGCCATGCCCGAAGCTGCCCTGCCCCACACGCTTGATGCCTGGTTTGCCAACCGCGGCTGGACGCCGCACGAACACCAGACGGCCGTGCTCGACGCGGCGCGGCGCGGGCAGTCCGTGCTGCTGATCGCGCCGACGGGCGGCGGCAAGACGCTCGCCGGATTTCTGCCCACCCTCGCCGAACTGGCCGAATCGCCGCGCGCCGGCCTGCACACCCTTTACGTCTCGCCGCTGAAGGCGCTCACGCAGGACATCCACCGCAACCTCACCGAGCCCATCGCGGAGATGGGCCTGCCCATCAACACGGAAACGCGCACGGGCGACACGCCGCAGAACCGGCGCCAGCGCCAGCGCCGCCAGCCACCGCAGATCCTGCTGACCACGCCCGAATCGCTGGCGCTGCTGCTGTCTTACCACGATGCGCCGCGCTTCTTCGCCGACCTGAAAACGGTGGTGATCGATGAGCTGCACGCGCTCGCGGGGACCAAGCGCGGCGACCTGCTGGCCCTCGGCCTGAGTCGGCTCCATACCCTCGCCCCGCGCTGCCGGCGCATCGGTCTCTCCGCGACCGTGCGCGACCCCGACGGCCTTGCCGCGTGGCTGTCCGCCGATCCGGGCGGCCCGGAAGCCGCCGAGCCCGCGCCCGACGTGGCGCGCATCCCGGGTGCGCCCGGGCCGGAACCGCAAATCGACATCCTGACCACCCGCGAATACCTGCCCTGGGGCGGACACATGGCGGTGCACGCGCTGCCCGAGGTCTACGAGGCCGTCAAGCAAGCGGGCACCGCCATCGTCTTCGTCAACACGCGCGCGCAGGCGGAAATCGTCTTTCAGGAACTCTGGGACCTCAACGAAGACACCCTCGCCATTGCCCTGCATCACGGCTCGCTCGACGTGCAGCAGCGCCGCAAGGTCGAGGCGGCGATGGCGCGCGGCGAGTTGAAAGCCGTGGTTGCGACTTCGTCGCTCGACCTGGGGATCGACTGGGGAAGCGTGGACCTGGTCGTCCAGATCGGCGCGCCCAAGGGCGTGGCGCGCCTGCTCCAGCGGATCGGCCGCGCCAACCACCGCCTCGACCAGCCCAGCCGCGCCCTCCTCGTCCCCGCCAACCGGTTCGAGGTGCTGGAGTGCCGGGCCGCGCTGGACGCCGTTCGAGCGAACACCCTGGACGGCACGGACCTGCGCCCGGGCGGGCTGGACGTGCTCTGCCAGCACATTCTGGGCACGGCGTGTTCGGGCGCGTTTGACACCGATACCCTGTACGACGAAGTCACGCGCGCCCAGCCCTACCGCGATCTGCCGCGGCGGGATTTCGACGACGCCCTCGCGTTCGTCGACCACGGCGGGTATGCGCTGGCGAGCTATCGCCGCTTCCGGCGGCTGCAGACGGATGGGAACGGGCGGTACTGGATCACCTCGGGCCGGGATGCGCAGCGCTACCGCCTGAACGTGGGCACCATCGTGGAGGCGCCCACGCTCAAGGTGCGCCTGCGCGGCGGGCAGGTGCTGGGGGAGATCGAGGAATACTTCGTGCAGATGCTCCAGCCCGGCGACACCTTCCTGTTCGCCGGGCAGCTCCTGCGTTTCGAGGGCATCAAGGATGTCTCGGCGCAGGTCAGCCGCGCCAAGCGGGGTCAGGAACCCAAGGTGCCCGCCTACGTCGGCGGCAAGATGCCGCTCTCCACGCACCTCGCCGAGCGCGTCCGGGGCATCCTCGCCGACGGCCGGGCATGGAACGATCTGCCCGAGGCCGTGTGCAAATGGCTGGGCATGCAGCGCTGGCGCTCGGTGGTGCCGGGCGGCGACGGGCTTCTGGTGGAATCCTTCCCGCGCGGGGACAAGGAATTCCTGGTCGCGTACTGCTTCGAAGGGCGAAACGCGCACCAGACGCTGGGCATGCTGCTCACCCGGCGGCTGGAGCGCCTGGGTCTGGGCCCGCTGGGCTTCGTCGCCACGGACTACGTGCTTGCCACCTGGTCGCTGCGCGCGCCCACGCCGGATCAGGTGGATGCGCTGTTCGACCAGGACATGATGGGCGACGACCTGGAGGCCTGGATGGCCGAGTCCTCGATGCTCCGGCGGACCTTCCGCAACGTGGGCGTGGTTGCGGGTCTGATCGAAAAGCAGATGCCGGGCCAGGAAAAAACCGGCAAGCAGGTCACGTTCTCTGCCGACCTGATCTACGACGCCCTGCGCAAGCACGAACCGGACCACATCCTCCTGCGCGCCACGCACCAGGAGGCGGCGGCCGGGCTGACCGACGTCAAGCGGCTCAACGACATGCTCGCGCGCACCCAGGGCGCCACCCGCTTCCAGCGGCTATCGCGCATCTCGCCGCTCGCGGTGCCGGTGCTCCTGGAGGTCGGGCGCGAGCAGGTCCACGGCGAGGCCCTGGACGAACTTCTCGACGAGGGCGCACAGGCCCTGATCGACGAGGCGACCGCGCCCGAGGCCGATCAGGCCGAGTTGCCGATTTGACGGCCGCCACCGTCCGCTTGGTCAACGCATTTGCATATCGGGCTGGTCTGCTAAATTGGTAGGCGGGAGGATGCCATGGCCGACGCTGCCGCTCGTGACCTTTACGAGGACGATTTTTACGCCTGGACCCAGGATCAGGCTGCGCGCCTTCGTGCCTTTGCGGGAGACAATCGCTTCGACGCCGAGCGCGTGGCCGAGGAAATCGAGGACTTGGGACGGGCCGCGCGCAATGCCACGCAGAGCAACATCGAGCGCTGTCTCGAACACCTCTTGAAGTTGGCGGCATCGCCCGCCGAGGCACCCAGGGGCGCGTGGCGGCGCGAGGCCCGGACCTTCGCCAAGAATGCACGCCGCAACTTTTCACCGGCGATGCGTCAGCATCTCGACATGACCGAGGCCTGGCACGAAGCCGTCCGCGCGGCCGACGACGAGCTTGCCGATTACGGCGAGGGACCACTCGGCGACGTGGGCGACTGTCCGTTCACCCTGAACGATCTCCTCGAACCCCAGTTCGACGCGGATGCCGCCGTCGCGATGCTTCAGTACCGGCTCGCGTGCGATACGGGAAGCGGCTGAGCCGCCATCCGATGCTTTGCCAACCGCAGGGCGCGTGCTAGACAGTGCACAAGATCTTGCGTGCCGCTGAGCGAATAGCCACGCGCATTTGCGTCCACGGTGTGGCACGAGCCGATGATGACCGCGAGCCCGGATGACCGCGACCCCGACGACCCGCCCGAGCGAGACGCCTACCCAACGCCCGATTCCGATCAACGGCGCGCGGCTGCAGGCCGACCCCGCCGGCGCGCTGGTGTGGCCCGAGCGCGGCGTGCTCGTGGTCGCGGACCTGCACCTGGAGAAGGGCAGCAGCTATCACGGCGGCCGGGCGCGCCATCCCCTGCCGCCCTACGACAGCGCCGCCACCCTCGACCGGCTGGAAGCCGTCCTGGACCTACACCGGCCGGAAACGGTGATCTGCCTGGGCGACTCCTTCCACGACCGCCGCGCGGACCAGCGGCTGTCCCGAGCCGAATGCGCGCGCCTCGCCGCGCTGACGGCGGCGCACCGATGGATCTGGATCGCGGGCAACCACGACCCGGCGCCCCCGGGCGAGCTGGGCGGTGAGGTCCATGACGAAATCGTCCTTGGCGGGCTGATCTTCCGGCACGCGGCGGATCCGGACGCCCCTGTGTCGGGCGAGGTTTCCGGCCACTATCACCCCAAGGCCGCGGTGCGCGTGCGCGGCCGGCGCGTTGCCGCACGCTGTTTCGCCGGCGATGGGCGGCGGCTGATCCTGCCCGCGTTCGGCACCTACACGGGCGGGCTCAATGTGCTCGCCCCGGCGCTGCGGGGCCTGCTGGGGACGCGTTTCGCCGCTTACTTGATCGGCCGAAAGGCCGTCTACACCTACAGCGCCAGGGCCCTGATCCCGGAAGCACGCGGCCTTTCCTGACGCATGTACGCGTATAGCACGCCACCACCTGCGAACACCGAACACGCCGCCGCTGGAAAGGCGGACAGCGCCGACAACGGGGGAGTTGGGGTTTTTGGGGAACCTAGCGCCGCCCGCCTAACGCGGCCTGTATAGCACATGCAACATGCATCGCAAAAGGTGCATGCACGCGGCATACCACCCGGCGGCGCAGGGCAGGATCATCCCGGCCCTTCGCACGCCCGTACACCCTTGCGCAAAGGAACGCAGAAAGACCCGTCATGACCACCATCGTCTGGTTCCGCGCGGACCTGCGCATCTCGGACAATCCCGCCCTGGTCTGGGCGATCGCGCGCGGCGCCCCCGTGGTGCCCGTGTTCGTGCTGGACGACCACTGGCCGGACCCATGGCAGCCGGGCGGCGCCGCCCGCTGGTGGCTGCACCACAGCCTGCGGGCGCTGGACGCGGCGCTGCGCGAATACGGCAATCGGCTGGTGCTGCGCTGCGGGCCGGCGGATCGGGTCATCCCCGAACTCGCGGCGGAAACGGACGCCACGGCCGTGGCCTGGAACCGGCTTTACGAAGGCTGGGCGCGCGAGCGCGACTCGCGGATCAAGCAGACGCTCAAGGAGGCCGGAATCACGGCCGCGAGCTTTCAGGACCGGGTCCTTCACGAGCCCTGGGTCCCAAAGACGGGCGGCGGCGCGCCGTACAAGGTCTTCTCGCCATTCTGGAAGGCGCTGCTCAAGCTGGGCGCGCCGGCCGAGCCGCAGCCCGCTCCCGAACACATCCCCACGGGTCCGGCCGTACGCGGCGACGACTTGGATTCCTGGGGCCTGCACCCGACGCGGCCCGACTGGTCCGGCGGCCTGCACGCCACCTGGACTCCCGGCGAAGCGGGCGCACAAGCGCGACTGCACGCCTTCCTCGACGGCGCGTTGGCGCAGTATCCGGAGCTGCGCAACCGCCCCGACCGCGCCGGTACGAGCGCCATGTCGCCGCACCTGCGCTGGGGGGAGATCTCGCCCGCCCAGCTGTGGCACGCCACCCAGCACCGCATGATGGAGGACGCTTGCCACGACGCGGGCATGACCTTCCTACGCGAGTTGGGCTGGCGCGACTTTTCCTATCATCTGCTCTACTGGTGGCCGGATCTCGCGGACGTCACCTGGAAGCCCGCGTTCCGCGCCTTCCCGTGGCGTGAGGACGGCGACGGCTACCGCGCCTGGGCGCGTGGGCAGACCGGCTATCCCATCGTCGACGCGGGCATGCGCGAACTCTACGCGACCGGGTGGATGCACAACCGCGTGCGCATGATCGTGGGCTCGTTCCTGGTCAAGGATCTGCTCATCCCCTGGCAGTGGGGCGAGACGTGGTTCTGGGACACCCTGGTGGACGCGGACCCGGCCACCAACGCCGCGTCCTGGCAGTGGGTCGCCGGCTGCGGTGCCGACGCGGCCCCTTACTTCCGGATCTTCAACCCGGTCACGCAAGGGCAGAAGTTCGATCCTGGGGGCGCCTACGTCCGGCGCTGGGTGCCCGAAATCGCCGCCCTGCCCGACCGTTACCTGCACGCGCCCTGGACGGCACCGGCGAGCGTCCTGGCCCACGCCGGAATCACGCTGGGTACCAGCTATCCCGAGCCGCTGGTGGACCACAAGGCCGCGCGCAAGCGCGCCCTGGACGCGTTCGAGACCATCAAGGGCGGCGCCTGAGTCCCTTACCGGACGACGCCCGTGCCGATCCGCTCGCCCACTTTGCGGTGGGTGTCGCGCTCGACCGTGAGATCCGCGGCACCCCGCTGGAACAGGATGACGATGTCCGACCCGCCGAAGAGGAAGTAGCCGAATTCCTCGCCCTTATCGAGATAGCTTCCGACACGCGGCGTGACATTGACCGACGATACCTGGCCCATCCCGATGGGCAGCGTGGCCACAAGGCCGACGGGCGAGTCCTGAATGATGAGCCCCCGGGCCTGCTGGAACTGATGGCCCACACCCGCGTGCGCTTCCAGGTTGCCGGCGGCATCCTGGTACACGTCGAGGTTCACCTCGCCGAGGATGTGCCGGACGTCCTTAACCTCGCCGCGCACCGGCACGTGGTAGCGGTGGTAATCGTTCACGTGCAGGAACGCGTGCATGAAGGTGCCGCCTTCAAACGCGCGCGCATACGCGCTGTCCGCCAGCAGCGAGGGAATCGGATAGGTCACGCCCTTCGACACGATGGTCGCGTCATCGCCGATGGGAACCTGGGTTTTGTAGAGACTGTCGGCGGGCGCGACGATTACGCGGTCGTCGAAGCGCCCCGCAACCGGACGCATGCCCGGGCGAATCGCAAGGGCAAAAAACTGGTTGAACGTCATCCAGCCGCTCGGCCCGGGATCGTACTCTTCGATGCGGAACTCCGGATCGTCCAGGAATGCCTGGATGTGCTTGGCGGACTCCGGCGTATCCAGAAAAGTTCCCCAGGCCTCGATGAAGCTGGCGATCCAACGGCGGAACACCCCGGACTCCGCCCGGATCCGGCGCGCCGGCTCCTGCTTCAGGATCCAGTAGAACTTCACGATCTGCGGATACAGCGTGTCCGGGCTGGGAATGCTCTCTACGAGCGCATCGAGGTAGGCGATATACCCGTCGATACTTTCGATATCGGGCAGGTTTGCCGCGCGCACCGCTTCCGCCAAGCCGCGCCGGATGCGCACGTCCGTCTGAAGCAGCGTTTCCAGCCGCTGGACCACTGAGTGGTGCGCCATTGCGTGTCTCCTGGCCCGAAAATGCGGCGCAGAGTTGCGCTACGCGCATACGACTTCCCAGTCTCTATTTCGGGTTTACCCGCATTCCGTGCATATGTCGACATCCGATCGCGCTCGATCCTGGTCCGGGGCAAGCCGTGTCCGGGAACCGGCGCGTCTGCGCGGCAGTCACTGCGTTCACCGAAGACAGGAACATATCGGCGCTGCACACCATGCGATTTCTGCCATGCAACCCTTTGGATCAGTACCGCCGCATTGCCCGGCATGCGCGCACGTGTTACACCTTTTGTGTGCTTTTTCATATTTGAGTAAACGTAAAGGAGTCCACGATGCCCTTCCGTGCCGTTGTCCTGGGGATCGGGATGCTCGGTCTCGCCGCCAACGCGGCCGCACTGTCGCCGGACGACATGGGTCAGTTGCGCGACAAGGCGCTGACGATCCTGGCGAACAACAGCCTCGACACAGCGATTGCCAAAATGAAGAAGCCGCAGGCGGGGCTGATGAATATGGACGGACCGGGCCTTCACACCTGGGCGTTCAAGGCCTCGGGGGAAGTCATCTGGGATCACTCGGGCCAGACCACACCGGGGATGAACATCTCGAGCCTGACCGCCCCGGACGGCGAGGCCCTCGTGGACAAGGTCAAGACCGAGGTGCGCAACGACGACGGTCGGATGATCTGGGAAGGCGTCGTTCCGCACCCGGTGACGGGCGAAATGAAGCCCGCGCACCTCGCGTGCGCCAGCTTTGCAGCGAAAAAATACATGTGCGTGATGGCCTGGCCGTAACCCGTGGCATGCGCCCCGGCACGCCACGCGCGGTGCAAGGACCCCGGCGATGAAAAATCTTCCCATCCGGTTCAAGGTCGCCCTCGCCCCGATGGCGGTGGTGATCCTTTTGATCGCGTTCTCCGTGGTCGCGTTGCGCGCGATCGACAGCAACGTCACCGCGATGCAACGCATGGAGACGGCCGCGTTCGAGAACGTGCGCAGCGTCAATCGCCTGGTCGATCATGCGCAGAACCTGGAGAGCGCCCTCTTCCGCGCCAGCACCTTCGGCATGATGAAGGCGATGGACCAGGTCGAGACGGCCGCGGGCACGGCCGAGACCGAAATGGCCGCGGTCCGCAAGGCCCTGGAAAACCTGCGCGGGCGCGACCTCACGGAAAAGCAGGCGGCGCTGCTGACTACCCTCGACGAGCCGCTGTCGGGCTTCTTCCAGAACGCCGACAACGCGCTCACCATGGTGCAGAAGAACCCCAGTATCGCCGCGGCCATGGTGCGCAGCGCGGCGAAACAGTTCGGCGGCGTGCTGGAGAAGCTCGAGACCGTCCGTGATTTGGAGATCCGGCGGGCGCAGGCGCAGGCCGACGGCGCCATCGCCGGCGCGGAGACGAGCCGCCGCCTGCTCCTGGCGATTCCCGTCGCCATGGTGCTCATCGGGCTGGCGGCAAGCTGGGGCATCGGGCGCACCATCGTCCGCCCCGTCCAGAGCCTCACACGGGCGACCGAAGCCATGGCCCGCGGCGAGCGCGAGATTACCATTCCCGACACATCGCGCCGGGACGAACTTGGTCGCATGGCGCACACCGTGTCCGTTTTCCGTGACACGCTGGCGGAGAACGAGCGCATGCGTGAGCGCGAGGCCGAGCGCGAGCGCGCCGAGCAGGAACATCGCCGCGACATGCGCCAGCAGCTCGCGGCACACTTCGAGGAGCGCGTAAAGGCCGTGGTCGCGCGCGTTCAGCAGGCCGCGGACACGCTGCAGAACATGGCCACCTCGATGAGTTCCGCTGCCGAGCAGGCGTCGGGCGAATCCCAGACCGTTGCGACGGCCGCCGAGCAGGCGTCCAACAACGTCCAGAATGTTGCCTCGGCGACGGACGAACTCACCACCTCCATCGAGAACGTGGGCACACAGGTCGAACGCTCGCGAGACATCGCGCAGAAGGCGGACAGCCGTGCCCAGAACACCTCGGGCACCATCACCAGCCTGAACGAGAATGCCGAGAAGATCGGCGAGGTCGTCCAGCTCATCAACGAAATTGCCGATCAGACCAACCTGCTCGCGCTTAACGCGACGATCGAAGCCGCCCGCGCCGGCGAGGCCGGCAAGGGCTTCGCCGTGGTGGCCAATGAGGTGAAGAATCTCGCCAAGCAGACGGGCAAGGCCACTGACGACATCCAGACGCACGTCGGCGCAATCCAGACCGCGACCAAGGAAGCCGTGGACGCGATCAACGACATCTCGCACGTGATTTCAGAGATGTCACAGATATCGGAGGACATCGCCTCGTCCGTTCAGCAGCAGAGTTCCGCCGCCGGCGAGATTTCGCGGAATATCAACGACGCGGCACGCGGCTCTGCGCAGGTGGCGGAGAACATCGCCAGCGTGCGCCAGCTCGTCCAGAGCACCGGCGACAACGCCACGCGCCTGCTGGAGACGTCCGAGCAGATGGCCGAACAGACGCGCACGCTCGACACGGAAGCGGACAACTTCCTGGCCGAGGTTCGCAGCGCATGAGCCTCGCCGGTCCGCCCAGGTCGGCGCCGGACCGGCTCGGCCGCATGGGGTGTATCACCGGTTCGAATTGGGCGTGGCCGAGGCGATCTTTCGGCCGACCTTGTGGTGATTGCCCGTCTTGATGGCGATGTCCAGGTTCGCACTTTTCTCGAACAGCATGATGATGTCCGAGCCGCCGAACAGGAAATAGCCGAACTCCTGCCCCTTGGACAGATAGGTGCCCACGCGCGGCGTGATATTGACGGAGGAGACCTGCGCCATGCCGATGGGCAGCGTCGCCACGAGGCCGATGGGCGAGTCCTGCACGATCAGGCCGCGCGCCTGCTGGAACTGATAGCCGGTGCCGTCGCGCGCGTGCAACTCGCCGGTCTCGTCCTGGCGCACATCGAGGTAGACGTCGCCGTGGATGTGCTTGACCTCCTCGACCGTTCCGCGCACGGGCACATGGTAGCGGTGATAATCGTTCACGTTCAGGAAGGCGTGCATGAAGGTACCGCCCTCGAACCGCGCGGCGTGCTTGCTGTCCTGGATCAGCGTCATGATGCTATAGGTTACGCCCTTCGCCGTGATCTGCGGCGCGTTCTTGTCGATGGTATACTGCGCCTTGAAGACGCTGTCCGCGGGCGAGACCACCACGCCATCGTCGAACTCGCCCTCGACCGGGCGCATGCCGGGTCGGACCGCCCGGGCAAAGAATTCATTAAAGGTGCGCCAGCCGCTCGGCCCCGGATCGTAAGCGTCGATGTCGAACCGCGGATCGTCCAGAAAGCCGTCGATATGCTTGGCAGACTCCGGCGTGTTCAGAAATGCACCCCAGGCGTCGGCGAAATTGACCATCCAGCGGCGGAACATGGGCGACTTTTCCTGCAGCTTCCGCCCGGAATCCTGATCCAGGAACCAATAGAACTCGACGATGTTATCGTAGAGTTTCTGGTCCTTGGGAATCCACTCGACGAGGTTGTCGAGATAGTCGAAATAGTCCTCCAGGGTCTGCACGGCCGGGCGCTTCGCTTCCTGGATGGATTGCGTAAGCAGCGGCCGCATCCAGGCATTGTTACGCAGCATGTCCTGGAGCTGCTGCACGACGGCATGGCGGGCCATCGCCACCTCCCCCAATCGGCTATCATGCGAGGCCACAACTTTGTGTCGTGGTACGCCAAAAGTACAACGCGCGAAGAAGATTTTCAAACGACACGCGTACAGGGCCGGGTATCGGCCACGCTCGGCCTTGCGGCCTTTGGAAGCGGCACGTGCAGGCCTCTTGTGGCGGGCGGGGCCGCTGGGCTATACTTTGAATTGTTATCGTTGTCCAGTGGGTTGAACCATGATCACGCGCCGCCACGCCCTCGCCCGGGTGGCTCCGGTCACCGTCGGTGCCGCCGCCCTGCCGGGCACCGCCCTGGCCTTTTCCGTGACCGAGCCGAATGTCGAGCTGCGGAAACAGTACGAGAACGCCTGCCGCGCACGCTCGCGCCACGAGGTGCTTCTGGACGAGATCCGGCGCACCCTGGCCGCCGAGACCGGCGAACCGCCCAGCGAGGCCGAGGTCCGGCAGGCCGCCAACGCCGCGCAGTGCCCGTTGTGCGGCTGCCCGGTGAGCGCAGGCCTGCCCGACGGCGCCATCGGCGACGACCGGCAGGGGTAAGCGCCGTCCCGGGAACCACTCGCGACGCCGACGATACGGCCGATCATTCCAACGCGAATGTCACGGGGATCCGCAACCGCAAACGCGTCTGCCCCAGCGCATCCGGTATCGCCGGCAGGGGCGTGGCGCGCTCAAGCATCGCCACAGCGGCCCGATCGAGCCGCGCGTACCCCGAACTCCGGACGATTTCGCGGTCGCGCAAACGTCCCCGTGCATCGATCACGAAGCGGATGACGGCGGTGCCCTCTTCGCTGCGCAATCGCGCTGCGCGGGGGTATTTTTTGGCCGCCGCGAGCCGGGCGCGCAACTTCGCCATATAGCGGGCGCGCAGGTCCGTGGCCGAGCCGTTGCCCCGGCGAGCGGTGCCGGTGTTGCCGGCGCCGGCGGGCCCCTCGCTGGACGCGGCCGATCCCCCGCGCTCGGGGTATTGCGCCCCCGCCGGCGCGCCGGCCTTCGATGCCGCCTGGCTCGTCGGCTCGGAGCCCGCATTGGCCGTTGCGCCACCATCCGCAGCCGTAGTTTTCCGCCGCTCCGGCGGATCGGCGCGGCGTCGGACGGGTGGCTCGGGTTTGGCGGCCGGTTTCGGGAGCCTCGATGGTTCAGCCGATCGGCCCGGGGCGTTTGCCGGCGCGGCTTCGGTCGGCTTGTGCTGCGGTTTCGGGGCCGGTTCGGGCACGCCCGTGGCGGTCTCAACGCGCGTCTGCGACACTGACGGCCGGTCCGCTTCTGGCCGGGACGGGTCTGCGGGTTCGACCGGTTCCGGCTCAGCCGCGGCCGCCGTATCCGGCGAAGTGGCCCGGGTGACAGGTTCGGCCGCGGTCACCATATCCGCCCGCGCGACCGGCTCGGCCTGAACCCTTGCCGGCGTATCCGTCACGCCCGCCGGCTTGACCGGTTTCGATGGGGTCACGGTTTCCGCCGGCGTCGGCGAACCCGCGCCGGCCGTGCTTGTCGGCGCGTGCATGCCGCCCAGGGTTACGGCAGTGCCACCGCCGCGTGCGCGCGATTCGGCCGGATCCGATGCGCTTCGCAGGGCGGCGAACGCCAGGAGGTGCAGCGTCAACGCCACGGCAAGCGCGAGCCCGATATGGTGGTTGCGCAAGCGCATCAACTGTTTTCCGCGGGCTTGGTGAGCAGGCGCACCTGGCGGATATCGGCGTTGCGCAGGGCCGCGAGGACGGCGATCACGCGGTTTGCTGCTGCGTCCTCGTCCGCTCGAACACGGACCGGACCGTCGTCGCCGCGCCGATCGCGGACCAATCCGCCGAGCTTGCCGAGCGTCGTCTTGGTCTGCCCGACCGCGAGCCGGCCCTCCACGGCAACATAGACCGTAGCGGCCGAATTGCGGGCGCGGCGCTCCTGGTCGGATTCGGGCGGCTTCGCCTCGAAGGGCATGGGCGCGCTCACCCGCCCCGCCAGCATGAAGAAGATGAGCACGACAAAAACCATATCGATCAGCGGCGTCAGGCTGACGGGCGACCGTTCCTTGTGGCGCCGCTGCAGCTTCATCATTCCCCCCGCATGAGCCGGGCGTTGGCAATGCCCGCCGCCTCGACGCGGTCGAGCACCGAGACCGCGCGCTGCAGATCGACACCCGCACCGGGGTGAATCACCACCACCGGCTCGCGCTCGTGCCGGGTCAGGCGCGCCATGGCCTCCCCGAGCCCGCCCTCGGCAATGGGCTCGCCGTTCAGGTCGAGCGCACCGTCGGCGGCGATGCGCAGGAGCACGGCGGGCGGCCCCTCGGCCTCGGGCGATGCCGTGGCGGGCGCGTCCAGGCGAATGGCGCGGTGCTCGGCCAGGTTCGAGGCGAGCATGAAAAACACCAGCAGGATGAACACCACATCGATCAGCGGCGTCAGGCTGATCCGGGCGCGCGCGCTGCGCCGGCGCTCAAGCGTGAGCCGCTGCGGCGGGCTGGGCGGCGGCATCGCCGGCCTCACTGGGACGTTCGGGGACCACGGAAGCCGTGAACACCTGGGTGACCGCGTCCTCCATCAGATGCGTGACCTGTTCGACCCGGCGGTCGAAGTGGTTCACCGCCGCCACACTGGGCACCGCCACGGCGAGCCCGACGGCGGTGGTGAGCAGGGCCTCCCAGATGCCGCCGGAGAGCACGGCCGGGTCGACGCGGCTGCCCGCCGCTTCCATCTGCTGGAACGCCTCGATCATGCCCAGCACCGTGCCCAGCAGGCCGAGCAGCGGGCTGATGGCGGCGATAATCTCCAGCACGCGCAGGTGCGAGCGCAGCTCCTCCATGAGCTGCCCCGCCTCGCGCTCGATCTCCTCGCGCAGCGTGCCCCGGTCGCCGGCGCCGCCGCGAAGGCCCGCGAGCGCCCGCGCCAGGATGGGCGCCAGCGACCCGCGCGCCGCGTTCAGGCGGTTGAGGGCGTGCGCCGTCGCCCCGCGCCGGTGGTCGTTGAGCGCGGCTTCGACGGTGCCGTCGGGATCGGGCCGCGCGCGCCAGAGCTGGTACGCCTTGGCGAGCGTGACCGCCAGCGCGATCACCGAGAGCGCGGCCAGGATCACCACCACCGGGCCGCCGGCCTGCGCCAGCGACAGCAGGGTGTCCAGGATGCCCTGGGAGTCCGTCTGCATGGCCGACATCCTCTGCTCGGCGCCTGGAGCGCCGGTGCGTTTCCCGAACGGGGCTACTTCACGAAGGCCGCGTCGGTGCGCGAGCTGGTGGCCGTCACGGCCGTGCAGTCCACCGTGGCGTCACCCGCCGGCTGGCAGTCGCGCACGCGGTTCAACAGGATGCGCCCGACGTCGCCGCAGTCGACGTCCTGGATGTCGAACAGCTTCACGCTCGTCTTGGCCGCGCGCAGCCCGCGGGTGCGCACGGCCAGCCGCTTGGCGATCACGTCCTGGCTGTCGAAGATCACGAGATCGAGCGTGTAGGCGTCGAAGGCGTGGCCGCTGGCGTTGTCGAACACCATGTAGGCGCGGCAGCCGCCGTCGACGGCCTCCAGCTTGTTCAGCTCCACGCCGACCGTGCCGGTTTCGGCGTTGGCGACGCCCGCCAGCAACCCCGCGGCGAGGCCGGCGATTCCAAAGATGTTATATCGTAACATAGCGTCAGCCCTATCCGTGTTCCCGGAGTCCGTCAAGCCTGCCGGGGCGTGTGGTCCATCGGATTCGATGCGTTTCCGTGCCGCTTCATCGCGGTGTCGCCTTTCGACCGGCCGCGTCACCCCGCGCGCCGCTGGTGTGTTTCCAGCCCGTGTGACGATCTTTCGCTTGACGCGTCTTGCCTAACACGAAAGGTTCCAAGGGCGGAAGGTTCGGTTTCTGGTTGTAGTCGGGTGCTTCCGACTCACCGGAAGTGAGAATCATTCGCAACACGGGTTTCGCAGATCGGGGGACGGGGCTCAAGCATGATTCAGCACACCACATCGCGAAGGGCGCGCCTCATGGCAGGCGTGGGCGCGCTCGCCGGCGCGTTGGCGCTGCCGCACGCGGCGGCGGCGCAGACGGCCGACGACACGGAGACCCTGGGCACGATCGAGGTCGAGGGCACGCCCATCATGGCGCCGGGCGCGGGGGAGACGCTCACGGTCGACCCCGCGGAAACCACGACCTCGGGCGTCGATTCGGCCGACCTCGTGGAACGCCAGCCCGGCTACAGCGTCAACGACAACGGCCCCATCAGCGGGCAGGTGCAGCACCGCGGCATGTTCGGGCCGCGCATGAACGTGCGCGTGGACGGCACCTACGTGAACCCGGGCGGGCCGAACTGGATGGACCCGCCGCTGCACTACGCCCCTTCGGGGCTGATCGACAGCGTGGAGGCGGACCGCGGCATCGCGTCGGTGAGCACGGGCGCCGAGAGCATCGGCGGCTCGGTCAACGCCCAGCTCAAGGAAAGCAGCTTCGCCCCCGGCGAGGCGATCCGCGTGGGCGGCGAGGTCAACGGCGAGCTGCGCACGGCCGAGGATGCGGGCGGCGGGTCCGGCTTCGTCGAGGCCGCCACCGACCGCCACCGCGTCCACGCCATGACCAGCGGGAGCAAGGGCGGCGACATCGAATTCCCCGGCGGCGAGATCCAGGCCAGCGAGCACGAGCGCTACATGGTGGGCGGCGGCTACGGCGTGCGCCTGGCGCCGGGGCACGAGCTGTCGTTCAACGTTCGCCACCACGAAACCGACGACACCGGCAACCCCGCGCTGCCCATGGACATCCGCTTCTTCGACACGAACATCCTCTCCTCCGACTATACCGGCGAAACCGCGTTCGGCACGGTGACGGCGGAACTGTCCTACTCCGACATCGACCACCGGATGGACAACGTCACGCTGCGCGCGCTCGGCAACGCGAACCCGCGCCGCGTGAACGCGCAGAGCACCGGGATCGGCTGGTCGCTCGGCTTGGAGCGCGGCATCGGTCTGGGTTCGCTGAAGCTCGGCGTGGACGGGCACTTGGCCGGGCACGAGATGAACATCTTCAACCCGCGCAACGAGGCCTTCTTCGTCCAGAACTTCGAGGATATCGACCGCGACCGCTACAGCGCCTTCGGCGAGTGGGACGCCGACGTGACGAGCGATCTGAACGTCGAGCTGGGCGCGCGCGTCACGCAGGTGGAGATGGATGCCGGCCGCGTCGCGACCGGCGCCGCGCCGGGCGCGCCGCCGGTGCAGCGGCTGGTGGACGGATTCAACAGCGGCGACCGGGACACCAGCGACACGCTCGTGGATTGGACGGCCAAGCTCGCCTACGACGTCAGTGAAAGTGTGACGCTGCGCCTTCAGGGTGGGCGCAAGACGCGCTCCCCCTCCTACATCGAGCGCTTCGCCTGGCTGCCCATCGAGGCCACCGCCGGGCTCGCCGACGGCAACAACCACATCGGCCAAGTCGGACTCGATCCCGAGGTGGCGCACGAGGTCGGCCTGGGGGCGGACTGGACCACGAGCAGCGCCTACTTCCGGCCGCGCATCTTCTACCGCGACGTGGACGACTTCATCACCGGCACGCCCTTCGACGACACGCCGAACACCATCGACAGCGACGTGGAGCGCGTCAGCAACGCCAACGGCGATTCGACGCCGCTGATCTACAGCAACACGGGCGCCGAGTTCTACGGCTTCGACGTGGACTTCGGCTATCGCTTCACCGAGCATCTGCGCATGGACGGGCAGGTGTCCCTCACGCGCGCCGAGCGCACGGA
>CAJXKW010000005.1 GCA_913055855.1 uncultured Limimonas sp. | reverse complement strand
TTCATGACCTGGCCGACGAACCAGCCCATGACCTTCTTGTTGCCTTCCTGGACCTGGGCCACCTGCTTGGGGTTCTCCGAAACGATCCGGTCCACGATGGCCTCCAGCTCGGCCGTGTCGGAAATCTGCTTGAGGCCTTTCTCTTCGACGATGTCGCCGGCCTTCCTGCCGGACTCCCACATCTCCTCGAAGACGTCCTTGGCGATGCGCCCGGAGATGGTGCCGTCCGACATCAGGTCGATGAGTTCGCCCAGCATGGCCGCGTCCACCGGGGCGTCGCCCAGATCGATCCCGGCCTTGTTGAGTGCGCCGAAGTACGCACCGGTGACCCAGTTCGCCGTCGTTTTGGGATCGCGCCCGGCGGCCACGGACTCGTAAAAGTCGGCCGTGTCGCGCTCGGCAACGAGGACACCGGCATCATAGGCGCCCAGGCCGTAGTCCTGGATGAAACGCGTCTTCTTCTCGTCGGGCAGCTCGGGCATGGTCTGCCGGATCTCATCGATCCAGGCGTCGTCGACCTCCAGCTCCAGCAGGTCCGGATCGGGGAAGTAGCGGTAGTCGTGCGCCTCTTCCTTGCCGCGCAGCGAGCGCGTCTCGCCCTTGCGCGAGTCGAACAGGCGCGTCTCCTGGACGACTTCGCCGCCCTCCTCGATGACGTTGATCTGGCGCATCGCCTCGACCTCGATGGCCTGCATGATGAAGCGAACGCTGTTGACGTTCTTCACCTCACAGCGCGTGCCCAAGCCGCCGTCGGGCCGGCGCACCGAGACGTTGATGTCGCAGCGCATCGAGCCCTCGGCCATGTTGCCGTCACAGACCTCGAGGTAGCGCAGGATCGACTGCAGCTTGGTGATATACGCGCCCGCCTGCTCGGGACTGCGGATGTCCGGTTTGGAGACGATCTCCATCAGCGCCACGCCGGAGCGGTTCAGGTCGATGTAGGTCTTGCCCGGCTCCTGGTCGTGCAGGGACTTGCCCGCATCCTGCTCCATGTGCAGGCGCTCGATCCCCACGGGCACGACCTCGCCGTCGGGCATGTCCAGGTAGATCGTCCCCTCGCCCACCAGCGGGTGCTCGTACTGCGAGATCTGATAGCCCTGCGGCAGGTCGGCGTAAAAGTACTGCTTGCGCTCGAAGGTGGAGACGCGGTTGATCGCCGCGCGCAGCCCCAGCCCCGTCTTGATCGCCTGGGCTACGCAGAATTCGTTGATGACCGGCAGCATGCCGGGCATGCCGGCGTCCACGGGGGAGACCTGCGTGTTGGGCTCGGCGCCGAACTCCGTGGCCGCGCCGGAGAACAGCTTCGCCCTCGAGCGGATCTGCGCGTGGACCTCGAGACCGACGACGATCTCCCATTCACCCGTTTCGCCCGCGATCCGGTAGTTCGCCATGATGCTCGCCGCGCTTTTCGTTGTCCGGTGAGAAGGTTCCGAGCGCCGCGCGCCCTGCCCGCGGGGCGGACACGCGGCATCGCTGCCGGGGAGGTACCGCATTGCGCGCCCGGTCGCAACGGGCTCGCGCTGGCCCGCGTAAGCGCGCTTGCCTGGACCCGTGTGGTCAGGTCGGTTAAATTCTCAAGAATCGTGGAGGTACCACCTGCGAACGGGATGCACCGAGCCCGGGCCGAGACGCGGGCTGCGCCGGCTGGTTCGCCGTTCAATCCAGGAGTACGAGACGCAGCATGACACGCACGCCCGCCGTTTACGATATCGTCAGCCAGACCACGGTTACGGGCCCGGAATTCAATTTCTCGGAAATCACACTCCTGGTTGCAGACGGCACGCACGCCTTTCGCAAGATGGTCACGCGCGTTCTGGCGCGTTTCGGCTTCGCCGCGGTCCACGAGGCCGTGGACGGGCACGAGGCGCTGGATGCCCTGCGCCATCACCACATCGACATCGTGATGACCGAATGGCAACTGGCGCACGTCAGCGGCTATCACCTGATCCAGCGCCTGCGCCACGATCCGGCGCTGTTCGATCCCGAGCGCCGCGTCATCATGCTCACCGGCCTGACCGAAAAGGCACGCGTCGTTGCCGCGCGGGATGCGGGCGTGGACGGCTTCCTGCGCAAGCCCGTCTCCCCGGACACCCTGTTCAAACGGATCGTCGGCGTGATCGAGCACCCGGTGGGCCTCGCCAATCTTGAAGCTGCCAGCAAGGCCGGCTCCCCCTCCGCATCCAAGGCGAATTGACCGGCACGCGAAGGATTTTCCCATGACGTCGCAGTCGCACAGCAACAAGCCGCGCACGAGCCTCAAAGAACGCCTCCAGAAGCCCGGCGGCATCAGCGCCCAGGAGGCCGTCAAGCGCGGCCAGGAGGCGCTGAACGAGATGCGCGGAGACTACAAGGCGCAGTTGACCCAAGACATCGCCCAGCTCACGCGGCTGCAGCGGAAAAAACCCAAGGTCTATGCGCCCAAGGACGACTGGTGGCAGGAGGTGCGGCGCAAACTCCTCGACATGCGCAACGTCGCGGGCAGCTACGACTATGGCCTGGTGACGGCCATCTCGGACAATCTCCTTGACTATCTGGATAACGTCGAGGACGACGCCTATTTCGACGAGATCTTCGACAAGCACATCTCGGCGCTTCAGCACGTCGCGACCAACGACATCCGCGGCAAGGGCGGACCGCAGGAACGCGAGATGGCCAAAGAGCTGCTCGCGCGGGTGAAGGACCGCAAGGCGAACGCGCCATTCAAGCGCGATCCGGCCGACGCCCCCGGCGACGAAGACGCGGACGGCAACGCCGGCGAGTCCTGACACCGGCAGGATCGGCAGCTTCCACCGCGGCGCCCGGTTCGCGTCGGCGCCGGGCGCGCGGGGCGCCGGTCAGCGCCCCGCGATGAACGCCGGCCGGTGGTCGAACCCGGCCGCGTCCTCCATCACGCCGGCGGTGCGCAGCACCGTCTCTTCATCGAACGCCCGGCCGATAAGCTGCAGGCCCATGGGCAGGCCAGTGTCGCTCAGCCCCGCGGGCACCGAGATCGACGGCAGGCCCGCCAGGCTGGCCGGCACGGTGAAGACGTCGTTGAGGTACATGGACAACGGATCGTCCACCAGCTCGCCCACGCCGAAGGCGGCGGACGGCGTGGTGGGCGCCAGCAGCACGTCCACGGACTCGAAGGCGTTCCGGAAGTCCTCGGCGATCAGCGTCCGGACCTTGCGCGCCTTGTTGTAATAGGCGTCGTAATAACCGGCCGAGAGCACGTACGTGCCGATGAGCACACGGCGCTTGACCTCGGTGCCGAAGCCCTCGCCGCGTGTCTGCTCGTACAGCTCCTGCAGATCGCGCGCCTCCGCCGAGCGGTGGCCGAAACGCACGCCGTCGTAGCGTGCGAGGTTGGCGGAGGCTTCCGCCGGCGCGATAATGTAGTACGCGGGCAGCGCATACGCCGTGCGCGGCAGCGAGACCTCGACGGGCTCGGCTCCGGCCGCCTTGATCCAGTCCACGCCCTGCTGCCACAGGCGGCCGATCTCTTCGGGCATGCCCTCGACGCTGTATTCCGCCGGGATACCCACGCGCAGGCCCCGGATGTCGCCGGTCAGCGCCGCCTCGAAGTCGGGAACGGGCGTGTCGACGCTGGTCGAATCGTTGGGATCGTGACCCGCCATGGCGCGCAGCATCACGGCCGCATCGCGTACCGTGCGCGTCATCGGCCCGGCCTGGTCGAGCGACGAAGCGAAGGCGACGATGCCGAAGCGCGAGCACCGGCCGTAGGTTGGCTTCATACCCACGATACCGCAGAACGACGCCGGCTGACGGATGGAGCCGCCGGTATCGGTCCCCGTGGCTCCCAGTGCCGCGCGCGCGGCGACGGCGCTGGCCGAGCCGCCCGAGGAGCCGCCCGGCACCAGCGGCTTGTTGTCGCCGCGCCGCTGCCAAGGGTTCCGGGCAGCGCCGTAGTGACTGTTCTCGTTGGACGACCCCATGGCGAACTCGTCCATGTTCGCCTTGCCCAGCATGACCGCCCCGGCCTTCCAGAGATTGGCGGTCACGGTGGACTCGTAGGGCGGCGTGAAGCCGTCCAGGATGTGCGAGGCGGCAGTGCTCTGAACGCCCTTGGTGCAGAACAGGTCCTTGATGGCCAGCGGAACGCCCTCCAGCGGCCCGGCCTCGCCCCGGGCGCGGCGGTCGTCGCTGGCCTTCGCCATGTCCATGGCCAGTTCGGATGTCTCGGCGATGAAGGCGTTGAGGTCGCGCGCGCCCTCGACGGCGCGCACGTGCGCCTCGGTGAGTTCCTGCGCGGAAACCTCGCCGCGCGCGATACGGTCGCGCGCGGCGGTCAGGGTCAGATCTGTCAGCTCGGTCATCGGGGCTCAGTCCACCACGCGCGGGACGACGAAGAAGCCGTGCTTGGCTTCCGGCGCATTGGCGAGGATGTCTTCGCGGCGGTTGCCGTCGGTCACCTCGTCCTTGCGCATCTTCAGGCGCATCTGGGCCACGCTTGTCATGGGTGCCACGCCCTCGGTGTCCAGCTCGTTGAGCTGGTCCACCCAGCCAAGGATGTTGGACAGCTCCGTGGCCAGCGACTGCTGCTGCTCGGGCTCGATACGAACCCGGGCGAGCCGTGCGACGTGCCGGACGGTCTCGGGATCAACCGCCATACCTGCTCCGCCTTTCGTGTGGACATCATCCGTGTGGACATCATCGGATACGCCGCGCCGGGCCCGGCGCGAGCGTGCGGACGGTAGCACCCGCGCCATGCCCCTGCAAGGCGACGCACACCAGTTCAGGAGCGCGCGAGCAAGCGCTCGGCCTGCGCCAGATCCTCGGGATGATTGGCGTTGAAGAAGGGATCGCACGGACCGTGCGGCGTCTCCACGATCTCAAAGGGCACAGTCGCCACCCGGTACCGCGCCGTCCAGGCGTCCACCTTGCGGATGCCCGCCTCGCGCATGGCGTGTTCGAGATCGCCGCGCAGCGTCACCGGCCAGAGACCGAAAACCGGATGCGTGCGCCCCCGACTCGCCGCGCAGGCCATGTCCGCGCCCTCGCGCGCCACCGCATCGCGCAGGCGCGCGACCAGATCGCAGGGAAAGAACGGCGCATCACAGGCGAAGGTGGCGATCCAGGAAGAGCCGGGCGCGTGCGCCGCCGCCCAGGTCATGCCCGTGAGCACACCCGCGAGCGGGCCGGCGAAGCCCGCGACGACATCGGGCACGACCGGCAGATCGAAGCCCGCAAAGCGCGCCGCGTCGCCGTTGGCGTTGAGCACCAGCCGGTCCACCTGCGGCGCCGCGCGCTCGACGGCGTGCGCCAAAAGCGGCCGGCCGCCCAGCGGGCGCAGCGCCTTATCGCCGCCGCCCATGCGGCGCGACTGCCCGCCCGCGAGCAGGACGCCGACCGCGCCGCCCGGCTCAGGCATCGCGGCTGCCCTTACGCTGGTATTTGGGGTCTTCGGCCGCGACCTCGCTCGGGTCGGTGTCGCGCACGATCCGGTGCTCGCCCGACAAGGCCATGAAGCGCCGGCCCTTGGCCCGGCCGATCAGGGTCAGGTCGGCCTGGCGCGCAAGTTCAACGCCCCAGGCGGTGAACCCCGAGCGCGACGCCAGGATGGGAATTCCCATCTGCACCGTCTTGATGACCATCTCCGAGGTGAGGCGCCCTGTGGTGTAGAAAATCTTGTCCGCCGCGGCGATACCGTGTCGGAACATGTAGCCCGCAATTTTATCGACCGCGTTGTGGCGGCCCACGTCCTCCATATAGATCAGCGGGCGGTCTTCCTGACAAAGCACGCAGCCGTGGATCGCACCGGCTTCCAGGTAGAGACTGGGCGTCTGGTTGATCTTTCGCGTTAACGCATAGAGCCAGGAGGTTCGGATTTCCGTATCCTTGGGAAGGACGATGCGGTCGAAGCTCTCCATGATGTCGCCGAAGACGGTGCCCTGGGCGCAGCCCGAGGTGCGCGTGCGCTTCCTCAGCTTCTCCTCGTAGTTCGTGGCGCGCCGCGTGCGCACAACGGCGACTTCCAGCTCATCGTCGTAGTCCACGCCTTCGATCACGTCGTCGGCGTGCAGCATGTTCTGGTTCAGCAGGAAGCCAACGGCGAGGTATTCGGGATAGTCGTTCACCGTCATGGCGGTGACGATCTCCTGATCGTTGAGGAAGATCGTCAGGGGACGCTCGATAACGACGGGCGTCTCGATGGGCTGGCCGTCCTGGTCGACGCCCTGGACGTGCTGGGTCAGCCGCGGGTTCTGCGCGTCCGGGCGGACCCAGAATTCGGCAAGAGTCCCGGAATCCAGCAGCTTGGGGCTGGCGCGTTTGACCTCCCGCGCCTCACCGGCGTGGCTGCGCTGAGCGGCGTCGTCCGGCATCGCGGCCTCCTTCCGGCACGCGGATAAATGCCCATCCGTGACTATGCGCCGTCGCCGGTGGAGCGGCAACCACACAGCACATGGTGGCTTTTGCACGGCCGCACGAACGGCTTCGCCGCATACGCGTGCGCATCACACCCAGCATTGGCATTCACCCTTACAACTGGCACGCCAAACGGCCGTTAGATCTTTGTTAACGCCTCCATTCCCAGTGTGGAAGCTCCTAGAGGTTCGTGTGCCAACGCCCGCACGATCACACGAGGACACTGTCGCCCATGTCGCGCTATTCGATCGAGTCGATTCACAGCGAGATTACCCAGCGCCTGGAGCGGGGCAACGGCCGGTTCGACAAAATTCTTTCCAACTGGATCAAGTTTGAGGATAACTCCGATCGACTTTATAAAGCGCGTGGCCTATCCGGAGAAAATTATCTTCTCAATCGTCTGGGTGCATACGAAATCAAGAATGCACAGTGGATCTTAAGCACCATCTCTGACACCTGGGATCAACAAAGCATCGACACGTTCCTCAACAGCGAGGACGCGGAAGGCAACGGAGTCTGGCACTATCTTGCCGACAACCTGCGCCGGAACGAGGGCAAGGATACGCTGCGCATGGCGCACACCCTGCTCCAGTTCGATATCAACTTCACCCGGCGCAACAAGCAGGGTATCAGCCCGCTGGGCAAGATGCTCCTGCCCGAACCCAAGTGGCAGTCGATCAACGCGCTGATCCAGACCCGCCACCTGCAGATCGGCAACATCGAGGCCGCCATCGCCGAGCACGCCAAGGGCGACGACCGCAAAAAGGCCTCGATGATGAGCTGGCTCTTCCAGAAGGATCTGAGTGCGAACCGCGCCCTTCTGTCCCAGCACATTCTCAAGCAAGCCACCAAGTCGAACCAGGACGCCGAGCACCGTCGCGCCACCTGCCGCCTGTTCTTCGATTATGTCGACGAGCGCGACGGCACGACCGCCTTTTTCAAGCTCATCCGCGTGGCCAACCGGGGTATGTTCGAGGACCTGCTGCGGATCCTGCTTTTGGACACGGAAGATACGGTCCAGTACATGGCGCCACCCGACGTGGCCACGAAAAAGGCGTACCGGCAGGCGGTACTGTGCAAGCGCCTGCTTAAGTTGGACCGCCGGGGCGAGTCGGTGCTGTTTCACTGCCTGCACAATGGCGCGCTCGAATTCCTGCGCAAAATGACGGGCTTTCTCGTCAACGATGAGATCGCCATGAAAAAACGTGTGCGCGGCGAGGAGGTGCGCACCCCCATCACCATCGACAAAAACGCGCCTGCGCCGGCGAACCCGCTGCTCTGCGCGCTGCTTCACCGCAACAGGCGCGGCGACACCCTGTTCCATATCGCTGCGCGCAAGGGCGACCGCGAGGCTCTGGAGGCGTTCTGCTTCGGCCTGCCGTCCAACGATATCTACGCCATCTTCACTCGGCTTCCCGATGCCGCCGGGCTTACCCTGGCCGACCTGACGGAGATGCAGCAGGTCAAGGCCAAGCTCACCCAGGCTGTCAAGAACGGAAAGCTCAAGAAGGACGCCGCGCAAGCGTTCCTGAAAGAGATCGCCAACGCCAACAAGGACGGCGCCGATTTCATTTTGAGCAAGAAATCTGAAATCGAGGAACTGGCCAGCGACACCACCGGCGGCGCGCCCCTGGCGCCCAACTTCGACCTCAAGAAGGCCACCCAGGGTCAGTCCGCCCCCGCTGCCGCCTGAGCGGCCATCCGGGGGGCCTGCCTACCCGATCGGAGAGAAGCGGTACACAACGCGTGGGTCCGTTGACCCCTCCGGTTTTCGCTGCAATGGTTATTCGCGGTACTGGCCATATTGCACTGGCAGTGCCGCAATTGATTTTTCAAACCTGTGGGTCGGGGTTGCGGGTCTGGGCGAATGCTGACTTCCCTCGGAATCCTCCTCGGTCTGGCTGAGATCCTCCTCACGCTCGTCGTGATATTTGCCTTTTTTGTATTGGTTCGGGTCTATACGCCGGATACCGGACGCCGTGCCAGGACCGCGATTATGGCGGTGCTGTTCGCCGGAAGCGTCATCTATAGCACCGCCTTCCCGGTCCAGCTCGCCCCCGGCGTGATCGCCGATGCGCGCGGGGCGTTGCTCACCCTGGCGAACCTCTATGGTGGGCCGGTCGCGGGCGCCGCAACGCTGCTGGCAAGCGAAATCCACCGCGCAACGCTGGGTGGCAGCGGAGTCTACGCCGGCTTGATTGGCAACGCCCTGGCTGCCGGGGTCGGTCTCGCCGGCTGGTGGTGGGTCACCGACCGGCAGCAGGCGCGGCGGCCGCGCGTGCTCACTCTGCTCGCCTGTGCCCTGGGTGTAACCACGACGACGTTGCTGTCCTTCCTGTTGATCCGTCCCTTCGGCCAGGCGCTCGATCTCCTGGGCGAAGCCGGGCCGGCGCTTGCCATTGTGCAGTTCGTCAGCGTGCTGGTCCTGGGCGGCCTGCTCCGCGTCGAGTTCGACGCCCGGGAGACGCGGCGGCAGCTCCGCTTCCAGCAGGCCGCCCTGGATGCCCATGCGCACGTCGCCCGCCTGACCGCCGAAGGCGACGTCGCCCACGTCAATGCCAACCTGTGCCGGCTTTCGGGCTATGCCGCCGCGGAACTCGCGGCGGACCCGCGCCGCTTCCTGGGCTCCGCGCCCGATGCCGTGACCGGCTTCGACACCATCTGGGACACCGTTCGTAACGGCGAGACCTGGAACGGCGAGATCTGCAACCAAGATGCAAAGGGCGGACGCTACGTGCTGGAGGCGACCGCCGTGCCTTTTGTCGCCCCGAACGGCCGTGTCGAGCATGTCGTGGTCATTGCCACCAACGTGACCGCGCGCGTCGCGACCGCTCAGGAACTGTTCGAGGCCAAACGGGCCGCGGAGTCCGCCAACCGGTCGAAGAGCGAATTCCTGGCCAACATGAGCCACGAGTTGCGCACGCCATTGAACGCCATCATGGGCTTCGCCGACATCCTGCGCCAGGAGGTCTTCGGCCCGCTGGGCAACACGCGCTACCGGGCGTATGCCGGCGACATCAACGAAGCCGCACGGTATCTCTACAATCTTATCAACGACATCCTGGATATCTCCCGGATCGAGGCGGGCTCCGTGACGGCGGCGCCCGAGACGCTGCAGCCGCCGGAAATCGCCGAAACCTGCACCCGCATGGTCGAGCAGCGCGCGCAGCGCAAGGCAATCCGCTTATGCGCACAGGTGCCGCCGGAGACCCCGCCGATCTATGCCGACGGCTCGCACGTCAAGCAGATGCTGACCAATCTGCTCACGAATGCCGTCAAATACACCGATACGGGCGGGGAGATCCGCCTGACCGCCGAAGTGGCGGACGGGGACCGGCTCGTCCTCGCCGTGCACGACACCGGCCACGGCATCCCACCGGACAAGCTGGAGGAAATCCAGGAACCGTTCGTCCAGATCCACCGAACCACGGGCCAGACCAGCGAGGGCGTGGGGCTGGGACTGTTCCTGGTCAAGAAACTCGCCGAGGTGAACGGCGGCCGCATGGATATCGCGAGCACCCTCGGCGCGGGCACCGTCGTCCGGATCACCCTGCCCCGCGCCGAGACCCAACGCGATCCCCCCGTCGCGTCACAGAACGACGGCATGAGCCGGATCAGCGCCGCCGGGCCATCCGGTTCGCCGCGCCCGTGATCAGGCCCAGGCCCCGTGTCGCCAGGCGGCGCGGCGCGAAGTACGGGGTTAGCGCCGCGCGCGAGACGCCGCCGCAGACATGGACCGTTTCCCGGCCCAGGGCGTGCAGCCCTTCCTTGGCCACATCGGCCGGATCGGCACGGAACGGAAGCTGCGGGTCGTAACCGGCGCGCGCAGCCATGCCCGTGCGCGTCGAGCCGGGGCACAGCGCAAGCACGTCGATGGGCCGCCGGCACAGCTCGACGGCCAGGGCCTCCGTCCAGGTGAGCAGGAAGGTTTTGGTCGCCGCATAGGTGGCGATGTAGGGCACCGGCTGCACGGCGAAGGTGCTCGACACGTTGATCAGGCCGGCCCGCTCCCCGCGCACCGCCGCCCGTTCGAGCATCGCGGGGAGCAGATTCACGGTCAGGTCAACGGCCGCGACGCAGTTCACTTCGACCGTATCCACCTCGCCCTGGGGGTCGACGTCGAGCACGCCGCCGAACTGGCCCAGCCCGGCGTTGTTGATGAGCAGATCGACTTCCAGCTCCCCGGCGCGGTTGATCAGCGCCTGCCGGTCCTCGGCGGCCTTGAGGTCGGCAACGAAGGGTTCGACGATGCGCGCCCCGACCTGCAACTCTTCCGCGAGCTGCCCCAAGCGTTCGCTGTTGCGGCCGGTCAGAAGCAGGTTCGTGCTTTCCGGAAGCTCTTGGGCGAAGGCCCGCCCGATTCCCTCGGAGGCCCCGGTTACCAGGGCGAAGCTGTGCGCTTTGGCCATCGTGTCTCCATGCAACCCGGCGTGGGCGTGTGGCGACAACATCGCGCACAAGCCCGCGATGTCAAACGCCCCGTACCGCCGACTGACGCAGCCTGATGTACGAGGATAGCCACCGGAACCCCCGGCGCGCGATGCGACGATGCTCCGCACAACGGCGCCCCGGCCTTTCTGGCAGGCGGCGGGACGCCATGCTATGCTCAATCGTGCAATCGACCGCCCACCATCCCGTCTGGATCCCGCATGAGCCATCGCCGCCGGATCGCGTTCGTCGCTGCCGATTCCGAGGAGGCGCAGACCGCATTATTACGCTTGCGCGAGCGTTACAGCGACGTGCCGCCCGAGGAAGCCGACGTCATCGTCGCCCTGGGCGGCGACGGCCTGATGCTGGAAAGCCTGCACGCCTACATGGAGCACGCCATCCCCATTTACGGGATGAACCGCGGCACGGTGGGCTTTCTGATGAATGCCTACACCGAGGCGGACCTGCGCGAGCGCCTCGACCGGGCCGAGCAGGTCCAGCTCCACCCGTTGCGCATGCAGACCGAAACCGGCGACGGCACGGTGAACGAGGCCCTGGCGCTCAACGAGGTCTCGCTGCTCCGCGAAAGCCGGCAGGCAGCCAAGCTGCGCATCCGCATCGACGGCGTTACGCGCCTGAACGAACTGATCTGCGACGGGATCATCGTCGCCACGCCCGCGGGCAGCACGGCGTACAATCTCTCCGCGCACGGCCCCATCATCCCCATCGGCGCGCCGCTGCTCGCGCTCACGCCGATCAGCGCCTTCCGGCCGCGGCGCTGGCGCGGCGCCCTCCTGCCGCAGAAGGCCGAGGTCGCGTTCGACGTCCTGGAGGCGGACAAGCGGCCGGTTTCGGCGACGGCGGACTACACGGAAGTCCGCGACGTCCACCGTGTCAGCGTCCACGAGGACCGGCAAAAGGCGGCGTACCTGCTCTTCGACCCCGAGCACAATCTCGAAGAGCGCATCCTCAACGAGCAGTTCCTGCCCTGAAGCCGCGGCGCTGGCATGAGCGTGCGCCCCTGCGCTACAGCTTGCGGCCGGAATCGTTGCACCGATAAGCGAGGTGATCCGTGGCGGATTCCCCGAGCGCGGCGACACTCGCCTGGCTGGAGCGGCTCGTCGCGCACGACACCACGAGCCGCAACAGCAATCTCGCGCTGATTGAGGAGGTCCAGGCCTACCTTGAGGATCGCGGCGTCGCGTGCCGGCTCACACGCGACGAGACGGGCACCAAGGCGAACCTGGACGCCACCATCGGGCCGGCCGACCGCCCGGGGGTGGCGCTGTCCGGGCACACCGACGTGGTGCCGGTGGACGGCCAGCCCTGGTCGCGCGATCCCTTCGCGCTGCACGCGGCGGACGGCGCGTATTACGGCCGCGGCACCTGCGACATGAAGGGCTTCCTCGCCGTTTGCCTGGCGCACGTGCCGGCATTCCAGGCGGCCGGGCTGCACACGCCGGTGCATCTTTGCCTGTCCTACGACGAGGAAGTGGGCTGCCTGGGCGTGCGCACGCTGCTCGCCGATTTCGACCGGCGCGCCGTGACGCCCGCCGCCGTGATCGTGGGCGAGCCCACGGCCATGCGCGTCATCAACGGGCACAAGGGTAACCTCTCGATGCACGCCCGGGTGCGCGGGCGAAGCTGTCACTCGGCGCTGGCGCCACAGGGCGTGAACGCGCTGGAGTACGCGGCCCGCATCGTCACTTATCTGTCCGATATGCACCGGCGCAAACAGGCCGAAGGGCCTTTCGACACGGCGTTCGAGGTGCCCCACACGACCATTCACTGCGGGACCTTCGAGTCCGGCACGGCGCAGAACATCGTCCCCGACGAGGCGCGCTTCACCTTCGAGGTCCGCGCCCTTCCCGCCGAGGACCCGGCCACGCTGGTCGACGCGGTCACGCGGCACGTGCGCGAGGAGATCGAGCCGGCAATGCGTGCGGTCGCGCCCGAAGCCGCGGTGGAGCTGGAGCAGCGTGCGCACTTCGCCGGCCTGGATACCGATCCCAATGCCGCCATCGTCCGGCTGGCGCAGGCGCTGACGGGCGGCAACGCCAGCAGCAAGGTCTCCTTCGGCACGGAAGCCGGCCTGTTCGCGCAGCACGGCATTCCGGCGGTGGTCTGCGGGCCCGGCGATATCGCCCAGGCGCACAAGGCCGACGAATACGTCACGGCGGACCAGCTCGCGCGCTGCGAGGCCTTCATGGTGCGCCTGACCGAGGCGCTCAGCGACCGCGACGCCGCGCTGCCCGACGAACTTCGGGGGTAGCCGCCGCCCGGGCGTGCGCGCCGTTGGCTTGTTCGTGCGGCCGGCGGTTCCCACCTGCCCAGATGTCGGGATACCGCGAAGGAGATCGCAGGAAACGGTAGATCACGCTCGGGACGAACAGGAAGGGAGGATCGGCGATGAAGCGAAGCAAACGCGCCCATCGCGGTCGTGCCCACCGCCTGACCGCACGTCGTCACCGCAAGGCGACACAGCCCAAGCAGAAGGGTCAGAGCCTGTTTACCGGCGGAAAATGCCGCTTTTGATCCCCTCACGTATCCCCACGGGGCGGCGCCGCGCGCGCCGCCCATTCGCCATCGCCGCCGTTAGCCGGCTTGACGGGCTAGGCAGCCGGCCCAGTTGGCGGTTACGCTGCGATGTCACCCGGCCGAGGCCGCCGGGGCCCACAACCGATTGAGCGCGTCATGTCGGAACGCTTCCGGAAATTCCTGCCCTGGATCGCCGTGGCCATCGCCGTCGTGGTGATGCTTTCGCTCACCCAGGGCTTCGGCGACCCGAAGACGGGCAACAAGATGAGTTACAGCACCTTCGTCTCCAAGGTGCAGGCGAACGAGGTCGACAACGTCACCATGAAAGGTGGCCAGATCACCGGCCACCTGAGCACCGGCCAGAAGTTCCAGACCTTCGCGCCCCAGGGGGCGGATGCGGTCTCGCTAATGCGCGAGCACAACGTGCGCATCAAGGTCAAGCCGAGCAACGAAGGCGAGAGCACGCTCTGGAGCATCTTCGTCTCCTGGTTCCCCATGCTGCTGCTGATCGCCGTGGTGATCTTCTTCATGTCCCGCGCGCGCCAGGGCATGGGCGGTGCCATGCAGTTCGGCAAGTCCCAGGCGAAGATGCTCAACGAGGACAGCCGGCAGGCCACCTTCGAGGATGTTGCGGGCATCGACGAGGCAAAGCAGGAGCTGGGTGAGATCGTCGACTACCTGCGCGATCCGCAGAAGTTCGAGCGCCTGGGCGGCGAGATCCCGAAGGGAATGCTCCTGGTGGGCCCGCCGGGCACGGGCAAGACCCTGCTCGCGCGCGCCATCGCCGGCGAAGCGAACGTGCCGTTCTTCACCATCTCGGGGTCCAACTTCATCGAGATGTTCGTCGGCGTCGGCGCCAGCCGGGTCCGCGACATGTTCCAGCAAGCCAAGAAGAACGCGCCCTGCATCGTGTTCATCGACGAGCTGGACGCACTCGGGCGCAAGCGCGGCGCCGGTCTCGGCGGCGGCAACGACGAGCGCGAACAGACGCTCAACCAGCTTCTCACCGAGATGGACGGCTTCGAGAAGAACGAGGGCGTGATCCTGGTCGCCGCCACGAACCGCCCCGACGTGCTCGACCCGGCGCTGATGCGTCCCGGCCGCTTCGACCGGCAGGTCACGGTCCCCAATCCGGACGTGCTGGGGCGCGAGCAGATCCTTCGGGTGCACACGCGCAACATGCCGCTCGCCCCGGACGTGGACCTGCGCACCCTGGCGCGCGGAACGCCCGGCTTCTCCGGCGCGGACCTGTCCAACCTAGTGAACGAGGCGGCGCTGATCGCCGCGCGCGCGACCAAGCGCGTGGTCACCATGCGCGACTTCGAGGATGCCAAGGACAAGGTCCTTATGGGCCGCGAGCGTCGCTCGCTGGTGATGACGGAGGACGAGAAGGCGCGTACGGCGTACCATGAGGCGGGGCACGCGCTGGTCTCGCTTTTCGTGCCCGGCAACGACCCACTGCACAAGATCACCATCATCCCGCGCGGCCAGGCGATGGGCGTAACCATGGGCCTGCCGGAGAAGGACCGTTACGGCTACCAAAAGGCGGAGATCCTGGCACGGCTGGCGATGATGTTCGGCGGGCGTGTGGCCGAGGAAGTCATCTACGGGCACGACGACGTCACCACGGGTGCCGGCGACGACATCAAAAAGGCCACCGAACTCGCCCAGCGCATGGTTACCGAATGGGGCATGAGCGAGCGCCTTGGGCCGCTGCGCTATGCCGGCGGCAGCGATCAGGAGGTCTTCCTGGGCGACCAGCTCACCCGCGAGAGCCAGCTCAGCGAGCACACGGCGCGCCTGATCGACCAGGAGGTCAAGCGCATCGTGGACGAGCAGGAAGGCCTGGCGCGGCAGGTGCTGACCGAGCACCTGGACGACCTGCACCGGCTCGCCAACGCGCTGCTGGAGTACGAGAGCCTCACGGCCGAGGAGATCCAGAAGGTGCTCGCCGGCTACGATCCCGGGCCGGGCCACGGCGGCGGCGGCGCCGAGACCGGCCAGCAGAAACCGGCCGCCTCGGTGCCCCAGGCGGGCACGCAAAAGCCCCGCGGCGACGAGGGCGGCTGGGAACCCACCCCGCAGCCGACCTGACGCGCCGGATCACCGCGAGCTGACGCGAGACCCTCACTGCCGCCCGCCGGTCCCGCCGGCGGGCGGTTTCGCGTTCGGGCCCACCTTGTTGGGTGTGGATCCCCTGCCCTTGGCGGCGCGCGCTGCGATACGCTAGATGGGACAGCCGTGGTCGATACCGACGCGAGCGGGCCACAGCGGGCGTGGCGGAACCGGTAGACGCAAGCGACTTAAAATCGCTTGGCCGAAAGGCCGTGGGGGTTCAAGTCCCCCCGCCCGCACCAGCGCCACTGGCCGCCCGCAAGCGGCTTGCGACCGGGGGGGCCGGCGAAAACCGGGTCGGCCTCGGGCGACGCTCAGGCGCCGGCCGTCACGCCCCGATGAAATTCGGGTGCCGGTTCCTCAGTTCGTCGCACCACCCAGCGGGCCGGGCCGGGTCTCGATGACCAGGTAGCTGTACGCGCCCTGCCAGTCCGGCGCTTTCCGGGCGTGTGCGAGGGCGGCGCGCAGGTCGCGGAGATAGGCGTCCGCGGGCTCGCGCCGCGGTCGCGGCGCATCGAACAGACGGTGGCTGCTCGCCACCACGAGCGCGAGGTCGATCCCGTAGGGGCGGCCCACGCGCAAGTTGAACGGCCCACCCTCGCCGATGGTCAGTTCGGAATCCGGTTTGCGCCGGCGCGGCAGGGCCCGGTTGTGCGGCCGGATGTGGAGCACGCTTCCCGCCCGGTCGAAATAATCGACGTAGACGTACGCGGGAAACGCCGGCGTGCCCACGGTGAAGCGGACGTTCTGGCCCGCCGAGAAGGTGTACCGCTCGGCCGCGCCCCGCCCCGGCCCCGGCTCCAGACCGGTCGCCGAAAGGCTGGCGAGAATGCGACAATGCGGCCGCGGCACAACGCGCAGCCCGCGGCCGTCCACCCGGTCACCCAGCATGCCGCCGAGCCGCCCGAGCACCCGCCGACGATCCGCGTCCGATGGTACGTGCCCGGTCAGGCGGACGCTGCCCTGCGCGTCCCTCGCCGCCACACGGGCACTTGCGCAGGCGACATCTTGCATGACCTCGGCGAGCAGGTCGCGCGCCCGCGGGCTTTCGGCACGTGCCGGGGCATCCGCTGCGGCAGCCGGGGCAGCACGCGCCAGACGGGCCGGCCGAGGCGGCGGCGTGCTGCCGGGTTGGGCCCGGTTCGGCGCCACCACCGGCGGCGCGGCCGGAGCGTCCGCAGACGCGGACGCAGCGGCGGACCTCGGCGTTGGCGCCGGCTTGCTCGCGGGGCTCGACCGCGCGGCACTGCGCACAACGTTGGGCGTTGGCGGATCGGCCGGCGCCGGCCCCGTCCCGCCGGCCGTTTCCGGCCCCGTCCCGCCAGCGGTTTCCGGCCTCATCCCGCCAGCCGTTTGGGGTCGTGCGCGCGGCGCCGTCGTCGGAGCATCCGTCGCCCCGGCCGCTTTCGGGGCAACGCCACCGCGTACCGGCACCGCGGATGCCGATGCCGCGGATACCGGCGCCGACGGTGCCGCGGTTTCCGGGTCCGACGCCGCCGCCGACGGCGGGGCGGCGGAAGCCGCGCGTCGGGCCTCTGGGATGGCTGAGCGCGGCGCCTGTGTGTCCGCTGCATCGACGGGACCGGCGGTTCGCGCCGGAGTGGCGACCGCGGACGCCACCGGTTCCGGTCGCCGCGTTTTCGCCTGTGTTCCCGCATCCGGTATTGCCGCGACGCGCGGCCCGGCGGCGCGGCTGCGTGCCGGCGCGGCGGGACCGGCCCGGGGAAGCCGCACCGCATCGGGCGACGTGGACGGCGCCGGCGCGACGGCAACGGCCGGTGCCGCCAGCCGGGCCGCCGGGTCGGGGGCGGCACCCTGCGGCGGGGGCGCCGGCGCCGAGGGTGCGGTTTCGGGAGCGACGGCCTGCGCCCGGCGCGCGGCTGCCACCTCCGTGTCAGGCGTTGACGGGACGGGGGGATCCGCGCGGCGTGCCGGGGCAGCGGCCGCGGGGGCAGCCGGGGGCGTTCGCGTTGCCGTGGGGGGCCGAAGCGGCGCGGCCGTTTGGGGTGTCGCGGGCGCCGGCCGTGTTCGCGGCGCTTGCGGGGCTTTCGGTACCGGCGACGGTGACGGTGACGGGGCGGCGCGGGGTGCCGGTTCCGCCGGGCCGGGTCCGGGGGCCTCGGCAGTGCGCGATGGCGTGGGCGTGGGCGCGGCCTGCCCGGCCAGCGCCAGCGCATCCCGTTCCGCCAGTTCCACCGCCATGGGCGGTGCCGGGCGCGAGCGCGGCTGCGGGTCCGCACGCGTCCACAGGATCGCCGCCGCCACAAGGACGTGGCCGAGCAGCGACAGCACCAGACCGGCGCCGATGTGCCGCCCGCTCAGCCCGGCGCTCCGGGTGTTCCGAACAGGACCGGCCACGGCGCCGTGCGGCGCATCCGGCGCACGCGCGTGACGCCGACCCGGCAAATTCCGTCAGCGCCGCGCCAGGGCGAACGCCTCGCCCAGCGCGAGCCCCACAGGTGTCACCGGCGACCGGTCGGTGAAATCCGCACCCGACCCGACCGGCGAACGCAGTTGTGCGTCCAGCTCGTGCGCCATCAACGGCACCTCGTCCTCCACGTAGGTCTGCAGCTCGGCCACGGTCAGCTCGCCGTCCGCAGGATTCCGATCCGCGTTCAACCGGCCATCGTCACCCGGCTGCATCCCGCGCAACAGCACATAGGTCAAGAGGCCGTGCCCGAGCCGGCGGTACTCGGGCGCCAACTGGTCCGCCCGCGTGGCGGCGATAACGAACACGCCCGTGCGCTCGCGCAGCTCGCGCAGCGCCCGGCGCTGGCCGAAGGTGTTCAGGTCGCCGATGAAGGCCCCGGCCTGGCAGGTGTCGATGATGACCAGGATGCGCTGGGCCGGCGTGGCAATCAGCCGCTCGGTCAGCTCGCCGCCGGAGATGCCCACGTCGCGGACGTGCGCGTCGTCGCGCAGGTATTCCAGGTCGTGCGGCAGGTAGTACCAGTCCTCGCCAACGGTGCGCCCGTGCCCGGAGAGAAACACAACTGCGGCGTCGCGCTTTCCGCTGTCGCGCAGCGCGTCCAGCCGGCCCAGCACGGCGTCCCGACTCGCCTCGCCATCGAGCAGCAGGTTCCGGTCCACGCGGGCGAAGAGCGGACCCGCGCGTTCGGTAAGCACCTCGGCCACGCCCCTGGCGTCGGCGACCGCATAATTCAGGTTCAGGCGCGGATTGCTGTAGCGGTTGACGCCCACTGCGTTCAGGCGCAGCGACGCCTCGGGCGGCGCCGCCGCGCGCGCGGTGAGCGCCGCACGCGCCGGTTCGCTCCAGAGCCGCCCCCAACCGACGGCGACAGCGCGGAAGCGGTTTTCCCCCGCGGTCAGGGGTACGCGGAGGGTCACGGTCAGGTGCCGCAGCCCCCGGTCGTCACCGCGCGCCCGATCCGTCACGCGGTCGGCCGGGACCCGCTTGCCGTTGTGGAACACGAGCAGCTCCGCGACGGATGCAGGTGCGCGGGCTTCCGCGCGCACGCGAAGCGTCGCACGCGCGTCTGCGCGTTGCTGCGGCGCCGTCACGTCCAGCGTGACCTGCGGCGGCAGGTAGATCCCGTCGCCGATCGCCGCTGCGTCTGCGGTGAGCAAGGGCAGCCCCGGATTGAGGTGCTTGGCGAGCAGACCGGGCTCGAAATACCGGCCGGCGAACCGGTCGAGCCCCAGCGGAGTGTCCTTCGCGCGCCAGCGGATGTCCCGGAACGCGGGCTCGGAACCGTCAAAGCGGCCGTCCATGTCGACCGCCCCCCACGCGCCCTCAACCAGAATCAGGCGCACCAGCGGATTCGCCTCCGCCGGGTCGAACACGGAGACGCCGTTGGCCGCCCCGGTGGCGAGGATGCGGACGGCGCCACCGGACACGATCGCGGCGACGCCCGAGGCCGCTCCCGCATCCGCCTTTCCGCCGCCGCGCAGCGTGCGCATCCCGCCCTCGCCGTCGGCGCGCCAGAGGTGTAGCCCGCCGGCGGCCGAACCGGCCGCGAGCCCGCCGTCCGGCAGCCAGGCCAGGCCGCGCGCCGCCGTGTCGTCGAAGCGGCGGCCGGCGTGCGGCATGGCACGAAGGTCGGCGGCACGCACCGACACGTGTCCGTCCGCATGTCCCACGGCGATACGCCCGTCCGGTGCCACTGCGAGGCTGCGCACGGCCGAATCCGTCCCGTCCACGCCGGCGCGCAGGCGCCCGCCGCGATCGAGCCGGCGCAGCCCGCCCGCGGCGTCGCCCAGGACGAACCCGGAGTCGTAAGCGGCAAGCGCGGTCACGGCCGGACCGTCGCCACCAAGTTCCTGAACCACCCGCCCCGCCGCGACGTCCCAGATGCTTACCCCGCCGTCGATGTGACCCAGCGCCAACCGGCCGCCGTCCAGGTCCGCGGCCAAGGCGCGCACGGCCCCTGCGTTCGCCGCGATGGGCTGCAGCGCCGCGCCCGGGTGCGGCGCCAGGAACACCTGCCCCGAGCGGTCGCGCACGGCCACGGGCCGGCCGCCTGCGCCGAGCGCGACGGCGGCAAAAGGCGCCCCCGGCGCCGCCCGCAGCGCGACCTGCTGCCCCGTGCCCAGATCGAAGAGGCGCAAGTCGCCCGCCCCATCGACCACGGCCAGCACCTCGGCCGCCGGGTCCACGGCGAGTTCGCGCGCCGGTCCCGTGCTGTTCCGCACATCCAGCCGGGGAACGAGCCGCGCCTGGACCTGCTTGGACACGGCCCGCTCCACCGCGCGGGTGGACGGGCGCATGGTGTTCAGCCCCTGCGCGGCGACCAGCGCCGGCGCGAGGCCGACCAGGCCCAGCGCCGCAACCGCAAGGATCCGGCACACGAAGCCGTGAATTCGCAACCGCATGAGGTTATCCCAAAGAAGTATCCGTGGGCCGTGTCGTCACCGGTCTTCCCGTGCGACATTGAATCCCAGTGTGGCACTGGACCGGGAGATGCGAAATGAACCTTTCGAAGCGACTGGCAGCCGCCATTTTCGCATTGGGCGTTTCCGCCGTCCTGCCAGCCGCAGACGGCAGCGCGCAGGAAACCACCGTCCCCCTTTCCGAAGCCACGGCCGACGAGTTGATTTCGGCGCTCAAGCCGAAGGGCACCGGGCTTACCTACCGCGGTGTGCCCGAGCGCACCCAGCGCGGCCTGAGCTTCGAGGCGAGCGAAACCGAGAGCAGCACCGGCAGCGGCACGGCGGCGGCGGAACCGGCAGACCTGCCCGCGGTGAGCCTGAACGTTCCCTTCGCCTTCGATTCCGCCGACCTGACGGGCGACGCCCGACGCATGCTGCGCGAGGTTGGCAAGGCCATGACGTCGGCGGAACTCGCCCCCTACCGCTTCCTCCTGGAAGGGCACACCGACAGCGTCGGCCCGGCGAGTTACAACAAGACGCTCTCGCAGCGCCGCGCCCGGGCCGTGCGCGAATTCCTTACGGCCGAAATGGGCGTGCCCGAAAACAAACTCGCCACGCGCGGCCACGGCGAACGCTTCCTGCGCGATCCGCAGAACCCCGAAAGCGCCGCCAACCGACGGGTGGAAATCATCAATATCGGGAGTTGAGCGGGCGCATGCCGCCGGTCGGCTGACGCCATCCAAACGCGCCCGCCACGCTCACTCGTTGCCGTGCCACGGCGGCATGGCGGGCGGATCGAACCGGGCGCGCAGCGCAGCCAGACGGCCGTCGGGCAGGCCCAGCTCGGCGTCGCTGACCACGCGGGCGTCCGGGGTGAAAGCCAGGTAGGCCTGGGCCTCGTCAATGACCAACGCCTCGTTGCTCACGTCGTAGCTGCGCGCGGCGAGAAAGCGGCGGAAGCCGTCGCGTTCGCGCGGGGTCAGCACATCGTACCAGAACGCCCGCGCGTAGGCTTGGTAGTCGGCGTTCACGGCGTACCATGCGTGCCCCAGCTCGTGGACCACGGCCACGCGCCGCGCCCGCGCGCCGAACTCGGGCGCGACGTCCGGGGCGGCCGCACTCACCAGCGAAATCGCATAGGCCGCGCCCGTACCGGGCGCGAAGCCTTCACCGTCGCGGCGAATGGCACCCGCCGCGAGCAGCGCCTCGCGCAGCCGTCGCTCGCCAGGATTGAGGCGCACATTCGCGTCCGCCGCAGCCAGCTCGAAAAAGCGCGCCAGCTCCGTCCCATCGTAATTGTGCCCGTAGTAGAACGTCACGAAACGCCCGCCCCGCGCGGCGATGTAACGCTCCAGTTCCGCCGGCGTGACCACGCGTTCGCGCGGCAGGTTGCGCTTCTCCACGAGCGCTGCCACCCGGTTCAGTGCAACCGCCTGCGCCAGATAGCTGGGATAGTCGAAAACCAGGATCTCCGGCGCCGCGGCCACGCGATGGATGCGCAGCTCGTCCGGCCGGGCCGCCGCCAGGTCAGCGTACGCGGTCGTCTGAACCCGGGGCACCGGCGGATCCCCGCCGCGGAGCAACGACACGCCGCCCAGCGCCCCCGCACTGGCCAACATGAGTGCGCCTACGGCGATAGCCGTCAGGTGCGCCGGTCTGCGGCGGGTGCGCACGGTTCTGACGCGGGGACGGCGCTGAAGACGGGTGCGGTCGCGCATGCGCGGGCGTGCTCCGTGGCCGTGGTCAAGCCGTTTCAGGGCTCGGTGGTAAAGAAGGCGTGGCGCACGGCCACGGTCGCGCCCGCCTCGCGCGCCGCCGCCACGGCGCGGCGCAACGCAGGCAGATAGGCGTCCAGGGTTTCCACCTCGGGCCGGCGCTCGGCGAACAGCGGCCGATCGGCGGCGGCCGCCACCACCAGATTGGGGCCGAAGGGCGCGGCCGCCCGGTAGACCCGGTGTTCGCCCGGCACCTCGCCGTCGCCCAGGGTCACCGACTCGCCGCGCGCCAGCGTGTTCTCCGGCACCACCCCGTTGGGCAGCATGTGTAGGACCGCACCATTGCTGTCGACAGCCGCGACGTAGACATGCTGCGTCCCGGTCAGCCCGGCCGTGGCCGTCAGGATCAGCCGGTCGCCCTTGGTATAGGTAGCGTCGGCGCGGTTGAACGCCAGGTCCGGCGCGCCCGCGCCGGGCCAGCCGTGCAGTGCCGCGAGCACGCTGCAGAACGGCGGGGCGTGGACATGCATCTGGTTCCGCACCCCTGCCACATGGGGCAGCCCGGCGGTGCTGTCGGCGATCCGGCGCACCCCCTCGGAACTGCCCGCCACGCCGCGCAGAGCGAGGGTGAAGCCGCCCCCGGCCGCGGGCGTCAGCGCCGTCTCCAGATAGCCGCACGCCGGCTGAGGCAGGTGTTCCGCCACGGCGGCCGCCAGCTCGCGCCGCATCTCCGCCTCGCCCGGGCCGGAGAGAGCGCGCCAGCCCAGCCAGCCGCCCACGCCCGCAAGCGCCAGCGCGGCAAGTCCGAGCACCGGCACCAGGAGACGCCGGCGCCCGCCCCCGTGCGCCCCGGCCCGCGCGCCGCCCGCCCGGGCCGGCCCGGCGGCCGTCGCGGCCGACGGCTCGGGCGTCAGGAACGCGCGCAGGCTCGCCGGGCGGTCCGCCGGATCCGGCGCGAGCATGGTGGCGAGCCGGTCCAGCCAGGGCGCGCGCAGGCCGGTGAGGTCGGGCCGGGTCTGCCGGCGCTCCACCGCCGCGGACATGGTCCGGCCCAGGTCCAGGCGCAGACCCAGGACCCCTGCCATGACCAGCCCGAGGCTGTAGATGTCCGAGCGATTGTCCACCGCGCCGCCGAACAGGCCGAGCTGCTCGGGCGAGGCGTAGCCGTACTTGCCGGCGAAGTCTGCGCCGATGAAGGTGCGCCCGCCCGCCTCCAGATCGCGCGCGATGCCGAAGTCGATGATCTTGGCCTGGGCGATCTCGCCCCCGCCCAGGATTATGTTGTCCGGGGAGAGGTCGCGGTGGACGATGCCCTTGTCGTGCGCCGCCTGCAGCCCCGCCGCAAGGCGCTGGAACAGCCGTTCCGCCTCCGCCTCGGTAAAGCTGCGTGTCTGCAACACCTCCTTGAGCGACGGCCCCTGGGCGAACTCCATGATGAGATAGAGCCGGCCCCATTCGTCGCGGATGACGCCGTCGTAGCTCACCACCGCGTCGTGTCGCACCCGGCGCAGGCTTTCCGCCTCGCGCCGGAACAGCCCGATGACCCGCTCGTCCGCGCCGTGCTCGGGGGAGACGATCTTGATGGCGTGCTGCGTGCCCAGATCGAGGTGCCGCGCACGGTACACCGTTCCCATACCGCCGCGGCCAATGAGTTCGGCGATCTCGTAGGTGTGGCTGAGCACGAACCCCGGCCCGATGGCGACGTCCGGCGGCGCGCCCGTGATCTCGGCGAGCCCGCCGGTGCCGGTTTGCGCCCCGGAAGCCACCCGGGGCGCCGCGGACGCGTTCCCGGCCGCCGCGGTGCCGGCCGCACCCGGCGCGGCATAGGCGGTGGCGTCGGCACCGCCGGCGCGGTCCACGCGCGCCAGGGCGAGGCTTGCGCTGTCGCCGTCGAGGGCGGCCTGGCCGAACGGGGTGACGGTCACCGCGCCGGCGTGTTCCAACGCCTCGCCCGCGCCGCCGAGGGCCAATACCACGCCCGCCTCAAGGTAGGGCTGCGCGCCGGCGAGCAGCACCCCCGCCGGGTCGCCCGGCGGCAAATCCGCGTCCAGGGCGACCACCGCCGCCACGGGCAGGGCCACATCCGCACCCGCCAGAGCCGCCGCACCGGCGTCCGCGACGGCGTCGAAACCGGCGAGCAGCGAGTCCGCGTCGCGGCTGCGCACGGCGCTGCCCAGCTCGGCCGCCAGCCCGTCCAGCCTTTCCGGTGCCGGATGGGTCCCGAGATCCCGGAACAGCACCACGGCGGTCTCGGGCATTCCCGATGCCGCGGCCGTGCTCATGGTTCCGCCCGGCGCATGCTGTCCGCTCCCTTGCGCCGGCGCACGCTCTCGGCGTGTCCACCGGCCATGGGCGTATGATGCCCGGCGACGCGCCGCCGCGGCGATCCGTCAAAATGGTTAGGCCATCCGGTTTCCGTAGCCCTTGTGGGCCCGGGAGGTCCCCGTCTGCGCGGCCTTGGGGCCGGCGTGCGAACGGCTAACATTGGGCCTGTCGCCACGGCGCCGCCGGGCCGCCCACGGGAGCCCCGCCATGCCCCAGCATCCACCCGCTCGCCAGTCCGACGCTCTGCCCTTTCACCTCCTCGCGGTGGCGCCCGGCGACCTCGCCGCGCCGTCGCGGCCGTTCACCCTGCGCGCGGCGGACGATCTCTCCGCCGCCATGGCGCGGCTGGGCCAGCAGGTGACGCTGGAGACACCCAACCATCTGGTTTTGCGCGGCGACCCCCTGCGCGACACCCTTGCGCTCGACGATCCCGACGTCTTCACGCCGGCCGGCCTGGCCGGCGCGGTGCGGCTGTTCGGCGAGGGCGTTGCCCTGCGCGACGCGCTGCGCGATGCGCTGGCGAGCGGCGGCGGCGGTGAAGCGGTGCTCGAAGCGTATTCGGGGCTGACGGCGCTGACCGACGCGGCGCGCTCGGCCATCGCCCAGGCCGGCGACCGAACGGCCGCTCCCGCACCGGCGCCAACACCCGAGGTGCCGCCCGCGTCCGATGCGGGCGATCTCGACCGCCTGTTCGAGATCGTCGATGCGCCGGCGGCGGACACCCCACCCCCGGACACGGGGGCGCGCCTGCTACGGCAGTTCCTGAACCACGGTGCCGGGCGCCGGAAACCGGCCGACGCGGCCCCGGTGGCGGCGGTGGATGCGCTTCTGGGACGGCAGCTCGCGGCGATCCTGCGCACGCCGGCGCTGCGCGCGGCGGAGACGTTCTGGCTGGGGCTCCGCCGCGTCGTGGAGGCCACGGATTTTCGTGGTGGCGACCGGATCACCGTGGTGCGCCTGCCGCGCGACGAGACGGGTGCGCACCTGCGGAAACTCGACATCGCCGATGAAGCGGCTGTCTCGGCGATCCTGGTGGACGCACAACTCGGCCATGCCACGCGCGACATGGTGTGGCTCGCCGAGGTCGCGGAAGCGGCGGAGGACCGGCGCGCACCCGCGGTGCTCGGGCTCGCGCCGGGGTTTTTCGATGCCGAGGTTCTGCCGGCGGACCTGCCCTATCCGCGCACGGTGCTGGACAACCCGCGCTACGACGCGTGGCACGCCTTCCGCGCCAAGCCGGCCAGCCGCTGGGCCGCCGTCACGCTGAACCGGCCGCTATTGCGCGAGCCGCGCGCGGGAACGCGGCGCAGCGATCTGGGTCTGGCTGAGCCCGTGGGCGGGCGCGCGGATCTGTGCTGGGGCAACCCCGCGTGGCTCGTCGCGGCGGCGATGGCGCGGAGTGCGGCGGCCACGGGCTGGCCCACGGAGATCACCGGCCAGGGCAATGCGGCCACACCCGATCTGTCGCTGGCACCGTGGGACGCGGACGATCCGGACAGCCCGCAGATCCCGCTGGAGACGCTGCTCGACGCGGACGCCTGCCGGGACCTGGCGGCGTGCGGCATCGTTCCGCTGAGCTGCCGGCGCAACCGCGACACGGCATTTCTGGCGCAGGCGCCGCTGGCGCACCGGCCAGAGATCTACGGCGACGCGGCGATGACGGCGGCAAGCCGCGCCATGGCGACCCTGCCCTATCAGCTCGGCGCGGCGCGGCTGCTGGCCGAACTGGACGCCCTGCTGGGCGGCATCGGCGCGATCGACGCCGACGCGGCGCAGCGCCTCGCCCTGGCCCTGAACCACCGGCTGGGCGACGCGGCGCGCGTGCGGGCCGGGCTCGACCCAGATCCGGACCGTGCGGACGGCAACCTGCTACGCCTGGACGTGCAGCTTGGCCGCGACCGCGCGGGCGGGGCGCGCTACGGCTTCGCCATTCCGGTGTGAAGGGGGCCTCGTCCCGCCGTATGACACCGCCCGTATGCCGCGCGGCGAGGAGGCCTATGCCGTCCTGCTCCTTGTCGTGCTCGCAAGGGCGGCGCTGCTGGTCTTGTTCCTGCGCCGCCGGCCACCGCCCGGCACCGTCTGAGCGACGCCGGCTCAGGCGAGCGTGAGGACGCTCACTTCGGGTGATTCCGCGGCGGCGTCGCTGCCCACGATGATTCGCGCGGGATGTCCGGAAAGCTTAACGTAGTAGGACTCGTCCGCGCCGATGGCATTGTGCACGGACGCCGCGGTGAAGGTCTCGCCCGCGACCTCCGCCTTGATGCCGGCACTGGGATAGGCAAGCGTCGTTCGCTCGGGCAACTGGCCGCGCGGGCCCACGGCCTGGTGCAGGATGGCGCTGTCCCCGCTGACGCCCATCATTGCGCCCTGCCAGTGCGCGCCCGGCGCCGGCCCCACTTCCAGCCAGGTTCCGATCAGGGGATGGCCGATGACGTTGATGTGGAAGTCCACCGGCGCATCGGGCGGCGTGCGGTGCGCCGCCGCCGTTACCTTCGCCGCCCACCCGGCCTGCCGACCGTCCAGGCGCAGCGCATTGCCGAACAGGGTGGGCAGGTCCAAGCCGGCCGGATCGCCGTCGAGCCGGAGCACCGCCAGGACCGGCGGCCCGCCCTCACGACCCAGCGCCATCGCCGCCGCGAGCGACAGGCCGTAGCGCACGCTGGTCACGCCGAAATCCGCGCCATTGCCCGCGACCAGCCAGATAGCCGGGCGCCTGTCGTCCTCGGCAAGCATCGACCCAAGCTCGCTCCACGCCGCCTTCTCCAGGTCGTCCAAGAAGGGCGCACCCGAAACGTCCAGCCCCACCCGGGAAAGCGCGGTCACCGCCCCGCCCGGATCCGACGCGTCGCCCTCGGCGGGCAGCCAGGTCAGCCAGCACCGTTTCGCCAACGCCTTGTCTCCCGGTTTCGCCGACGATTTGCCAGGGTGACAGCCTTTGCCAGCCGCCCGCGCACACAAAATGGCCGTCCGGGCTCACCCGGACGGCCGAGGCGGGAGGCCAATGCGCATTCGTCGGGGTTAGTCCTCCCAGCTATCGGCCCCGCTGGTCGACGCGACCTCGTGACTCCACTCGATGTCCTTGTAGGCGAAGGTCACCTCCTCCATGGGCAGGAAGGGGCCGTTGCTGGGGTCCAGGGCGTTGGGCTGGATGCCCTTGATGGCGATGACGGTCGCGTTCTTGATGGTGACGACGTAGTACAGCTCCTCGGTCCCGTCCGGTGCGGTGCGGTAGAAGTTGAACGCCGCCTCGGTGATGCGCTCGCTCTTGGCCAGGGCCTGGAAGAGTAGCGGCGAGGACTTGTCGAAGACCTTGGTCACCTTGAGCCCGTGGTGGACCCGCTTGCCCGTGGGCTGCCCCGACTGCGGATCCGTGGGGGCGGCGATGTCCAGCTCGAAAGCCTGGCACTGGATTTCGTCCTTGTGGCTGGACCGGGAAAGGTTGCCCAGGCTGTCCACGTCCGTGGCGCCGGGGTGAAGGTCGCCTTGGCTCTCGCCGGAAACGGTCATGTAGAACGGTTGGGCCATCGTGACGTCTCCTCTCGGGTGGGGCGCCGCAGCGCCACGGGGCTGTCGGGGTTGCCGCCGGCGGCGCTTGGCGTTTGCGCCGCGGGCAACCTCGTTCTTGCACCCCGCGTGCCAAAACCGGCCATGCCCTGGCCGGAAATCCCAAGCTGCTGAATTTCAAAGAAATTGCTGGTTCTGCCGCGCGACCGCATGAATCCGCCCCGGCGGCCGGGTGTGCGCGCAGCTTCACACCCGGGCCGTGCTGTGCGGGCGCGTGCGCATCAGGCGTCGCCCTCGCCGGCCGGCTCGGGTCGCCGGAGCCCGTGACGCTGCATCTTTTCGATCAGCCCGCGCCGGGAGATCTGCAGCATCTCGGCGGCACGGGTCTGGTTCCACCCGGCGGCATCGAGCGCGCGCTGCACGGTGCGCGCCTCGAAGGCGGCCATGCGGTCGCGAAGGGCGGCGCCCTCGGGGCCGGAATCCGGGCGCAGGAAGGTGCGCTCCCCGGCCTCGTGCACGGCCGCCGGCAGGTCTTCCGGGAGCAGGCTGCTGTGATCCTCCGCCATGAGGACGCCGCGCTCGATCAGGTTGCGCAGCTCGCGGATGTTGCCCGGAAAGTCGTAGGCTGCGAGAAGCTCAAGCGTCTCGGGCGCGATTCCGGCCACCGTCTTGCCGTGGCGTTTGCAGCAGTCGGCGAGGAAGTGCTCCACCAGCTCGGGCAGGTCGTCGCGGCGCTCGCGCAGCGGCGGCAGCGCGATGGGGAAGACGCACAGCCGGTAGTAGAGATCCTCGCGGAACGTCCCCGTTCTGATGGCGTCCGCGAGGTCGCAGTGCGTGGCCGCGATCAGCCGGACATCCACGCGCCTGCCCGTGGTCGCGCCGAGCGGGCGTACCTCGCCCTCCTGCAGCACGCGCAACAGCTTGGCCTGGAGCCCCAGGGGCATATCGCCGATCTCGTCGAGGAACAACGTGCCCCCGTCGGCGGCCTCGAACAGCCCCTTCTTGTCCGTCGTGGCGCCGGTGAACGCGCCCTTGCGGTAGCCGAAAAGTTCGCTCTCCAGGAGGCTTTCCGGGAGGGCAGCGCAGTTCTGGGTCACGAAAGCCGCGTGCGCACGTGGGCCGTTATAGTGCAGCGCCCGCGCGATGAGTTCCTTGCCCGTGCCCGTCTCGCCGGTCACCAGCACGGTCGCCTGGGTGCGCACGATTTTGCCCATGAGGTCGAAGACGCGGCGCATGCGCGCGCCGCCGCCGATGATCTCGTCGAAGCTCGCGCGCTCGCGGATGCGGCTGCGCAGCAACTGGTTCTCCCGGCGCAGGGCGCGGTTGGAGGCGTTGAGCATCTCGATCAGCCGGGCATTCTCGGCGATCAACCGGGTGGTGTTGATGGCCACCGCAGCCTGTGCGGCAAAGGCGGCAATGACGCGCTGGCGTCCCTCGTCGAACGCCACCCGGCGGCCGGCCCCGTCGGCCGCGTTGATGACCATCAGCACGCCAATGGTGAGGCCCTCATGGTCGTGCAGCGGCAGCGCCAGGAGCGAGGCAGTGCGGTAGCCGTTGAGCTGGTCGTAGCGGGCAAACGGGTTCAGGTCGAAGCCCGGTGCACGGTAGAGGTCGGAAAGCACCACGCGCTGGCCGCTGAACGCGCAGTGGCCGGCGATATGCGCGGTGTTGCGCCGCCCTCCGGGAAACAGCGGGACGCTCGTCTCCGCCTCGCGCGCCCGGGTCAGCCGGGTGTTCTGCGCCACCCGGAGGACGAGGTTGCGCTTGGGCTCGTCCAGGGTATACAGGCGCCCGGCCTCGGCACCGGTCAGCTCGCGCGCGGCGCGCAGGATGACGTCGAGCAGCCGGTCCAGGTCGCGCTCCCGGGACAGCGCCGCGCTGATGCTCAAGAGGCGCTCGGCCGTATCCGCGGGGAGGCCGGCCGCGGCGCCGTCGGCGGACGGATCGGTGGCGGCCATGGCGCGCACTCCTTAGGCGAAGGTGTAGGTGAAGCGGCCCTCCTCGCTCACCCCAACGGTCAGGCCCTGGGGCACCTGCTCGTCGTCCAGCCTCTCCAGCAGCCGGGTCGAGATCTCGGGAAGGAGCGTGCCGTTGACGATGTGGTCGACGTTGCGCGCCCCCGTCTCCACTTCCGTGCAGCGCCGGGCGATCTGGTCGATCACCGCGTCGTCGTAGGTCAGCCGCATGCGGTGGCGCTCGGCGAGGCGATCGGCGATGCGGGCCAGCTTGAGCTGGACAATGTCGCGCATGATGCCCTGGCCGATGGGCAGGAAGGGCACGATCTCCATGCGCGCCAGCAGCGCCGGCTTGAAGTGCCCGGAGAGCACGGGGCGGATGGCCTCGGTGATGGTTGCCACGTCGGCGGGCTCCTCGCCCGAGCCCATCTCGGTGATGATGTCCGTGGCGAGATTGCTGGTGAGGATGACCACCGTGTTCTTGAAATCCACGACGCGCCCCTCGCCGTCGGCGAGCTGGCCCTTGTCGAAGACCTGGTAGAACAGGTTCATGACCTCCAGATCGGCCTTCTCCACCTCGTCCAGGAGCACCACCGAGTACGGCCGCTGGCGCACCGCTTCGGTCAGGCGGCCGCCCTCGCCGTAGCCGACGTAGCCCGGCGGCGAGCCGATCAGGCGGGAGACCGTGTGCTTTTCCTGGAATTCCGACATGTTGATGGTGGTCATGAAGCGCTCGCCGCCGAACAGCAGGTCGGCGATGCCCAGCCCGGTCTCGGTCTTGCCCACGCCGGAGGGTCCGACGAAGAGGAACACGCCCAGCGGGGCGCTTGGGTTCTGCAGGCCCGCCTTGGCCGTGCGCATGCCGTTGTCCAGGGCGGTGATGGCGTGATCCTGCCCCTTGATCCGCGCGCGCAGGCTTTCGGCGAAGCCCATGATCGCCGCGCGGTCGGCGCGCAGCATGTTGTCCACCGGAATGCCGGTCCAGTCGCCGATCACCTGGGCGACGACCTCGGGCCCGACCTCGTAATGGATCATCCCGCGGCCTTCGCCCTGGAGCGCCGTCAGCGCCGCCATCGCGGCGTCGAGGTCGGCCTGGCTCGCCGCCTCCCCCGAGACCGCGTCCTCGGCCGCGGCCGTGTCCGCGGCCGTCTCGAGCACCGCCACCCCGGCGCCGTCGCCACCCGCCGCCGGCGCGGCCGCGGTGTGCTCCGGTGCCGCGGCACCGGTCTGGGCGCTGGCCATGGCCTTGCGCAGATCGAGCACCCGCTGGACGGCGTTGCGCTCCTTCTCCCATTCCGCCGTCATGGCGGCAAGGCGCTCGCGCTGCTCGGCGATGGCGGTTTCCAGCTCATCCAGCCGCGCCGGGTCGCCGCCGCTTTTGGACTGCACGTCGCGCCGGACGGCCGCGAGTTCGCGCTCGTTCACGCCGATCTCGCGCTCCAGGTCGTCGATAGCCGCCGGCTTGGTGCCCACGCTGAGCTTCACGCGGGCGCTGGCGGTATCCAGCACGTCAATGGCCTTGTCCGGAAGCTGCCGGCCGGAGAGGTAGCGCGCGGACAGCCGGGCCGCCGCGGCCACGCCGTCGTCGCGCACGTAGACCCCGTGCGCCGCTTCGTAGACCTCGCGCAGGCCGCGCAGGATGGTCACCGTCTGCTCGGGCGAGGGCTCCGCCAGGCTGACCAGTTGAAAGCGCCGGGCGAGCGCGGCGTCCTTGTCGATGTAGCGCTTGTACTCGGAGAACGTCGTCGCCGCGATGGTACGCATCTCCCCACGCGCCAGCGCCGGCTTGATAAGATTGGCCGCGTCGCCCGTGCCCTGGGCGCCGCCCGCGCCGATGAGGGTGTGCACCTCGTCGATAAAGATGATGACCGGCTTGGGCGAGGCCTTGACCTCGTCGACGACGTCCTTGAGCCGCTGTTCGAACTCGCCCTTCACGCTGGCGCCCGCCTGGAGCAGTTGCAGGTCGAGCGTGAGCAGGTCCACCCCGTGCAGGAACTCGGGCACGTCGCCGGCGACGATCTTGCGCGCCAGCCCCTCGACGACGGCGCTCTTGCCCACGCCGGCCTCGCCCACGCAGATCGGGTTGTTCTTGCGCCGGCGGCCGAGGATGTTGACGATTTGCCGGATCTCGCGCTCGCGGCCGAAGACAGGATCGATCCCGCCCGCCCGGGCGCGCGCCGTCAGGTCGACGCAGAAGCGTGCCAAAGCGCTGTCCGCGCTGCGCGCACCGGCGGGGGCGCCGCCAGCCCCCTCGCCGCCGCGCTGGACGTCCAGGCGCGTGGTCTCTTCCGCCGAGCCCGCCACGGCGTCCTGGAAGCCCCGGCGCAGCTCCGCCGGCTCGATGGCGGCAAGCAGGTCCTGCAGATCGTCGGTGCCATAGCGCTGTCGGTTGAACACCAGCGCGGCGAGGAGCGCGCCCGAGCGGACTTCGCCAAGGCCGAGTTCGACCGAGGCGACCAGCCAGGCCTCCTGGATCCACTCCAGCAACAGGGGGGAGAACACCGGACGGCCGCTGTTGCCCGTACGAAGATGTTCCACGCTGTGCGCCAGCGTCTTGCGCAGGCGTGCGGGGTCCACGCCGTAATGGTGCAGGAGCATCGGGACGTCGCCGTCGTTGCTCTCGGCGAGCACGAGGAGCATGTGCTCCATCGTCACTTCGTAGTTGCCGCGGGAGACACACATGCCGGCGGCGCTCTCCAGGGCCTTGCGCGACGGCTTGTTCAGCCGCTTGAGCAGGGCTTTCAGGTCCAGGTCGATCACGGCGCTCGCGCTCCCTGTCGCTTGCTTTCACGGTTAGACTGCGCGTTTGTGTTCGCCGGCGAAGGTCACGGCCGCCTCAGCCGCCGGCGCACCCCCCAGCCAGCTCGACCAGCCCAGGCGCCCGGCGCAGCCGCCGCCCAGCGTCAGATCGGGGACCTGCGCCGGTGCCAGCCGGAGCCGCACGTCGAAGGCAAGCGGGTCGCGGAGCAGAAACCGCACCAGGTCGCGCAAACGGGCGAATTCGGGCCCGTCGGGCAGGTGCCGCCGGAACGTGGGGAAATCCATGGGGCCGAGGTGAAGCCGGAACTTCCCCGAGATGTCGCCGACGCTGGCACCCGCGACAGCGGACTGGCCCAGGCCCACGTTGGCGGCGCCCAGGCGGCTGCGCTGCTCGGCCGGAATGCTCACGCGGCGCGACACGAATTCCTCGACGCCGGCGTGGACGTCGTCGAAAAGCTGGCTCACCACCGTCGAGACCACCGCGCCGGAGCGCGGGCGCAACGCCAGCAAGCCGACGCAGGCGAGCAGCCGGCCGGGCGCTTCACCCGCAACCTTCTCGTGGATCTCGGGCGGCCCCAGGCCGGCGAACGCGAGCATCTGGCGCGAAAACGGGTCGCGGCCCTGCTCGCGATACTGCAGGTAGTGCCGGTAGCGAAGCCAGGACCGGTAAACCAGCGAGATCAGGCGATGGTTGAACAGGTCCAGAAAGTCCCGCCGATTGTTGGGCACCTCATCGTTCTGCGCCACCGCCTCGTTGTAGAAGCCCGGCAGCGGCGACGCGCTGCCGTAGAGCCCCATGAAGCTCACGGTCATGCGGTAGCGCGGCGCGTTGCCACCGGGCACCATTTCCACGGCAAGGCCGGTGATGTCCGAGGCCGGGAAGCCGAGGTTGGGATCGACCGTAAAGCGCAGGTTCTCCGCCTCCGGGCCCGCGGCATACCCCACCCGTGCCGCCGGCGGCGTCAGCGCCCCCAGCAGCTCGACGGCCTGGCAGAAGCTATAGTGCTGCGGCCGGGCGAGCAGGTCGGCGATCACAGGATCGGCTGCTGCCCCGTCGTCGGCGGCCATGTGTAGGTTTCTCCCATTTCCGCGCCGTGCACCACGAGCTGGTGGAAGGCGTTGATGCTGGCGTAGAGGCTGAAGAACTGGTTGAGCACCGTGGCGAACAGGTACATTTCACCCTCGCCGGCGAACTTGCTCTCGCTCAGCGTCAGCTCGGTCCGCAGCCCGCGCACCGGCATGCCCCGGTGCAGCAGGTCCACGGTGCGCACCCGGGTCTCGCGGAGCCCGTCCAGACGGAGGCGCTGCTCGCGTTCCGCCTGGCGGTCGTAGAACGCGCGAAAATTGTACGCGGAGAGCACCACGCGCAGCGCGTCGGGATCGCTGAGCGAGACATAGTTGAGTGACAGGTTCGAAATGAGCAGCCACATCAGCCCGCTGTCGAGCGGCGGCGAGGCGGGCGGCGCCGGTTTGGCAAGGTTGCGGTAGGCAGCGAATTCCGGCGCCGATCCCGTGGGCACGTGGACGTCACCCGCGCGCAGCTTGGTGGGCAGGTGCCGGTTGCAGCAGGTCAACTCCAGCGAGACCGTCTCGCACTCGGGCACGGCCGCGCGGTCGGCCCGGTCGACGAAGGCGATATAGGTCTCCACGCCGTCGCCCATCACCGAGGGCTGGCGGCGCAGCCGGTAGAACCCACTCCCGCCGCCGGTGCCGTCGAAGGAGAAGCTCTCGAAGCGGCTATAGCTGCGCCGGCGCGCGCTGCCGCGCGACCAGCCCTCGACCCGGTCCACCGTGACCACTTCGGCGTGAGCCGGCTCGCGCCCGCTCGGCCGGACGCGATATTCGCTTTTGGCGCGATCGACGCGCAGCGGATGGGCGTCCGTGGTGAACAGGTTGATCGCGGGCACGCAGTGCAGGCGCAGGCTCTCCGAACGCGGCCGCACCTGGTCGGGCAGCGCGCGGCTGTAGCGGAAGATCAGGCTGAACCGATCCGCCCCTGCCCGGGCCACCGCTGCGAGCACGCGTGCCACGTCGATGAAGAGGAACCGCTCGGGCAGCGTGAAGTATTCCTGCAGCACCCGATAGCCCTGGAAAGCATTGGGGGGGAACGGCAGCATGGCCTCGTCCGAACCGAAGCCGGCGGGCGTGACCACCTCCGCTCCGAAATCGATGCGGCGGCCATCCGCCAGCTCCAGTGTCACGCCGTCCAGATAATTCAGGCTCCACAGATACAGGCTGCGCCCGGTCTGGATGTCGCCGTGCAGGTGCAGCCGCAGCGGCCGGTCGCCCAGGTCGCCCGGGCTGGCCCCGCCGAGGACTGCGAACTGCACGCGCAGATCGCTGGTCACGCCGCGCCGCTGCGTCCCCACGTCGGCCACGCGCAGGGGCATCAGATCGACCGGCGCACAGGTCCGGAAACGGCACACGGTTCCGTCGACGGGAACCGAGTCCACCTCAACCCCGGCGGCCACGGTGCGCGGGGCGCCCACGACGTTCGCCAGCGGTGCGAACTCCATGATCGTGGTCGCGGGCACGGGCTGAAGAAAATTGGGATAGATCAGCGACAGGATGCCGTGCGTCAGCTCGGGCAGCTCATCGTCCAGGCGCTGGCGGATGCGGCCGGTGAGAAACGCAAAGCCCTCAAGCAGGCGCTCGACGTCGGGGTCGCTGCTGCGCTCGGCGAGGAACGGCGCCAGGGACGGGTTCGCTTCGGCGAACTCACGGCCGAGGTCGCGCAGGAAGGCCAGCTCGTCCTGGTAGTAGGTGTTGAAGCTCATGGCCCGCCCAAGGTCCGGTACCCGGCTCTCTCCGCCGAAGCGCGGCTCCGTGAAGCGAACCGCGGTTTCGCGTGATGTCCGCGCGATGGCCGCGCGCGCCTCGCGGCGCACAACCCGCCGATATGCTAACTGCGCACCTTCACCTGCCCCTTGTCGCCGATCAGGGTGTCGAACGTGACAGGTGCCCGGTCACCCTCCAGCATCAGCGTCGCCGTGATGCGAAAGCGCAGGTCGAGGACGTTGTCCTCGTCCGGCACGTAGGTCACGGACAGCCGCTGCAACCGTGGCTCGTAGCGCGTCACCACGTCGACGATCGCCGCGCGGACTGCATTGACCACCCGCGCGTCCTCGTGCGCCAGATCGTTGAAATCCGGCATCCCGTAGTCCGGGAGGGTGGGCACGCTGCCCCGGCGGACATTGAGCAGGCGGCTCAGGTGGGCGATGACGGAATCGATCGCGTCCTGCGGGTCGAGCCGGCTGCGCCGCTCGGGGTCCGGATCGCCCGCGTCAATGCGCTCCAACAGGGTCCTTTCGGGCACGATCGCCTCCCGGGGCCATCGCGGGGCACCGGCCTACGTCTGATCCAGCTTGCCCACCAGGGAGAGATCGAAACTGGCGCCCATGTACTTGAAGTGCGGGCGCACGCTGATGCCCACCTTGTACCAGCCGGGATCGCCCTCGACGTCCTCTACCGTGATCTTGGCGGCACGGAGGGGTTTGCGGCTGCGCACCTCCGGCGCCGGGTTCTCCTGGTCCGCGACGTACTGCTTGATCCACTTGTTGAGATCCTTTTCCAGATCCACGCGCTCTTTCCAGGAGCCGATCTGCTCGCGCTGTAGTACCTTGATGTAGTGCGCCAACCGGGAAACAATCATCAGGTAGGGAAGCTGCGTACCCAGCTTGTAATTGGTTTCCGCCTCCTTGCCCTCCTTGGTGTTGCCGAAATATTTTGGCTTCTGTACCGAGTTCGCCGAAAAGAAGGCCGCGTTGTCGCTACCCTTGCGGAAGGTCAGCGGGATAAAGCCCTCCTCGGAAAGCTCGTATTCCCGGCGGTCCGAGATCATGACTTCCGTGGGAATCTTGGTCTCCACGTCGCCCATGGTCTCGAAATTGTGCAGCGGCAGGTCCTCCACTGCACCGCCCGATTGCGGACCGATGATGTTCGGGCACCAGCGGTATTTGGCGAAACTGTCGGTCAAGCGTGTGGCGAAGGCGAAGGCCGTGTTGCCCCACAGATAATCGTCGTGCGATCCGGAAACGGTTTCCTCGTAATTGAACGCCTTAACGGGATTGGTCTCCTCGCCATACGGCAGGCGCAAGAGGAAGCGCGGCAGGGTCAGGCCGACGTAACGGCTATCCTCGGACTCGCGGAAACTGCGCCACTTGGCGTACTGTGGGCCTTCAAAGATGGACTTCAGGTCCTTGAGGTTGGGCAGGCCCTCGATACTGTCGAGACCGAAGAACTTGGGCCCGGCCGACGCAATGAACGGCGCGTGCGCCATGGTCGCCACGCTCGCGCAGTACTGTAGAAGTTTGATATCCTGCGCGCCGGGACCGAACTCGTAATTGGCGATCATCGCGCCAATGGGCTCGCCGCCGAACTGGCCGTATTCGGCCACATAGGCGTGCTTATACAGGCCCGATTTCACGGTCTCCGGCGAATCCTCGAAGTCCTCCAGGAGATCGTCCTTGGAGGCGTTGAGCATCTCCAGCTTAATGTTTTCGCGGAAGTTGGTCTTGTCGACCGTGTACTTCAGGCCACGCCACGCCGATTCCAGCTTTTGCAGATCAGGATGGTGGAGAATCTCGTCGAGCTGGACACTCAGCTTCCGGTCAATCTCGGCGATCATCTGGTCAACGACATCCTTGTTGACCTTCTGCTCGGCCCGCCGCGGTGCCAGCATTTCGGCGATAAACGCCTCGACTCCCTTTTTCGCGACGTTGTAGCCTTCGTCGCTCGGGCGCATCTTGGTCTCCTGCATGATCTGGTCCAGGAGACCGGCCTCCTCGGCTTCCGCCGCCGCGGCGCCCTGCTGGGCCTGCTCCTCCGCATCCGCCATCTCGACCTCCGGCGCTGCACGTTCCCTCGCGGGGTACCGTCAAGCGGCCCCCGCCGTGATTTTGACCGCGCGCTTACGCGCCGTCGGGTTTCGAACTGCCCGGCTCGTCGGCGTTAAGTTCCTTGAGCAGCCGTTCACGCGCGTCCTCGTCGCTGAGCGCCTGTTGAATCATTTTGCGGAACGCCGGCACGTTGCCCAGCGGTCCCTTGAGCGCAACCAGCGCTTCGCGCAAATCCAGGAGCTGCTTGAGTTCGGGCACCTGCCGGACGAGCTGTTCTGGCTCGAAATCCTTGAGCGTCTCAAACTTCAGGCTTACGCCCATTTCCTCGTTCTCGTCCGCATCTTCCGAGAGCCGATCGCGGACGTTCAGGTCCAGCTTGAGGTTCTGCTTGCGCATCACCTCATTGAAGTTGTCCTTGTCGATGTTGATGGGCTTGCGATCCTCCACAGGCCGGTCGTCGGACCGGCCCAGATAGTCGCCCATCATCAAAAGCTTGAGAGGAAGCTCCACCTCCTCCTGCGCGTCGCCGGTGGCCGGCTTGTAGACGATATTGATGCGCTCTTTCGGCGCGACGGATCCTTCCTTGGCCATTATCGCGATCTCCCGTTGCCGCCGCCTCTGGTCGAGCCTCGCACGTCCCGACGCGCTTTGGTGTCATCAATCGCCGATCAAGTCGGATGCCCCGATCGGATCGACCGTCGTCAAAAGTTTCGATAGCCGCGCGATCCTTGACGGAATGTCAAATTCAACTGCGTAATCACCGTCTACATTTCTATATGACAGCATAAGATTTCGTGCCACCTCAATCGCTATTTCGGGTTCCCATTGGTGTAACCCGAATTGGATAACCTCGTCGTCCAGTGCCACGAATTGGGGGAGCGCGACATCGGCGCGGCCACCGCTCAAGCAGTACTTCGCCTGCTGCAGCCGCCAGAGAAAGCGCGTCCGCGCCGAGTCCGCCTGCCGGATGCCCGCGCCGAACGCCGCCAGGCCGGCCTTGAAGCCGCGCTCGCCCTGGGCGACACGCGCTTCACGCAATGCGTCGTGCCAGGGCTCGGCGCCGCTCGCGCCCGCGGAACCGGCTCCGTCGCCGGCGAACACACGCTCGGCCAGCCACGCGCGTGTGGCCTCGTCCGCCACCTGCTGGCCGCCCGCCAGGCGCAGTTCCTCCAGCCCGGGCAGGCGCGTGAGAAACTCGCGCACCGCCGCCTCCACCGCCGCGCGGGCGGCGGCGTGGCCGAGCGCCTCCAGCGCCGCGGCCGTGTAGCGGTGCGCGTCGAGCCAGAACGGCGCGGCGACGAAGGTCTCCTCCGCGCGGGCGATTACGGCCTCGTGCTTGCCGCTGGCGCTCATGGCCGTGAGGGAATCGACAACGTTCTTCTCCACGGCCGGGATCCGGGTCTGCCCGGCGTCGTTGGGCGGAAGCTGCGCCACCGGCAGCCACATTGCCGTCCGCAGCAAGCGATAGGCGCGCGGGTCGGCGAGCGACTGCCCGCGCAGGTGCTCCGCGATGGGGCGGAGTGCGCCCTGGATCTGGCGCAAGCTCTTGGCCACGTCCCCACCGGTGTCCGCGGGCAGCTCTACCGGAGGCGGCGGCGCGGCGGGCTGTGTCGGCGACCGCCCGGCCGCGCCCTCGGTCCCGGCGGACACCGGCTCCGCCGCTGGCTGGACCGGTTCGGCGGCCGTCGCTGCCGCCGCTTCGCCGTCGGGCGCCGGTGCGGCCTCGGGTGCCGCGGCCTCCGGCTGCGGCGCCGGTTGCCGGGCCTGTTCTTCGGCCCCGGCGGCGAGGGTCCGGCGGGCATCCGCCGCATAGCCCGTGAGCGTGCGCCGAACGTCGCCCAGTGCGGGTGCGCGCTCGCCCAGCTTTTCGCCCAGCAGGTCTTCCAGGGCCACGATGGTATCGGCGGCGTGGACCACCGCCGGCGCATCGGCCTCACCCGGCGGGTTGTGCGCCAGCCAGCCCGTCAGGCGGTCGATCCACCAGGCGACCGCCGCCGCCCGGGCGCGGGTGCGCTTGGGCGGCGGGAACATGTCGTCCCAGAACGTCGCCGCGAGGGTGTGCACCAGGGCCAGCCCCTCGGCGAGCCCGGTATAGTGCTTGCGTACGACCAGGCCGTGCGCGGTGAAGCAGGCGGCGCTGAAGTCCTTGGACTGCTCCAGCAGGATCTGCATGCCCAGCTCGACCACGCGGCGCCAGTCCACCGGCTGGGCATCGATCGCCTCGAGCTTGCCGATCTCCCCTTCCAGCGCCTCGTAACTGGGCTCGTAGCGCACGTTGTCGCCCCCGGGCGCGTCGGGCCGGATGGCCTGCTGCGCCGCGGCGAGCACCGCCGGATCGGGCTCGAAACCGGGGGTATCGGGCGCTTGTGCGGTCTCGGTCGGCGCATCGTTCACGGCTGCACGATTCCCACGGTCACGTTGTCGGGTGCGCCGCGCGAGACGGCGAGATGGACGAGCATGCGCGCCAGCTCGTCCGGGCTGCCCTCGCCCAGCAACCGACCCAGCTCGGCGTCGCTTACCAGCGTGTGCAGGCCGTCACTGCACAGAAGGAAGATGTCGCCCGCCTCGACGTCCGCGGGCGTCTCTTCCAGGTCCAGCTCCGGTGCGGCGCCCACGGCCCGGGTGATCACGTTGCGCAGCTTGTGGCCGGCGGCCTCCGCCGGGTCGATGCGCTTGGCCTCGAGCAGTTCCTGGACCTGGCTGTGGTCGCGGGTGAGCCGTACCAGGGCGCCGCGGCGCCAGCGGTAGACGCGGCTGTCGCCGGCCCAGAGACAACGGCACGCCCCGGCCTCGAACCCGAGCAAGCAGGCCACGGTCGTGGCGATGAGCCGGCCGTCGCCCTCGGCAGCCGCCACCGCGTGCAGATCGCCGTTCACCCGGGCCAGTGTCGCGGCGACCTGGTGCGTGCGCGCCGCCAGGTCACCCGTCATGGTCACCGCCGCCATCGCCTCGACCAGCCGGCGGCTCGCCATGCCGCCCTGGGCGCCGCCGCCCATGCCGTCCGCAACCAGCCACACTCCCATCTCCGGCGCGTCCAGGTAACCATCCTCGTTCACCGGCCGCACCACGCCCGCGTGGGTGCGGAACGCCGAGCGCAGCGGCGCGCTGCGGGGCCCGTTCACGGGGCGACCCCGCCCGTCGGCACGGGCGCTGCAGTCGGCGTCGCGGTCGCCGCAGGCCCCGCCATGAACCCGGCGAGGCACGCAGGTCCGGGAAGGCCGGCAAGCACACACAGTTCCGCGGGCACGCGATCCGACCCCGCGGTCGTCCAGACGCTGTACGGCCCGAGCGCGCGCCGCATCGCACAGTCGCCCAAGCCGGCGTAGGCGCGCGCGTCGGGCCCTGCGTCCACCGGATCGAGCGCCACCCGCCACGGCGGACCATCGTCCATCCCGCCCGGCGCGGGGGGCCCGTACGCCATGGGCGGCGCCAACTCCGCCAGCCGCGACATCACCGCCGCCGCGGTCAGCTCCGTCTCCAGCGCATCCAGCGCCAGCGCCTCGGCCCGGCTCAGCCAGGCGTGCGCTGCGTCCAGCAGCGTCAGGGCACCGGCATCCCCGGCCATGCGGTGGAGGAGCAGCGCGGGGAAGTGGCGCCCCACGGCGTCAACACTGGGCATGACCAGGCCCACCGCCGCGCTCCGCCCCAGGCAGGCGCCCGTGGCGGCGAAGCGCCAGATGGGCGCGGTCAGGTAGGCATCCAGCCAACCCGGCCCGGCGCGCCGCTTTCCGGCCGCCATGGTCTCGCGCAGCAGGGTATGCAGCCGCTCCACCAGATCGTGCGGCAGCCCGCGGCTGACGAAGTCGCCGTGCGCGGGCAGCTTGCCGAACAGCCCCGGCCCGGCTGCGGTCTCGTCGGTCACAACCCGTTCCGGCACGAGAATTTCTCCAGAACATCGCTGCTGAACGGATTGCTGAGGCTGCTTGCCTGCAGCTCGTACACCGCCGTCATGCCCTTCCGTTCGAAGGTGACCATGATGCGGTCGCGCGCACCCGCGGTCTCCGTGCGCGCCTTGTCCAGCAGCCGGAACCAGGCCCACGGGCCCTCGGCGCTGAAGCCCGTCGCCGGCCCGCCGGAGAGCGGCGTGAACTGCACCCGGGCGCGCTGCGAGCCGCCGGGTGCGGGCCAACGCATGGGGGTCAGGCGGCTCGGCCCGTGTTGGTAGACCAGGCGCTGCTCGCCGATTTCCAGAACCACCTTGCTCGCCCCGGCGGCGAGGTTCACCGGGCGGAGCTGGAAGGACAGGCGCGGGCTGTCGCCGTCCTCGGCGAAGAACGCGTCCTGGATGCGTTTCGCGCGCTCAAGGTTTGCCAGGGCAGCGCTCGAGAGGTCGATCGATCCGCCCGCACTTGCCACCGTGCGCCAGGGGCTCACGGAGGTATCGACGAAGGCCTTGAGGTGCTGCTCGAAAAAGCTGTCGAACATCCCGCCGGGCGCGAAGAACGCCTGGAAGTCGTTGAGGTTGACGTCCTGCGGACTGTCCGGGGCCAGCGGGTAGCGGTTCGCCAGAGCCTGCCGGCAAAACGGCGCGAGCCGGGACTCCCAGACCGAGGCCGTGCGCTGGCGCGCGTCGCGCAGCGTGAGCGCCGCGCTTTGCTGCGCCAGCGTCTGCATCCAGCGGTCCAGCGGTTCCGGCTGACGGCGCGCGCTCAGGCGGACCTTGCCGATGATGCTGCGCCCGGCGCTCTGGTCGCGCGCCGCGGCGATGGCCGCGTCGCCCTGCCCGGCCGTCAGGTCGATCTCGCCCAGGTGATTGGACAGCTCGGTGATGAGCGCCAGCGGCTGGTCGATGGGCGCGGCACCGCCCTCGCGCACCGTCACCAGCTCATGGATGGGCGAAAAGCGCGCCGCCAGCGCGCGCGCGGGATCATCGCCGACGCGCCGGGTGCCCGTCGTATCGCCGGCAGCATCGAGGAGCTGGCGCACCCGGCTCTGCACCCGGCTGAGCGTTCCGGAATCCCCGCCCTCGGACTCGGCGATGGCTTCCGCCGTCAGCGTGGTCTCGCGTTTGACCGCGCGCAGGACCTCCTTGATGGGCGAGTTGAGCCCGCCCAGGACGTTCATCATCTCGCTCGCATCGCGCAGGCCGGTGAAGGCGCGAAGCTCCAGGGCGCGCAGATAGCTTTCCCAGGTGTCGATGTAGGCAGCGAAATAGGTCTCCGTGACCCGGCGCATCAGCTCGGTCCGGTCCGGCCGGCCCGCCTCGCCGTTCGCCGTGCCGTGCAGCACCCAGGTCTCCGACAGCGCGTCGTCCAGCGCCGCCGGCCCTTCGGCGAGAAACACCTTGCGATACCCGGCCCGCGTCATGAAGCCGGAAATACGGCGCGCGCCCGGCGGCCCGCCGTCGACGCGGAAGTACTGCGCCGCCGAGCGCCCCACCACCTCGGGCAGCCGCCATTCGGGTATCTCGCTCGCGCGCGGACCGCTCTTGATGGTGGCGTAGACGCGTTCGGGCAGCGTGAGCCCCGAAAGCCGGCTGCGCACCTGCTTGACCAGGGGGGCGTTGAGCGGCGGCGCCTGATACGGCGTGGCGAACAGGGCGTCCAGGTGGCCCGCGAAGTCCTCGGCCAGCGGCCCATTGCCCGCACCGCCCAGGCGGTTGCGCCAGTCCAGGGTGACCCAGGTGCGTACCAGTTCCGTGTCCAGGCGCTGCGGGTGGCCCAGCATCAGGTAGACCTTGAGCGCCTCGTAGAGGAACGCCTTGCGCTCGCGCGCCGCGCTCATCTGGGTCTCCAGGCGGTCGAGCAACTTGGGCAGCAGGATCCGCTCAAGTCCGCGGCGATACGCGGACTCCGCGGCTGAACCCAGCTTGTTCCCCTGATACAGGCCGAAGCCCATGAGCAGCGGGATAGCCCGGCCGTCGGCGCCGTAGCCGCCGGGGAAGTCGCGCAGCCAATTCAGCGCGCGCACGGTTTCGGCCAGACTGGCCTGCGCCGGATCGGGCAGCGTCGGCGTGGACTCCAGACGGGCCTCGACTTGGCCGATCAGGGCCTCGTTGCGCCAGTAGCTGGTCAGCAGCACCAGGGCCAGAACGGCGGCGGCGGCGGCGACCCCGCCGTAGGCCAGGCGGTCTGCGGCGCCCCGGTGGCGCGCCAGGAAGCCGCGCTGGCCCACCAGCGCGGCCTCCTGGAACACGACATCGCGCAGCAGCCGGGTCAGGAAATAGCTCCGTCCGCTGCCGCTGTAGGCGCCCGCGGGCGCGCCCGAAAGGCCGAAGTGCCCCGCCATCGCCGACATCAGGCGGTCGATGGGCGTGCCCTCCTGGGTGCCGCTGGTGAAATAAAGGCCGCGCAGAAGGACAGGACTTTCATAACGCGTGGCGCCGAAGGCGCGCTCGGCGAAGCGCTTGAGCGCGCCGCGCAATGCGGCAACCTGCTGCGGAAAGGCGTGAATGCGCGCGCGCTGCTCGACGCCCGCCTCCTCGCCCATGCGGACCAGCCGGCGCTCGTCCAGCGACGCCGCGAGTTCGTCGAAGCGCGCGTCGAACTCGCCCAGCGGCGCGCGCGCCTCCGGATCGGTGCTGTCGAAGGTGAAGCCGAAGACCTGCTGGCGCTGCGCGCGGGAGAGGTCGTCGAAGGTCTCGACCAGTCCCGGCATCAGGTCGGCCTTGGTGACCACGAAGTAGACTGGAAGCTGGATCTTCAGGTGCCCGGTGATTTCCTGCAGGCGCTGGCGCACTCGCCGGGCGTGGTCATCCAGCGTCTCTGGATCGCCGCCTGCCAGGATATCCACCCCAATCGCGACGACCACGCCGTCGAGCGGCCGGCGGCGGCGGTACTTGCGCAACAGGTCGAGAAAGCCCGTCCAGGCGGCCGCGTCGGCGCCCTCGTCGCTGTCCTGGGTCGTGTAGCGGCCGGCGGTGTCCAGGATGACGGCCTCGTCGGTAAACCACCAGTCGCAGTTGCGCGTGCCGCCGACGCCGCGCACCGCGATGTCGCCGAAGCTGTCGCTGAGCGGGAACTCCAGGCCCGCGTTGCGCAGTGCCGTCGTCTTGCCTGCGCCGGGTGGGCCGATGATGACGTACCAGGGAAGCTGATAGAGATAGCGGCGCGCGCCCAGGCGCGTGCCGAAGCGGGCGCGCTTGAGGTGCGTCAGCGCCTCCTGGAAACGTTCGCGCAGCTCCTGCTTTTCCGCCGCGCCCGGATCGGCTGCCGACGGCGAGCCGCCCGACTGCGCCAGCTCGGCGACGACAGCGGCGTTGGCGCGGCGCTGGCGCAGCGCCGAACCCACGCTGACCAGCCCGACCGTGAACGCCGCCACGATCATCGCGATCCAGCGTACGGGCTCCGGGCCCAGCGGCGCCCAGCCGGCCACCGCGATCAGCGGCCCGATGAACCAGATCACCAGGCACAGGCTGATCAGGCCCAGCACCGCCAGGAGGTAGCGGTTGCCAAGCCAGCCGAAGAGGAGCTTGAAGACCTTTTTCATGTCCGGCGCTCCAGCGGAACGGCGCGCGGCTACCAGGGCCGCAGGTTGATCTCCACCCGGCGGTTCTTGGCCCGGCCCGCCGCGGTCGCGTTGTCGGCAATGGGCACGCTGTCGCTACGGCCCTCGGCGACGAAGCGGTCGGCCGCACCCGGCCCGGCCTTAAGGGCGCCCATCACCGCTTCAGCGCGGGCGTTGGAGAGATGCCAGTTTGACGGGAACGCCGCCGTGCGGATGGGCACATTGTCCGAGTGACCGGTCACCATGATCGGGCCCGGCGCATCCGCGATGGCTCGGGCGATCTTGGCGAGCACCGGTTCATACGCAGCGCTGACCGACGCCGAACCCGAAGGGAAGAGCCCGCGGTTGCGCAGCCGGATGCGCGCCTGCCCGCCCGCGCGCAGCACCTCGACCTTCCCGTCGCGGATTTCGGGGGCCAGGGTCTCGCGCAGGTCCGCAACCACCTCGGACACGCCGCGCGTTCCCGTTTCCGGGGCGACCAGGTCAGCCGCCGCCTGCCCCTCGCCATCTGCAGCCGCCGTCGGCACGGGCTCGCGCAAGAGGTCGTCGAGACGGGCGAACGCGCGGTCGGACTCGCGGTTCAGCGTGATCGTCAGCACGACGAAAAGCACCGTCACCAGCGCCCCCGCGGCGGCACCGGCCACCCAGAGGGGCACCGTACGCGCCACACGCGGTCGGTTGTCGCGCAGCCCTTCCCAATGCGGCGAGATGGTATCGGCCGGTGCCGGCCGGTGCCGCTTCAGCGTCTGGCGCAGGCCCTCGCGAACCTCCTGCAACTCGGCCTGCCCGTTGGGACGCACCGCGTATCGGCCCTGGAACCCGAGGCACAGGCAGACGAAGAGGAATTCCAGGGAATCCAGGTTTTCCGCCGGACGCCGGCCGAGCTGGTCGATGAGCTGGAAAATCCGCTCGCCGCCAGTGCGCTCGCGGTAGAGCGTGATGAGAAGGCTGGAGGTGGCCCAGACGCTTTCGCTGCCCCAGGGCGTGTTCAGCACCGTCTCGTCGAGCAGTGCGCACAGGGCGTAGCGCGCCAGGTTCGCCGTGTCCGCGTCGACATCCGCCTCCCGCGCGCGCTCGTCAAAGGCCCGGATCTGCGCGAGCGCGCGCTCGCGCAGTCCCGCGACGTCGTCGTGGTGCGGCGTGTTGCGCAACTGCGCCGCCAGCGTCAGCAGGGTCGCCCCGGCGGCGATCAGCGGATTGCGCGAATCATCGCGGATTTCCGGCGCCCCGGCCGCCCGACCCGCGCCCGGCCGCGCGTCGGGATGCTCGTGGGTGCCCGGCTCCGCCCCGGCGGCAGGCGCCCGGTGCGCCGGTGCGTCCGCGTGTGGCGTCTGGACCTGGGACTGCCCGGCGGCGCCGTTGGCCGCGGGCGCAACCGCACCGGCACGCCGGCCGCCGGGGGTCGGCCGCAGGATGGTCCGGTCGTCGTCGCCCTCCGCCATCGCCTTGCCCTTCTGTCGGTGCGGGCGCTATTCGCGCACCGCCCAGAGCGCCATGGTCATGTTCGGATAGCTCCCACCGATCTGGAAGGCGATGCCGCCCGAGGTCTTGAGTTCCGCCCAGATCGGGCTGCCCGAATCGAGTTCGAAGTACGTCGCACCGGCATGGAACGGGAGCTGCCGCGGCGCCGCCGGCAGCGGACGCAGCTTGATTCCGGGCAGCGCCATGTTCACCAGCTCGGAGATGCGCTCCACCGGCCCCACGACCACCTGCCCCGGAAACGTGCTGCGCAGGCGCTCGGCGGGCATGTCCGCACTGACCACCAGGACCAGGCGCGCCGTCTCCAGGAGGTTGCGGTTGGCAATCTGGGCGCGGCAGATGCCGTAGCGGTTGATCGCGCTCAGCGGAATCTCTTCCGCCGCCGATTCCGGTTCCCTGCTGAAGATCTCCCGGATCGTCGCGAAGACGGGCTCGAAGGTGCCGCGCAGGTCGTCCTGGTTGTACGCCGGAAAGGCCGGGGGCTGGCGTGCCTCGGTGAAGGTCGACAGCTCGCCGGCGATCTCCAGCAGCAGATCGTAGGCATGCAGCGGGTGGACGTCGGGCAGGCGCGCCATGTGCGCCACGCGCGGCGCGAGCCGATTGATCGCCTGGAGGCGCAGCAGATCGACCAGCTCGGCGCTCGCCCGGCCGGCGGTGGTCGCGCGCCCCGCCAGGCGGGCGGCACGCTGGTTGAGCAGGCCGTTGAGCCAGTCCAGGAAGCCGCCGATCGTGGGCGTGGCCCGCATGTCGAGCAGGGGCGGGATCTCGTCGGGGTCCAGCTCGATCTGGCGGTCCGCGCGCACCTCCGCGATGCGCGCGATGGGAACCGCGTGAAAGGCCGAAAGGTCATCGCCGTCGAGCTTGAGCTGGAACGCCGGGGCGGCCAGCGTCAGCGGCACGCGCTCGCCGCCGCTATCGGCGTTGTCGGCCACCTCGGCCTCGCGCGCCCGGTAGCGCACGATGCCGTCGGCGCCACCGTTCAGCCGCATTTCCGGGACCCCGCTCTGAGGCACCGGCAGGGCGAGATGCACGCGTGCGTCGCGTGTTTCCGGATCCGGGGCGACGGGCGCCGGCAGATCACCCCTGCGCGGCAGGTCGAACGGCGTCCCGTCGGGGAGAACGCCGCGCGCCTCGGTGACGGCGAGCGTCCCCTGGGCGAGCAGGTCCGTATCCAGGGCAAGCCGCGACAGGCCCCAGCGCAGCGGTTGGAGTCCAGCGGTGCTCGCACGCACCAGATCCTCGTGGTGCCGGTCCTGCTGCTGGAAGTGCTGGGGCCGAAGAAACAGGCCCTCGGTCCAGACGACCTTGCTGTAATCCGTCACGGTGCGGCCACCCACTGTATCAGTCGTCGACCTTGGCCACGATTTCCGAGGCCTTGAAGGTGATTCTAACTTCGTTCCAGCTATGCGCCTCCATGGGCAGGGTCTTGCGCCATACGGCGTTGTCGATATCGCGATAGGCGGCGAGCACGCCCAGGTACGCCGTCTCCGGGTCGAGCTTGCGCTCGATTTCCTTCTGCTCGCCGGGCTTGATCTGGAACTCCTCGCGGTTGATCAGATCGGCCTCCAGCGCGCCCACATCCCCTTCGTACAGGGCGAAGAAATCGGCATTCTCGAACGCCACGGTGTTTTTGAGCTCGTATAGCCGTACCACCAGCGGCGACGGTCGCCCGCCGTAGTCGGGATTGAGGTTGTCGTCGGCAACCACGTCCGCGGCCAGCCGCGTGGGCCCGGGCTCCAGGATCTTGTCCATCAGCGAGCCCGCCGCACCGCTGGCCGCGCCGAAGCAACCGCTCAGCACCGCGCCCATGAGCGCAAGCGCGGCCATAGGCACGAGCCGGCCCGCGGTGGTACGCGCGTGAACCATCGGCTTGGTCATCCCTTTTTCGCGCTCAGCCGCCCGACCGGCGGCTGCGGCCGCAGCTTTCGTAGGCCTTGGCGAATTCCCGGCCGAGGACGGCGTGGAAATCGTCTTCCGCTTCCGCGGCGATCTCGTCGTAAAGGCGGACGAATTCATCCCACGCCCGGCCTTTGCGCGAGCCCAGGCCGAGCACGCCGCGTTCGGCGCCGAAGCGCCGTTCCAGCGTTTCCGGATCGAACCGGTGCAGGAGCCCCTTGAGCGCGCCCTGAACCCCCGCCATGACGGCGATCTGGTGCGCCTTCACGTCGTCCACGGCTTCCTCGACCGCCTGCCGCGCCGGCATGTAGCCGCGGCTGCGCCCGGTCATCAGCGCACGCAGCGCGTCTGTCGTGGTGGCGGAAAACTTCAGCGGGTTGTTCTCGCGCGGCCGGATCACCGTCTGTTGCAGCCGGAACGCATTGCGCACCTCGCTGCGCGTCGCGAGAACCTCCATCAGGCCTTCGACCACGGTGGCGAACAGCCGGCCCGCCTCCGCCATCGCCGCCTCGCGGTCGACGTCGCCGACCACTTCCGGGCTGAGCCCCGCCCCGCGCAGGAACGCGAGATAGCCGTCGCCTTCCGCCGCCGGCTCCGCACCAGCCGAAGGCGATGCCGGCGTTTCACCGGCCGCGGACCGGGGCGGTACGGTTCCGCCATCACCCTCGGCCAGCGCCGCGTCGGCCATACCGGGCGGCGCGAACGGGCTGGCGCCGGCGGGCGGCGCGGGTTCCGCTTCCGGGCCGGGCGCGGAATCCGGATGCCCCTCCTGTTCCTGCCAGTCCTCGGGGATCGCCGGCCGGCTGGGACGCAGCGCAACGCGCTCCCCTTCCGGCGACCATGCCGGCATCTCGCCCGGCTCGACCTGCTCGGCCGCATCGTCGTCGTCGAGCAAGGCGGCGTTGGGCGGCAACGGCGCCCCGCCCCGCAGGGCGGGCGCGGCGGGCGCCGCAGGCCCGACACGCCAGCCGGAATCCGGGCCACCGCCGCTCGCCAACCAACTTCCCGGCGGAACCTCCGGAACGGCTGCCGGGGCGGGCGTTTCCCCGAACGCGGGCGGCACGCTTTCGGACACGTCGCACGCGTCATCCGAATCGACATCGGCGCGGATCGCCACCGCGATCTCGTAGTCGCTGAGACGGATCCGGTCGCCATCGTGGAGCGGCCGGCTGACGCCGCGGCCAATCGGCGCGGATTCGGCGTTGAGATAGGCGCCGTTGAGACTGTGATCCGTGATCCGATAACCGCCGTCGGCACGCGCGATGGTGACGTGGTGTTTGGACAACAGCTTCTCCGTGTCAACCAGCACCCAATCGCAGGCGCTACCCCGCCCGATGGTGAAGGGGCCCTCCCCGACTGTCTGCCGGATCTGGATGTCCGGCGAGAGCCGGTGGTAGCTGGTGACGGTCAACTCGAGAGACACGGCACGGATCCCGCTTTTCCGGTCATCGTCGCGGTCCTGTCAGGGTATGCCCGCCGCAAAGGCTGAAGCAATCCGCCTTTGTGTGGCTTCCCTTCCATCGAACGACGCAATGTGACCGCCCTTTGCGCGCTCCGAATTGAGATTATCGTGGGCTTTGATCGATGAGGAACTCGAATCCGGATTACGCCGGACGGGCCGGATTCGGCAGCGACCCCGCCGACACAGGACTTTCGTCCTTTCGGCGTATCGCCCCTTTGCGGTCTCCCTAAAGGCGGAATCATTCTTCGTATTCGTATTGAGAATTACCGGATTGTTACCATTTCCGGGGTAGGGTGCGCTTCCGCGTGGCTCCTCCCGGTCGCCGCGCGACGAACACGGAAAGCAGCAACGGCGAGCGTCCCGGCTTGGCCATCGGCAGAAACACCACGGCACAATCGATCGTTCCCGCGGATCCGAGTCTGGCCACGCGGGACGAGATCTACGCGGAGTGGTTGCGCGCGCTGCGCGAAGACCGCGAGATCCCGGACCAGTTGCGCGCCGCTGCCGAACCGCTGGACACGGTGGGGCGCGAGCTGGAGCGCCTCACGAAGGCGCTGGATGCGCGCGACGCGCGCCTGCAGGACCTGTTCCGGCGCGTTCACGCGGCGAAAGCCGGCGCCGACCTGAGCGAGGTGCTCGACCACATCTTCGACGCATTCCAGGCGGTGATCCCGCTCGACCGGCTCTCCCTGGCGTTCCTCACCGACGACGGCCGGCATCTGTGCGCGCACTGGGTGCGCTCCGAACTCGGGCCGACGGAGATCGGCCCCGGCTATGTCCAACCGCTGGCGGGCAGTACGCTGGAAGCCCTGCTCAAAAGCGACGAGCCGCGCATCATTTCGGATCTTGAGGCCTACCTCGCGGAGAAGCCGGAATCCAGCGCGACCAGCCGCATCGTGCTGGAGGGCGGGCGCTCCAGCTTGTCCTGCCCGCTCCACGTGGAAGGCCGCCCCATTGGGGTGCTGTTCTTCACCAGCCGGCATCGCTACGCCTACACCGGCATGCACAAGGCGATGTTCCAGATCGTGGCGGACGAGGTCGCCGCGGTCGTGGAACGCGGGCGCAATGCCGAGATCCGCAGCGCCGACGCCGCGGCGCGCTCTGCGCTGATCGACGCCCTGCCGGCGCACGTCGCCCTGCTCGATGGCGAGGGCAACGTCCTTGAGGTCAACGACGCCTGGCGCGACTTCGGCCGGGCGAACCACTACGTCGGCAACGACCTCGGCGAGGGCCGCAACTATTTGACCGTCTGCGATCATGCCGACGGATCGAACACGGCGGACGCGCGCATTGCGGCGCGGGGGATCCGCGACGTCCTGAACGGCAAGATCCAGACCTTCGACCAGGAGTATCCCTGTCACGGCCCGCAGACCGAGCGCTGGTTCCGGCTCATGGTCAACCGGGTCGACCCGGCGATCGAGGGCGAGCCGCGGGCGCGCGCCGTGGTGATGCATATCGACGTGACCGAGCGCGTCCTCGCCCAGCGCGAACTGGCGCGTACAGCGAACCAGGACCGGCTGACCGGCGTGCGCTCGCGCCACGGCTTCGCCGAAGCCTTGCGCGAACGCCTCGATGGCGAGACGGCGCACCCGGCGAGCATGGTGATCATGCTCGACGTGGCGAACCTGACCCAGCTGAACGACGTGAACGGTTATACGGCAGGCGATCATGTGCTCATCGAGCTGGCCCGCCGGCTCGAGGCAGTGGCCGGCGAGCGCGGTCTGGTCGGGCGTGTGGGCGGCGACAAGTTCGTCGTGTTCGTGCCGGTGGACCGCGCGGCCGGTCCGGCGGCCTGCCGCAACCGCATCGACGGGGTCTTCACGCGGCCCTTCGACGTGGGCGGGCTCTCCGTCGAAATGGGCGCGAAGTTCGGCTATACCCGCATCGGCCGTTCGCCGCGCGGGCCGGAAAGCCTGATGCGCGAGGCCGAGATCGCCATGGCGCAGAGCCGCAACGACCCGGGCCGACCGTGGCAGCAGTATACCTCGGAGCTGGACCGTGCGCTGCACGCGCGCGTTCAGCTCACACACGAGCTAAACGAGGCCGTCAACAACAACGAGTTCCAACTGCACTACCAGCCCAAGGTGGACCTGAACAGCGGCCGGGTGCTTGCCTGTGAAGCGCTCCTGCGCTGGGTGCATCCGGCACGCGGGCTGGTTTCCCCGGCGGAGTTCATGCCGGTTGCGGAGCAGAGCCAGCTCATCGGGCCCATCGGCGACTGGGTTCTCGACGAGGCATGCCGCTGCCTGCGCGCCTGGAAGGACGCCGGGCTTTCCGTCGTGCGCGTGGCTGTCAACGTGTCGGTCGCGCAGCTCAGCATGGGCGGTTTTCCCGAGCGGGTGCGCGCGGCCTTCGCCGACCACGGCCTGGACCCGGGTGCGCTGACGCTGGAAATCACGGAGAACGTCTTCGAGAAATGCTCGCAGCGCCTGCAGACGGAGCTGCGCGAGCTGCACGCGATGGGGGTTCGGCTGTCCCTGGACGATTTCGGCACCGGCTACAGCTCGCTCCTCTACCTGCAGCAGTATCCCTTCGATGAAATCAAGGTGGACAAGGGCTTCGTTCAGCACATGCTGGCGGACCCGTACAGCCACGAGATCGTCGCGACCGTGGTGGGCGTCGCCGGCGCGCTGGGCGCCGATGTCGTCGCCGAAGGGGTGGAAACGCCGCGCGAACGCGACGCCCTGATCGCCATGGGCTGCCGGATCGCCCAGGGCTTCCACTATAGCATGCCGTTGGCCGAGGAGGACTTTCGTTGGCTGCTGGAGACGCACAGCACGCTTCCACTGACCGCGCACCCGTGACCAGGCGAACCGCAGCCGAGGTTGAGGCCGCGCCGGAAAGCGGTGTGGGCAAGCGGCGCACCGGGCTGAACGGCCTGGATGCGGCAACCCACGGCGGCTTGCCCGCGGCCG